>DASSAD010000396.1:0-6361 GCA_035685725.1 Amycolatopsis sp. | reverse complement strand
GTCGACGTCCCCGGTGAGCGCGCGCAGGCAGGTGATGGTGTCGTCGGCGCCGCGGTAGTTCACCACGATCACCGAGACCAGCGGTAATGGCGTATCCCCCTGAACCAATGCCGACCTCCAGCTCGCCGTGTGAGGTCGCATACTAGCGATGCGGCGCGGTGCCTCCGGAAGGCGCGGCCACCTCGGCGGCCTGCCGCCCGCTCCAGCTCCGCCAGACGTGGCCCCGGTCGACGGTCGAGTGTCGGGAAATGGCGCGGCGTGCCCGCAGCGCCGAGGGGAGTCGCAGGACCACCTCGGCGAGCACCCGGCAGCGCAGCGAAAGGCGGAAATTCGGCGCGTTCGGGACATCGCGGCGCACCGGGAGCAGGGCGGTGATCGCGGCGAACCGCGCTGTTTCGCGCAGCGCGATCGCGGCCGGTGCACACCGGAAAAGCGTGAGCAAACGGTTGCGTTCGTTCCAGCGGTGGAAAGCACGCGAGCCCGGTCCGGAGCTGGCCCCGTGGCGATGGGTCACCCGCGCCCGCTCGACGGTGCTGATCTCGTGCCCGGCGAGGCGGAGGCGCCACGCCGTGTCCGTGTCCTCGTAGTAGCAGAAAAAGCCCGACGGCACTCCGCCGATGGCGCGCAGCACGTCCGTGCGCAGCAGGGCGGCGCCGCCGCAGAACCCGAAGGCGGGCAGCTCGGTGGCGTCCGCCCCGTACCCGTCGGCGGTCAGCGAGACGCCGAGTGATTGGACCGTGCCATCCGCGTATTCGAGCCGCGACCCCGCCGCGGCGGCCTGCCCCAGTCCGTCTTCGAGGCAGGCGAGCCACGCCGGGTCCGGCGCCGCGTCGTCGTTGAGCCAGGCCATCAGGGGCGTCGCGATCCGGGGCAGGGCGGCGCTCATCGCGCCCGCGTAACCGAGGTTGCGCGGCAGCCGCAGGACCTCGGGCTTGGCCGGATGCGCGGCGATGAGCGCCGCGGTCCCGTCGTCGGAGGCGTTGTCCACCACCAGGGTCCGATGTGGACGCCGCTGGGCGGCGAGCGCGTCGAGGCAGGCGGTGATGTGCTCGACTCCGCGCCAGGTGACCACGACGACGGTGGTTGCTTCGGTGGTCTCTTCGGTGGTCTCTTCGGTGGTCACTGGGCCGGCGTCCCCCGGTTCCCCGCTGCACTGGGCGGCACGGCGAGCAGAATACGGCCTCGTGCCGGAACTCGTGGTGATCGCCGAGCAACTGCTGGCCCCCGTCCCGGGCGGGACCGGGCGCTACACCGCCGAACTGCTGCGCGCCCTGGCCGCGACGGCGCCTGCGGACTGGGTGGTTTCCAGCGTCGTGGCCCGCCACGCCGAGGTGGAAAAGGCCCAGGTGGACGGCGTTCGCGGGCCGCGCGTCCTGCCGGTCCCGCCTCGGGCGCTGATCGCCGCGTGGCAGCTCGGCGTCCCGTTCTGGCCGGGCGGCGACGCCGTCCACGCGCCCACCCCGCTGGCGCCGCCGGTGGCCGGCCGGCACACGCTTTCGGTGACCGTGCACGACACGGTCCCGTGGACCCACCCCGAAACGCTGACGCCGCGCGGGGTCGCCTGGCACCGGAGCATGATCGCCCGCGCGGCCCGGCGGGCGACCGGTCTGCTCGTGCCGACCAAGGCGGTGGCCGACGATCTGGCGGGCCGGGTCGAGGTCCGCGCGCCGGTACGGGTCGCGGGACACGGCGTGACCGAGGTCCTGACCCGGGACGGGACGGTCGGCGTCGAGTTGCCCGGCACGTTCGTGCTGGCGGTCGGAACGATCGAGCCACGCAAGGGAGTGGACGTGCTCGTGGCGGCCACGGCCGCGCTCGGCGTGCCGCTGGTGCTGGTCGGCCAGCGCGGCTGGGGAGCCGTGGACACCGGAAACGCCCTGGTGCTCGGCCGGCTGAGCGACCACGAACTGGCCGCGGTGCTGCGGCGGGCGACCGTGCTCGCGGCGCCGAGCCTGGCCGAGGGGTTCGGGCTGCCGGTGCTGGAGGCGATGGCCGCGGGGATTCCGGTGGTGCACTCCGACGCGCCCGCGCTCGTGGAGGTCGCCGGGGGAGCGGGAGTGGGAGTGCCGCGGGGTGATGCGAAAGCGCTCGCCGAAGCGCTGCGATCGGTGATTTCTTCGCCGGATCGGGTGACAGAGCTCGCCGCAAGGGGACGTCAGCGGGCGGCCGAGTTCACCTGGAACGCGGCCGCTAGGGCCGTTTGGAGTATCCACGCGAACCCGGTTTTGTAAGTTCCTGACCAATCGGACTGGGGAGGGTCGTACTCTTGCACGGGTGGGAAGAGGCGAACCCGGCGTTTTGATCGACGCTACCGCCGTGCCCGCGGACCGAGGCGGGGTCGGCCGCTACGTGGACTCGCTGGTGCAGGCACTCGATGACGACGACGCGGGAATCACGGTGGTCTGCCAGCCGCGCGACAGTGGGCTCTACGGTCGGATCGCGCCGCGTTCGCGGATCGTCCCGACCGCGCAGTCGACGGCCACCCGGACCGCGCGGTTGGTGTGGGAGCAGACGACACTGCCCAGACTTGCCCGGAAACTGGGCGTGGACGTCGTCCATTCGCCGCATTACACGATGCCGCTGGCGAGTTCCGCGGCGTCGGTGGTGACGTTGCACGACGCGACGTTCTTCACCGACGCCGTTCTGCACTCGTCGGTCAAGGCGCGGTTTTTCCGCGCCTGGACGCATACCGCGCTGCGCCGCGCCACGCTCTGCGTCGTTCCGAGCCGCGCGACCGCGTCCGAGCTGGCCCGGGTGACCCGGGCCCGTGCCGGCGAGCTGGCGGTCATCGAGCACGGCGTCGACGTGGAACGGTTCCATCCACCTTCGCCGGAAGAGGTGGCGGACGCGCGCGCGGTGATCGGCGTCGAGCGCACGCCGTACGTGGCGTTCCTCGGCGCCTTGGAGCCGCGGAAGAACGTGCCCGCACTGATCCGCGGTTTCGTGCAGGCGGTCGGCGACCGGCCGGACCCGCCCGCGCTCGTGCTGGCCGGCCAGCCGGGGTGGGACACGCAGGTCGAGAAGGCGCTCGACGCCGCGCCGCTGCGGCTGCGCGTGATCCGGGCCGGCTACCTGCCGTTCGACACGCTGGCCGGTTTTCTCGGCGGGGCCGAACTGGTCGCCTATCCGAGCCTGGGCGAGGGTTTCGGGCTGCCGGTACTGGAGGCCATGGCGTGTGGCGCGTGCGTGCTCACCACGCGCCGGTTGTCGCTGCCGGAGGTCGGCGGGGACGCGGTGGCCTACTGCGGGGTCGGTCCGGGGGACATCGCCATCGCGCTGTCCGAACTGCTCGACGACCCGGCACGCCGGGCCGTGCTGGCCGCCGCCGCGCAACGGCGGGCGAAGGAGTTCTCCTGGGCCGGCAGCGCCGAGAAGCACCGGGAGGCCTACGGGCAGGCCTGGCTTGCTCACCAGCGCGCCTGACGGCGCACCGCGATCCGTCCCGTGGCGCGCTGCGCGGTCGCGGGGGCTGGTCCCGGGGCCGAGGGGTGAGGCGGGCACAATGGCCCGCGTGACCGAGCCGACACGCTATGGCGATGGGCTCGCCGTGGTCGTCGTGACCTACTTCCCCGGCGAGGACCTGGAACGTTTCCTCGACACGCTCGAGAAGGCCACGGCGCGCGATGTGCGGGTCGTGCTGGCCGACAACGATTCCACGGACGACGCGCTCGACAAGGCGTCGCAGCGCAAGAACGTGCGGCTGCTGAGAATCGGGGAGAACCTCGGCTACGGCGGGGGCGCCAACCGCGGGGTCGCCGAACTCGACGACAGCTACGGGTGGGTGGTCGTGGCGAACCCCGACCTGGAGTGGGAGCCCGGCTCGTTGGACACGTTGCTGGAGGTCGCCCAGCGCTGGCCCCGGGGCGGGGCGTTCGGGCCGCTCATCCGCGAGCCCGACGGCGCGGTCTACCCCTCGGCCCGGCTGCTGCCCTCGCTCGGGCGCGGGATCGGGCACGCGGTGTTCGGCAAGATCTGGCCGGCGAACCCGTGGACCCGGGCCTACCGGCAGGAGCGCGCCCCCGTGGAGCGGACGGCGGGCTGGCTTTCGGGCTCGTGTCAGCTGTTCCGCCGGGCGGCCTTCGACTCGGTCGGCGGCTTCGATCCCCGCTACTTCATGTACTTCGAGGATGTCGATCTCGGCGACCGGATCGGCCGGGCGGGCTGGCAGAACGTCTATGCCCCGTCGGCCGCGGTCACGCACATCGGCGGCAAGGCGACCTCCCGCGCTCCCCGGAAGATGCTGGCGGCCCACCACGCGAGTGCCTACCGCTATCTCGCGGACCGGCATCGCGGCCCGGCGTGGCGACCGGTGCTGGCCGCGATCAAGCTGGGTCTCGCGCTGCGACTGAAGATCGAGACGCGGGGCTGAACCCGGGCGTCCGTCCGGCGGACGCATGAACTCGCGTGGCTCCCGGCGGGGAGCCACGCCCACGATCACAGCCCGTCGAGGCGCCGGGAGAGGTCGGAACGGCCGGTCGACTGGGTCGTGGTGGGGATGAGCCCGCCGGCGTCCTTTTCCGATGGCTCCGGCACACGCATCGGCTCCGTCATCCGCACGGCGGGCAGGTCGACGCGGGTGTCCGGTTTCAGCTCGGGCAGCTTGCCGCGCACCGAGTCGATCACCGAGGACGGCACGACGGCGGTGGTGTCCGGGTCTTCGCCGCGGTCGATCCGATTCACCACCGAGCGCGGGATCTGCTGCGTTTTGGAGGCGTCCATCGGAGAAATGGCATTCTCCGGCGTGACCACAAAGGAACCACGCGCCCGTGCCCGGGCCAGCAACGCGTCGGCTCGTTCGAGGGGGTCCATTCTCCCGGCCCTCCGATTCGACCTGCTGGCCCCTCCGATCAGGGCCACCCGTGTCGTACAGAGTAGGCCCTTTCGGCCGTCGCCGTCAGTAGGCACGCGGATTCTCCTTGCGGAGTTCGACTTTTTCGTCCGTGCGGCGGTCGCGACTTGACGTCCGCGGTGGTGCTCGGGTGCCCGGGGAAGCGCGCTGGAGCCGGGCAATTCAGCCTGCTCGCGGCGGGAGCCCGGGTCCGCCGGGCCGGTCCGGGTCGCGGGTGGATCGACGGCGCGCCGGGCGGGAAACGGCCCGGCGAGAGAGATCTCACCCCGGGCCTTCGGGCGCGCGCTCCGGTTCCCGCGAACCGGTCGGTCCGGCTTCGCGGCGGCGCGACCGGCCGCTCAGATGTGTGCTTCGGCGCCGCGCTCGCGCAACAGTTCGATGAGTTTCTTGATGTCCTGCGCGCGATCGCGGCGGCAGAGCAGGAGCGCGTCCTCGGTGTCGACGACGATCAGATCGTGCACGTCCAGTGCCGCGACCAGTTTCCCGGGCCGGGGCAGCACGACCAGGTTGTCGCTGTCCAGCCCGACGACGGACGGTCCGGACGCCGGCTGTCCGGACAGGTCGACCACAGTGGACCCCGATTCCGCGGTGCCGAGCAGCGTCGCGACCGTCTCGAAGTCGCCGATGTCGCTCCACCCGAAGTCGCCCGGCACGGTCCCGACCAGGCCGTCGGCAGCCGCCGGTTCCATGACCGCGTATTCGACGGCGATGCGCGGCACCGTGGGCCAGATCCTGCCGAGCACTTCCGCGGCCCGCGGGGTGTCCCAGACCGCGGCGATCTCCTGAATGAGTTTGGCGATGTCGGGCCGGTATTCGGCCAGGCGCGCGAGAAAGACGTCGGTGCGCCAAATGAACATGCCGGCGTTCCACAGATACTTTCCGGACTCCACGAACTGCTTCGCGACGTCCAGCGGCGGTTTTTCGCGGTATTTCAGCACCGGCTGGACGGTCGACGGCCGTACCTTTTCGCTGCACTGCACATACCCGTACCCGGTCTCCGGGCGGGTCGGCATGATGCCGACCGTCATGAGCAGGCCGTCCGCGGCGCCCGCGGCCGCCGTCAGCACCGTGTGGCGGAAGGCGTCCTCGTCCTGGATCAGGTGATCGGCGGCGAAGGAGGCCATCAGCGCGCCCGGCCGGCGCCGTTCGATCACGGCCGCCGCGAGCGCGATCGCCGCGCAGGAGTCGCGCGGCGCGGGTTCGACCATGATGTTGTGCTCGGGCACCTCCGGCAGCTGGCGGGCGACGCCGGCGGCGTGGTCGACACCGGTGACCACACAGATGCGCTCCGGCTCCACCAGCGGGCGGAGCCGGTCGAAGGTCGCCTGCAGCAACGACCTCGACGTGCCGGTCAGCGGCTGGAAGAACTTGGGATGTGCCGCCCTGGACAGCGGCCAGAGCCGGGTTCCGCTTCCGCCCGCCGGCACGACCGCGTACAGGTCATCGGGTGATCGCACAGCGTGTCCGTTTCTGGTCGGTTCGAGTGGCGCGGGTAACTCTAGCCAATCGGCG
>DASSAD010000395.1:0-27446 GCA_035685725.1 Amycolatopsis sp. | reverse complement strand
GGAAGTGACGTGCCGTGACGGAGTCGAGCCGCAGGTTGTTCACGTCGGAGTCCGTGACCGAGGGACATCCGGACAAGATCTGCGATGCGATCAGCGACTCGATCCTGGACGCCCTGCTGGCCAAGGATCCGCGGTCCCGGGTGGCCGTGGAGACCATGATCACCACCGGTCAGGTGCACGTCGCCGGAGAGGTGACCACCGAGGCGTACGCGGACATCCCGACGATCGTGCGGGAGACGATCCTGGAGATCGGCTACGACTCCTCCGCCAAGGGGTTCGACGGCAATTCGTGTGGGGTGAACGTCGCGATCGGGGCGCAGTCGCCGGACATCGCGCAGGGCGTGGACACCGCGTACGAGACGAGGCTGGAAAACGCGCTGGACGAGATCGACCGGCAGGGCGCGGGTGATCAGGGCCTGATGTTCGGGTACGCGTGCAGCGACACGCCCGAGTTGATGCCCCTGCCGATCGCGCTGGCGCACCGGCTCTCGCGGCGGCTGACGGGCGTGCGCAAGGACGGGGTGTTGCCCTACCTGCGTCCGGACGGCAAGACGCAGGTGACCATCGAGTACGCCGGGGACCAGCCGGTGCGGCTGGACACGGTGGTGGTGTCCACGCAGCATGCCGAGGGCATCGACCTGGACACCATGCTCGGGGTGGACGTGCGCGAGCAGGTGGTCAAGCCGGAGCTGGACGCGGTGAACCTGGATTCGGCCGAGGCGAAGCTGCTGGTGAACCCGACGGGCCGGTTCGTCATCGGCGGGCCGATGGGTGATGCCGGGCTGACCGGCCGGAAGATCATCGTGGACACCTATGGCGGGATGGCGCGCCATGGCGGCGGGGCGTTTTCGGGCAAGGATCCGTCGAAGGTCGACCGGTCGGCGGCGTATGCGATGCGGTGGGTGGCCAAGAACGTGGTGGCCGCGGGGTTGGCGTCGCGGGTCGAGGTGCAGGTCGCGTACGCGATCGGGAAGGCCTCGCCGGTGGGGTTGTTCGTGGAGACCTTCGGCACCGAGACGGTCGATCCGGCCAAGATCCAGCGGGCGATTTCCGACGTGTTCGATCTGCGTCCGGCCGCGATCATCCGTGATCTGGACCTGTTGCGCCCGATCTATGCGCAGACCTCGGCCTACGGTCACTTCGGCCGCCCGGAGCTGGACCTGCCCTGGGAATCCACCGACCGCGCCGAGGACCTGCGGTCCGCCACGTAGCGTCCCGCACCACGCGGCCGCGGCGCGGGAACGGTCGGGGGCATCTGGTAGAGAACTGGCTGTGAGCGGGCCCGAAACGACCCCCCTGTGGGATGCCCCCGCGGCCGAGCGGGCCGTGGGCAAACCAGGCGCGCGCAAGGGACAGCCGCGCAAGGGACAGCCGCGCAAGGGACAGCAGAGCCCGGCGGAGACGGACCCGATCGCGCGGATCGTGGTGGACGTCCCGCTCGCCCACCTGGACCGCACCTTCGACTATCAGGTCCCGGCGAAGCTGGCCGAGGCGGCGGTGCCGGGCGCGCGGGTGCGGGTGCGGTTCGCCGGGCAGCTGGTCGACGGCTTCATCGTGGAGCGCGGACCGACCAGCGAACACCGCGGCCGGCTCGCGTTCCTGGAACGGGTCACCTCCAGCGAGCCGGTGCTGACCACCCGGCTGGCCGTGCTGGCCCGCGCCGTCGCCGAGCGCTACGGCGGGACCATGATCGACGTGCTGCGCCTGGCGATCCCGCCCCGGCACGCCAAGGCCGAGGGCGAGCCGGCCCGGCACCCCGCCGAGGTCCGGCCCGCGCCGGAGGCCACCGGCTGGTCGCGCTACCAGCGGGGTGACGCGTTCGTCGAGGCCCTCCGCACCCGGCGGCAGGCGCACGCGGTGTGGCAGGCGCTGCCGGGTGAGGACTGGCCGGCCCGGCTGGCCGAGGCCGCCGTGGTCGTGGCGGGCGGTGGCCGCGGCGCCGTGCTGGTCGTGCCGGACCAGCGGGATCTCGCCCGCCTGCACGCGGCGTGCGTGCGCCTGGCGGGGGAGGACGCCGTGGTCGCGCTGTTCGCCGATCTCGGCCCGGCCGAGCGGTACCGGCGCTGGCTCGCGGTTTCGCGTGGTGCCGTGCCGATCGTGGTGGGCACCCGCGCGGCGATGTTCGCGCCGGTCGCCGATCCGGGACTGTACGTGGTCTGGGACGACGGCGACGACCTGCACGTCGATCCGCACATGCCGTATCCGCAGGTGCGCGACGTGCTGATGCAACGCGCCCACGCGGACGGGGCGTCGCTGGTGGTCGCGGGGTTCACCCGCACGGCTGAGGCGCAGGTGCTCGTAGAGTCCGGGTGGGCGCATCCGGTCACCGCTTCCCGCGCGGAACTGCGCGCGGCGGCGCCGCGGGTCACGCCGGTCGGTGAGGACTTCGATGTGGCCCGGGACGAGGCAGCGCGGGCCGCGCGGCTGCCCGCGGTGGCCTTCGAAGCGGCGCGGCAGGCGCTGGGCGCGGAGGCACCGGTGCTGGTCCAGGTGCCGCGGCGCGGGTATGTCCCGGCGCTGGCCTGCGTGCGCTGCCGGACGCCGGCACACTGCCGCCGCTGCGCGGGCCCGTTGGGCTTGCGCGGCGAGGGCGGCGGGCCCGCGCACTGCCGCTGGTGCGGGGCACCCGAGGCGGCGTTTCGGTGCCCGGCCTGCGGAGCCACCCGGCTCCGGGCGATGGTGGTCGGCGCCAAGCGGACCGCCGAGGAGTTGGGCCGCGCCTTCCCCGGCGTGGCCGTGCGCACCTCGGGGGCGCGCGAGGTGCTGGCCGCCGTGCCCGGCGGGCCCGCGCTCGTGGTGTGCACGCCGGGAGCGGAGCCGGTCGCCGAAGGCGGTTACGGCGCCGCGCTGCTGCTGGACGGCTGGGCGCTGCTGGGCCGCCAGGACCTGCGCGCCGCCGAGGAGACCCTGCGGCGGTGGATGGCCGCGGCGGCGTTGGTGCGGCCGGCCGCGGCGGGCGGGCGGATCGTGGTCGGCGCCGAGGCGGGACTCGTCCCGGTGCAGGCGCTCGTGCGCTGGGATCCCGCCTGGCACGCCGAACGCGAACTCGCCGAGCGCCGCGAGCTGGGCTTCCCGCCCGCCGTGCGGATGGCGAGCGTCGAGGGCGCTCCCGACGCCGTGGCGTCGTTGCTGGAGCAGCTGTCGTTGCCCGAGTCGGGCGAGATCCTCGGCCCGGTCCCGCTCGGTGAGCCGGACGAGGAAGGGCGTACGGAACGGGAACGCGCGCTGGTGCGCGTCCAGCGCGCCGAAGGGCGCGCGCTCGCGGCCACGCTCGCCGCCGCCCAGGCCGGCCGGGTCGCCCGCAAGGACGCCTCGCCCGTCCGCATCCAGCTCGATCCCCTCGAACTCATCTGAGCCGGGTTTCCGTCCCGGGCTTTCGCGCTGCCTGCCGAAACCACGGTTTCGGCCGCGTCGCCGGGTTGCGGTCCGGGAGCCGACGGGGGAACCGAAGGCGCTGGCTAGACTGGGCGGGATGTCCACCCAGTCTCCTGGCGCGGGGGCGTGCTGATGCGCCTCGTGTTCGCCGGTACCCCGGAACCCGCCGTGCCCGCCCTGCAGGCCTTGCTCGACGCGCCCCGGCATGAGGTCGTCGCCGTGGTGACCCGTCCCGACGCGCCCGCCGGGCGGGGCCGCAGGCTCGTCCGCTCGCCGGTGGGCGCGCTCGCCGACGAGCACGGGATCGAGGTACTCACCCCGGCCAAGGCCGGCGACCCGGCGTTTCTCGACCGCCTGCGCGAGCTGGACCCGGACGCCTGCCCGGTGGTCGCCTACGGCGCGCTGCTGCCGCAGCGTGCGCTGGAGATTCCCCGGCACGGGTGGGTCAACCTGCATTTCTCGCTGCTGCCCGCCTGGCGCGGCGCGGCCCCGGTGCAGGCCGCGGTCCGTGCGGGCGAGGAGATCACCGGCGCCTCCACCTTCCGGATCGTGCGGGAGCTGGACGCGGGACCGGTCTTCGGCGTGGTGACCGAGAAGGTCGGCCCCGCCGACACCGCGGGCGATCTGCTGGGCCGGCTGGCCCGCTCCGGCGCCCGCCTGCTGGTGTCCACAATGGATGGCATCGAGGACGCTTCGCTGCACGCCGTGCCCCAGTCGGCGGAGGGGCTGACCTACGCGCCCAAGCTGACCGTGGACGACGCCAAGGTGTCCTTCGCCGAGCCCGCGATCGCGGTCGACCGGCTGGTGCGCGCGGTGACGCCGGATCCCGGTGCCTGGGCGCTGTTCCGTGACGAGCGGCTCAAGCTCGGGCCGGTGTCCATTGTGGAGGATGACGGGCTGGCCCCGGGCGAGCTGAAGATCGAACGCCGGCGCGTGCTGGCCGGCACCGCGACCCAGGCGGTCCAGCTCGGCGAGGTGCAGGCGCAGGGCAAGAAACGGATGGCGGCCACGGACTGGGCCCGCGGCACCCGCATCGAGCCCGGGGAGCGGCTGGCGTGAGCGATCCCGTGCGCCGTCTGGACACCCGGGGCGGCCGCTGGTGCGCGGTCGCGGAGGAGAAGGCATGAAGCAGGAACGTGAACGCAGGCCGTCCCGGCCGAGCCGGGGCAGGCCCGCGCCGCGCAAGCAGGGCCCGCGGCGCCCGCCGGTCGAGGATGCGGCGCGCCGGGTCGCGCTGGAGGTGCTGCGCGCGGTCCGCCAGCGGGACGCCTACGCGAACCTGGTGTTGCCGGAGCTGTTGCGCCGCCGCGGGGTGACCGGTCGTGACGCCGCGCTGGCCACCGAGCTGGCCTACGGCGCGTGCCGGGCCCAGGGCCTGCTCGACGAGGTGATCTCGGCCTGCCTCGACCGGCCGCTGTCCAAAGTGGATGGAGTGGTGCTGGACTGCCTGCGGCTGGGCGCCTACCAGTTGTTGCGCACCCGGATCCCGGAGCACGCGGCGGTGGCCGCGACGGTCGACCTCGCCCGTGCCGATGCCGGTTCGCCCGCGTCCGGCTTCGTCAACGCCGTGCTGCGCAAAGTGTCCGAAAAGGACGAAGAGGGCTGGCTCGTCCAGCTGACGCCGGACGCCGACGCCGACCCGATCGGGCATCTCGCGCTGCGCACGGCGCACCCGCGCTGGGTGGCGCGGGCGTTCGCCGAAGCCCTGGGTGACAAGGGCGCGGAACTGCGTGCCGCGCTGGAAGCCGACGACGCGCGGCCGGCGGTCCATCTGCTCGCCCGGCCCGGCGAGATCAGCGCGGACGAGCTGGCCGCGATCACCGGCGGTGACGTGGCGCCGTACTCGCCTTACGGCGTGCATCTGCCGACCGGGGCCGGTGATCCCGGCGAGTCCGAACCGATCCGCGAACGGCTCGCCGCCGTGCAGGACGAGGGCAGCCAGCTGTGCGCGCTCGCGCTGACCCGGGTCCCCCTGGCGGGCCCGGACGAGCGCTGGCTCGACCTGTGCGCGGGGCCGGGCGGCAAGGCCGCGCTCCTCGGCGCGCTCGCCGCGACCTCCGGTGCCCGCGTCGACGCGGTCGAGCAGGCGCCCCATCGCGCCCGCCTGGTGGAGCAGGCCACCGAGGGCCTGCCGGTCACCGTGCACGTCGCCGACGGGCGTGAGCCGGAACTCGAAACGGGATTCGACCGGGTGCTCGTCGACGCCCCGTGCAGCGGGCTCGGCTCCCTGCGGCGGCGGCCGGAAGCGCGCTGGCGACGCCGGCCCACCGATGTGGCGGATCTGACGAAACTGCAGAGCGAACTGCTGGCCTCGGCGCTCGGCCTGGTGCGCCCGGGCGGAGTGGTGGCCTACGTCGTCTGCTCGCCGCACCTGGCCGAGACCGAGGGCGTGGTCGGTCAGGTGGCGCGCCGGGCCGAGGTCGAGGTCCTGGACGCCCGCGAGTTCTTCCCGGACGTCCCGCTGCTGGGCGCCGGACCGTACGCGCAGCTGTGGCCGCACCGGCACGGGACCGACGCGATGTTCTGCGCCGTGCTGCGCAGGCGATGAACCGGGTGCTCGGGCTGGTCGCCAGCTCGTGCGGCGGCCTGGACACGCGGTTTCGCGCCGAGATCGCCGAGCCGGCCGTCGAGCGGGGCTGGCGGCTCGCCATCACCCTGACCCCGACGGCGGCCCACTGGCTGGACTCGGCCGGCGAGCTGGACCGGCTGCGGGCACTGACCGACCTCGAAGTCCGCGACGCGCCGCGATTGCCCTGGGAACCGCGGCCGCATCCGGATCCGGCGGTCTTCCTGTTCGCCCCGGCCACCGCCAACTCGGTGGCCAAGCTCGCCCTCGGCATCGCCGACAACCAGGCGCTGACCGTGCTCGGCGACGCCCTCGGCGATCCGGCGGTGACGATGGTGGTGGGCTACAGCGTGCTGGAAACCCGGGCCGGCCACCCGGCCTGGCGGCGGCACCTGGACGCGTTGCGGTCCGCCGGTGCGCGGACCTGCCCGCTGACCGGATCGTGGGAAGAACTCCTGGACTTGCTTCCGGATGCCGGGTCGGATTCCGGGTCGGATTCCGTGCCCGGACAGGGTCCGGAAAGGTGCCCTGAGCGGCCTGATCGTGGCGGAGCGCAGTGCCAAGGCGGGCACTGACCGCTCTTCCGGGTGCCCCGGCAGCGGAGCACAGGAGCTCACCTACACTGCGTAATCGTGGCTCCTCGACCGCTCATCGCCCCCAGCATCCTGTCCGCCGACTTCGCCCGGCTGGGTGCGGAAATCCGTGCCGCGGCCGGGGCGGACTGGATCCACGTGGACGTGATGGACGCGCATTTCGTGCCGAACCTGACCCTCGGGCTGCCGGTCGTGGAGTCCCTGCTCAAGGCCACCGACGTGCCGCTGGACTGCCACCTGATGATCGAGGACCCGGACCGGTGGGCGATCGGCTACGCCGAGGCGGGCGCCCACAACGTCACGGTGCACGCCGAGGCGGCCCACGACCCCGTGATGCTCGCCCGCGACCTCCGCGCGGCCGGGGCCAGGGCCGGCCTGTCGATCAAGCCCGGGACGCCGCTCGAGGACCACGTGGAAACGCTCCGCCACTACGACACGCTCCTGGTGATGTCGGTCGAACCCGGGTTCGGCGGCCAGTCGTTCATCCCGGAAGTGCTCGACAAGGTGCGCACGGCGCGGCGCCTGGTGGACACCGGGCACCTCAAGCTGATCGTGGAGATCGACGGTGGCATCAACGCCGACACCATCGAGCAGGCCGCCGAAGCGGGCGTGGACTGCTTCGTCGCCGGGTCGGCCGTCTACGGCGCCGAGGACCCGGGCAAGGCCGTCGAGGCACTGCGGGAGCGGGCCGCGAAGGCGATGGCCGGCGTGCGGGGCGATGCGTGAGCCGCGGATCGATGCGCGAACGGCGCCCTGCGGGCGGGTTCGCGGGGGCGCGTAATCTCGCCCCTGCACCTGGGCAGAACCCGGAAACCCACTAGGAGGCGGTTCCAGCGGTGTTCACCGGCATTGTGGAGGAACTCGGCGAGATCACCCGGGTCGAGCAGTTGCCCCAGGCCGCGCGGCTGAGCGTGCGCGGCCCGCTGGTGACCTCGGACGCCCGGCACGGCGACTCGATCGCGGTGAGCGGGGTCTGCCTCACCGTCGTCGAGGTGACCGGCGACGAGTTCACCGTGGACGTGGTCACCGAGACCCTCGACCGGTCGCGGCTGGCCAAGATCGCGGTCGGCGACCGGGTCAACCTGGAACGCGCCGCCGCGGTCGGGGACCGCCTCGGCGGCCACATCGTGCAGGGGCACGTGGACGGCACCGGCGTGTTCCTCTCCCGCGACGATGCCGGCGTGACCCGGTTCACGCTGCCGGAGAAACTGACCCGGTACGTGGTCGAAAAGGGTTCGATCGCGGTCGACGGGGTCTCTTTGACCGTGGCGAATGTGACCAATGACGAATTCTCCGTGGCGCTGATCCCGACCACACTGGAGTCGACGACGCTGGGCGCCGCGAGCGCCGGCGACCCGGTCAATCTCGAAGTCGACGTCATCGCCAAGCACGTCGAGAAACTGGCCGCGTCCTACCTGCCGGGACTCGCTCGCCCCGCGGAGGACAATGGCCACAGGAGCGGTCCCGGGGGCGGTCCCGGGGGCACGGCACAGGAGGGCGCGTGACGACACGGATACCGGGTGGTGCGGGGGCGTCGCTGGACATCGCCGGGATCGAACGCGCCATCGCGGACATCGCCCAAGGCCGACCGGTGATCGTGGTCGACGACGAGGACCGGGAGAACGAGGGCGACCTGATCTTCGCGGCGGAGAAGGCCACGCCCGAACTGGTGGCGTTCATGGTCCGCTACACCTCGGGCTACATCTGCGTCCCGCTCACCGAGGGGGACTGCGACCGGCTGGACCTGCCGCCGATGTACCACACCAACCAGGACGCGCGCGGCACCGCCTACACCGTGACCGTGGACGCCTCGCACGGCGTCACCACCGGAATCTCGGCGGCCGACCGCGCGCACACCATCCGGCTGCTCGCCGACCCGAAGTCGCTGCCCACGGACTTCCGGCGCCCGGGCCATGTGGTGCCGCTGCGCGCCAAGAGCGGCGGCGTGCTGCGCCGGCCCGGTCACACCGAGGCGGCCGTCGACCTGGCCCGGCTGGCCGGGCTGCAGTCGGCGGGCGTGCTCTGCGAGATCGTCTCGCAGAAGGACGAGGGGGACATGGCGCGCCGCGACGAACTGGAGGTGTTCGCCTGTGAACACGACCTTCAGATGATCACGATCGCGGATCTGATCGCCTACCGCCGGCGCACCGAGAAGCAGGTCGAGCGGGTCGCCGAGGCACGCATCCCGCTCAAGCCCGGGACGTTCCGGGCGATCGGCTACGACAGCCTGCTGGACGGGATCGAGCACATCGCCTTCGTCTACGGCGATGTCGGCGACGGTGAGGACATCCTGGTCCGGGTGCACTCCGAATGCCTGACCGGGGACGTGTTCGGGTCGCTGCGCTGTGACTGCGGGCCGCAGCTGGAGTCGGCGCTGCAGATCGTGGCCAAGGAAGGCCGTGGCATCGTGCTCTACATCCGCGGGCACGAGGGGCGCGGAATCGGGCTGTTGCACAAGCTTCAGGCCTATCAGCTGCAGGACAGCGGTGCGGACACCGTGGACGCGAACCTCGCGCTCGGCGTGCCCGCGGACGCCCGTGACTACGGCACCGGCGCGCAGATCCTGTGTGATCTCGGTGTCCGGTCGATGCGGCTGCTGACCAACAACCCGGCCAAGCGGATCGGCTTGGAGGGCTACGGCCTGACGGTGACCGGCCGGGTGCCGCTGCCGATCTCGCCGAACCCGGAGAACCTGCGCTACCTGCGGACGAAGCGGGACCGGATGGGGCACGACCTGTCCCAGCTGGAAGACTTCGACCAGGTCGGTGCCGATGTGCGCAACGGGGATGGTGCCCAGTGAGCGGCCAGGGCCGTCCCGAGGCCGAGCCCGAGCTCGCCGGTCTCGCGGACCTGAGGCTGGCGGTGGTGGCCACGCGGTGGCATCCGAAAATCACCGCTGCCCTGCTGGAGTCGGCACTGGCCACCGCGCGGGACGCGAAGCTCGCCGAAGAGCCCACCGTGGTGCGCGTCGCCGGGGCGGTGGAACTGCCGGTGGTGGTGCAGTCCCTGGCCCGTGACCACGACGCCGTCGTCGCGCTGGGCGTGGTGATCCGCGGTGGCACCCCGCATTTCGACTACGTGTGCGACGCGGTGACCGCCGGGCTGACCCGGGTCGCGCTGGACGAGCGCATCCCGGTCGGCAACGGGGTGCTCACCTGCGACACCGAGCAGCAGGCGCTGGACCGGGCCGGGCTGCCCGGCTCGGCGGAGGACAAGGGACGTGAGGCGACGTTGGCCGCGCTGGACACCGCACGGGTGCTGCGTTTCCTCCGCCGCCCCTCGACGGAACGGGGATTCGTGTGATCGACACCGACGAGCTCGTGGTGATCAGGCCACGCCGGGCGATGTGGATGGGCTCCGCGGTGGCCGTGGTGGTGCTCGTGGTCTTCGCGGTGGTCTCGGCGCTGCTGCGGGGATCCAACACGGGAGCGATCTTCCAGGTGTCCGATCAGATCGCGATGATGGGCGTGGGCGTGCTCCTCGCCGGTGCGTCCATGCTGATCGCCACGCCACGCGTGCGCGCCACCGCCGAGGGCGTCCAGGTGCGCAATGTGCTGGTGGGCCGCAACTTCAGCTGGCTGGAGGTGCTTTCGGTGAGCTTTCCCGACGGCGCTTCCTTCGCGCGGCTGGAACTGCCCGAGGACGAGTACTACGGCCTCCTCGCGATCCAGGCGGTGGACCGGGTCCACGCGGTCGAGGCGGTGCGGGCGTTGCGGCGGCTGCACAAGCAGGCGTGGGCGGACCAGCCATGACGAGCCCGGCGGTGTTTCCGGCCGAGCGCACGGTGCGCGTGACGGGTGGCGCTTCGCCCCGCGGGATCTGACCGGTCCGGCGGGCGGGCACCGGTTTCCGCCGGTGCCCGCCGGGACCGCTACCGCTCGAGGTCGACCACGACCGGGGCGTGGTCGGAGGCGCCCTTTCCCTTGCGTTCCTCGCGGTCGACGTAGGCGTCGGTCACCGTTCCCGCGAAGGCCGCGTCCGCGTAGACCAGGTCGATGCGCATCCCGTTGTTCTTGGGGAACGCCAGCTGGCGATAGTCCCAGTAGGTGTAGGGACGGTCGTACTTGAGCGGCCTCGGCACGACGTCGGACAGGCCCGCGTCACGCAGCATGGCCAGCGCCTTGCGTTCGGGTTCCGTCACGTGGGTGGAGCCGTCGAACGCGCTGATGTCCCATACGTCGTCGTCGGTCGGCGCGATGTTGAAGTCGCCGAGCACGGCCAGCGGCCGCTCCGGCGAGTTCTCCTCGATCACCGTGGCGCGCAGGGCCTCCAGCCAGCGCAGCTTGTACGCATAGTGGGGATGCTGCGGCTCGCGTCCGTTGGGGACGTACACCGACCACACGCGTACGCCGCCGCAGGTCGCTCCGATCGCGCGGGGTTCGGCCGCGTCCTCGTACCGTGGTTCGCCGGCGAGTCCGCGGCGCACGTCGGTCAGCCCGGCCCGGGACAGGATCGCGACCCCGTTCCACCGCCCCAGCCCGTAGGCGGCCACCTCGTAGCCGAGTTCGCCGACCGCGGAGTGCGGGAAGGCCTCGGTGGTGCACTTGAGTTCCTGGAGGCAGAGCACGTCCGGCCGGGCCGAGCCGAGCCAGGCCAGCAGGCGGGGAAGCCGGGCGCCGACCGAGTTCACGTTCCACGTCGCGATGCGCATGGCGGTGAGAATTCCATACGGCCCGCGCGGCGGGCGCCGGACACCTCCGGCGGATGTGGTGCCGCGGTCGCGCCGGAGACTTCGTGACCAGGGGTGTGCGGGGGTGTCGCCGGGCGCGCCATAGGCTTGCGGGTGTGGCTGACCCGTCGACCTACCGTCCTTCGCCCGGAAGCATCCCGGACGCGCCTGGTGTGTACAAGTTCCGGGACGCGGCGAAGCGGGTCATCTACGTCGGCAAGGCCAAGAGCCTGCGCAGCAGGCTGAACTCCTACTTCGCCGATCTCACCGGCCTGCACCCGCGCACCCGGCAGATGGTCACCACCGCGGCGGGTGTCGAATGGACGGTCGTCGGCACCGAGGTCGAGGCGCTCCAGCTCGAATACAACTGGATCAAGGAGTTCGACCCGCGGTTCAACGTCCGCTACCGCGACGACAAGTCCTACCCGGTGCTGGCGGTGACGCTCAACGAGGAGTTCCCACGGCTGCACGTCTACCGGGGCCCGCGCAAGAAGGGGGTCCGTTATTTCGGCCCGTACGCGCACGCGTGGGCGATCCGCGAGACCCTCGACCTGCTGCTGCGGGTCTTTCCCGCCCGCACCTGCTCCACCGGCGTGTTCCGCCGGCACACCCAGATCGGCCGCCCCTGCCTGCTCGGCTACATCGACAAGTGCTCGGCGCCGTGCGTGGGCCGGGTGAGCGCCGAGGAGCACCGCGCCATCGTCGAGGACTTCTGCGACTTCCTGGCCGGTCGCACCGACGCCATGGTCCGGCGGCTGGAAAACGAGATGGCGGCGGCGGCCGAGCAGCTGGAGTTCGAGAAGGCCGCGAGGCTGCGCGACGACATCGGCGCGCTGCGGCGGGCCATGGAGAAACAGGCCGTGGTGCTGGGCGACGGAACCGACGCGGATGTCGTCGCCTTCGCCCACGACGAGCTGGAAGCCGCCGTACAGGTGTTCCACGTGCGGGGCGGCCGGGTGCGCGGCCAGCGCGGCTGGGTGATCGACAAGGCCGAGGCGATGGACGTCGCCGCGCTGGTGGACCAGTTCGTCAGCCAGTTCTACGGCGAGCAGGTCGAGCAGTGGACACAGAGCCCGGAAAGCGGTTCACCGGTGCCGCGTGAGGTCCTGGTGCCCGAGTTGCCGGCCGACGGGGACACGCTCGGCGAGTGGCTTTCCGGGCTGCGTGGTTCCCGGGTCCAGCTGCGGGTCCCCCAACGCGGCGACAAGCGGGCGCTCGCGGAAACCGTGCAGCGCAACGCCGAAGAGGCCTTCGCCCAGCACAAGCTGCGGCGCGCGGGCGATCTCACCGCACGGTCGGCGGCGCTGTCCGAATTGCAGGAGCAGCTCGGTCTGGACAGCGCGCCGCTGCGCATCGAGTGCATCGACATCAGTCACATCCAGGGCAGTGACGTGGTCGCCTCGCTGGTGGTGTTCGAGGACGGGGTGCCCCGCAAGTCCGAGTACCGCCGGTTCGCGCTGCGCGAGGCGGCCGAGGAAGGTGACGTGGCCGCCGTCGCCGAGGTGGTCCGGCGCCGGTTTGCCCGGTATCTCAAGGAGCACAGCGCGGCCGAGGCGGAGGAGGACCGCCCGGGGATCGACCCGGAGACCGGTCGGCCGCGCAAGTTCGCCTATCCGCCCAACCTGCTCGTCGTCGACGGCGCCGGCCCGCAGGCGACGGCGGCGGCGGACGTGCTGGGTGAGCTCGGCATCACCGACGTCGCGGTGGTCGGGCTGGCCAAGCGGCTGGAGGAGGTGTGGCTGCCGGCCGATCCCGATCCGGTCATCCTGCCGCGCACCTCCGAGGCGCTGTACCTGATGCAGCGGGTGCGGGACGAGGCGCACCGCTTCGCGATCAGGTATCACCGGGAAAAGCGCGGCAAGCGGGTGCAGGTGTCCGTTTTGGACGGTGTGCCGGGCCTCGGGCAGGCTCGCCGGACCGCGCTGATCAAGCATTTCGGCTCGGTGAAGAAGGTGAAACAGGCAGGGGTGGCGGAAATCGCGCAGGTGCCGGGCATCGGTGTCCGCACCGCCGAGGTGATTCACGCGGCGCTGGCCGACGGACAGGAGCCGGACCGGTGAGGCCGCGGCCGTCGCGGTGACGGACAGGCGCGCGGGCCCGGCGGGGACGAGCGTCCCGCCTGATGGCGGAGCGGTCGTGCCGGGTGGGCGCGCCGACAGGAAAAGGAGCAGGGGAGAAGGAGCGATGAGCGAGGACGAGCGAAGTTCGGGGATGGAGGTCGCGGTCGTCACCGGGCTGTCCGGGGCGGGCCGCAGCACGGCCGCCAAGTGTCTGGAGGATCTCGGCTGGTTCGTGGTCGACAACCTGCCACCCGAGCTGATCGCGACGATGGTCGAGCTGGGTGCGCAGGCCCGGGGGGCGATCACGAAGGTGGCCGTGGTGATGGACGTCCGCTCGCGGGCGTTCACCGACGACCTGGCCTCGGTGATCAAGGATCTGGACGCTCGCGGGTACAAGCCGCGCGTGTTGTTCCTGGAGGCCACCGACGCGGTACTGGTGCGTCGGTTCGAGCAGGTCCGGCGCGGGCACCCGATGCAGGGCGACGGCCGGCTCGCCGACGGCATCACCGCCGAGCGGACCCTGCTGGCACCGCTGCGCGAGGAGGCCGATCTGGTGCTGGAGACCTCGGCCCTGTCGGTGCACGACCTGCGCGCGAAGATCGAGGACGCGTTCGGCTCCGATTCGGCCACCCAGACCCGGGTCACCGTGCTGTCCTTCGGCTACAAGTACGGCCTGCCGATGGACGCCGACCTGGTGATGGACGTGCGGTTCCTGCCGAACCCGTTCTGGATCCCGGAACTGCGCGAGCACACCGGACTAGACGCCGAGGTGCGCAACTACGTGCTGTCCCAGGAGGGCGCCGAGGAGTTCCTCGACCGCTACCACCAGTTGCTCCGGCTGATCGGCGCGGGGTACAAGCGCGAGGGAAAGCGCTATCTGACGATGGCCGTCGGCTGCACCGGGGGCAAGCACCGCAGCGTGGCCATCTCCGAGGAACTCGCCCGTCTGCTGTCCAATGAGGACGGTATGGCGGTCAAGGTGATCCACCGGGATCTGGGCCGCGAGTGACCGGAAGGGACCCCCTGCGCGCGGTCGCCCTCGGCGGCGGGCACGGCTTGCACGCGACGCTCACCGCGCTGCGCCGGATCACCCCGGACGTCACCGCGGTCGTGACCGTCGCCGACGACGGCGGGTCGTCCGGCCGGCTGCGGCGTGAGCTCGGCCTGCTGCCGCCGGGCGATCTCCGGCAGGCACTGGCCGCGCTCGCCGCCGCGGAGGACGGCGGTTCCTTGTGGGCGGAGGTGATCCAGCACCGGTTCGGCGGCACCGGTGCACTGACCGGGCACGCGGTCGGCAACCTGTTGCTGGCGGGGTTGTTCGAGGTGCTCGGCGATCCGGTCGCCGCGCTGGACGAGGCACGCCGGCTGATCGGGGTGACCGGCCGGGTGCTGCCGATGTCGCCGGAGCCGCTGGAGATCGAGGCCCAGGTCGCGGGGCTGGGTGGGGACGGTGAGCTGCGGACGATCCGGGGGCAGGGCGCGGTCGCGAGCACGCCCGGTCAGGTCCGGCGCATCGAACTGCGGACACCGGAGCGGCCCGGCGGGGTGCCCACCGCCTGCCCCGACGCGCTCACCGCGGTGCTGGCGGCCGAGGCGGTGATTCTGGGGCCTGGTTCGTGGTTCACCAGCGTGCTGCCGCATCTGCTGGTCCCGGAACTGCACGACGCGCTGGTGCGCAGCGAGGCCATCAAGATCGTGATCCTCAACCTGATCCCCCAGCCTGGGGAGACGGCGGGCTTCTCACCCGAACGCCACCTCGACGTACTCTTCCAGCACGCCCCCGAACTGCGCGTGGACGCGGTGCTCGCGGACCGTGGCTCGGTGGCGGCGCCGGCGCGGCTGCGGGACGCGGCGGCGGGCCTGGGGGCGCGGGCGCTGTTCGCGGAGGTGGCTGACCCGAACGTGGTGGGTTCGCACGATCCGGATGCGCTTGCGGGCTGTGTGCGGGAGGCTCTCGATCTGATCGGGCGCCGGAAAGGGAGGAGGGGCCAATGGCGATGACCGCTTCGGTCAAGGATGAGCTCAGCCGGTTGCAGATCACCAGGATCGGGCCGCGCCGGGCGGAGGTCGCGTCGATGCTGCGGTTCGCGGGGGGACTGCACATCGTGGGCGGCCGGGTCGTGGTGGAGGCCGAACTGGACACCGGTTCGGTCGCGCGCCGGCTGCGCAAGGAGATCCAGGAGCTCTACGGGCACCACTCGGACGTGCACGTGCTTTCCGCCGGGGGACTGCGCAAGACGACGCGGTACCTGGTGCGCGTGGTGAAGGACGGTGAGGGACTGGCCCGCCAGACCGGGCTGATCGACCAGCGTGGCCGCCCGGTGCGGGGGCTGCCGGCCGCCGTCGTCTCCGGGGGGATCGCCGACGCCGAGGCGGCCTGGCGGGGCGCCTTCCTGGCACACGGCTCGCTCACCGAGCCGGGCCGCTCGTCGTCGCTGGAGGTCACCTGCCCGGGACCGGAGGCGGCGCTGGCGCTGGTCGGTGCCGCGCGGCGGCTGGGCATCCAGGCGAAGTCCCGCGAGGTGCGCGGAGCGGACCGCGTGGTGGTGCGCGACGGCGACGCCATCGGCGCGCTGCTGACCCGGCTCGGCGCGCATGCCAGCGTGCTGCAGTGGGAGGAACGCCGGATGCGCCGCGAGGTGCGGGCCACCGCGAACCGGCTGGCCAACTTCGACGACGCGAACCTCCGGCGGTCCGCGCGGGCCGCGGTGGCGGCGGCCGCCCGGGTCGAGCGGGCGATGGAGGTCCTCGGCGACACCGCACCGGATCACCTGCTGGCGGCGGGAAAGCTGCGGCTGTCCAACCGGCAGGCCTCCCTGGAGGAGCTGGGCCAGCTGTCCGATCCGCCGATGACCAAGGACGCGGTCGCCGGCCGGATCCGCCGGCTGCTCGCGATGGCGGACAAGCGGGCCAAGGAGCTCGGCGTGCCCGACACCGAGTCGGCCGTGACCGCCGACATGCTCGAAGAAACCTCCTGATCGGGGCCGGCGCCGGGGCGGAAAGCGGTTACCCGTTTCGGCGCGCCCCCACTCCGCCGTGCTCGGGCCCGGTGCGGCCCCGAGCCCGGCGTGCCACCCGATGCAGGCCCTAGGCTGACGGATGTGCAAGCGGTGTTACGGGACCGCCGGTCGCGGCGGCTTCCCGTAACCCAGCGGTTTCCCGGCGCTCGGCTGCCGGAAACCCGGTCCACGGAGCCTGATTGGTGTGGTTACGTCCGGTTCGGGGAAGGGGAAACGTGGTGCCTGACCACACGGCTGAGGACAGAGCGGACCTGAAGATGTCCGCCGACGTGGGCGACTGGCTCCCCCGGCGGAGCAGTCATGCCGGGGACTGGCGGCCCGCCGCGCTGCTGGCGGCCAAGCGGGCCGGGGCCAGGACCATCAGCGTGGTGATTCCCGCGCGTGACGAGGAGGAGACGGTCGGCGACATCGTCCGCACCATCCGGCGCGATCTGGTCGAGGAATGCCCGCTGGTCGACGAGATCGTGGTGGTCGACTCCCGCTCGCGGGACGCCACGGCGCGGGTCGCGGCCGAGGCCGGGGCCACGGTGGTGGCCCAGGACGCGGTGTTGCCGGCCCTGCCCGGCCTGCCCGGCAAGGGCGAGGCGCTGTGGAAGGGACTCGCCGCGACGACCGGCGAGCTGGTGGTGTTCGTCGACGGTGACCTCTACGACTTCACCAGTTCCTACGTCACCGGGCTGCTGGGTCCGCTGCTCACCGATGAAGCGGTCGCCTACGTCAAGGGCTTCTACCACCGGCCGCTTGTCGGCGCGGCGTCGACGGAAGCCGACGGGGGCGGCCGGGTGACCGAGCTGGTCGCGCGCCCGCTGCTGAACATGTACTGGCCCGAGCTGGCCGGCTTCGTGCAGCCGCTGGCCGGCGAGTACGCGGGCCGCCGCGAACTGCTGGAAAGCATCCCGTTCGTGGTGAACTACGGGGTCGAGGTCGGGCATCTGATCGACATCCTGCAGGCGCGCGGCCTCGACGCGCTGGCGCAGGTGGATCTGGGCAAGCGCACCCACCGGCACCAGAACACCCAGGCGCTCGGGCAGATGGCCGGGCAGATCATGCTCACCGTGTTCGACCGTCTCGAGTGCTACGGGCGGCTGGTCTCCGCCCAACCGCCCGCCACGCTGCTCGCCCAGTTCCGGCGCGGCGAGTCCGGGCACGGGGTGGAACGGGAGATGGTGCTGACCGAACTCACCTGCCGGCAGCGCCCACCGCTGGCGAGCCTGCGCGCCATCGAGGACGCGAGCCTGCGGGAAATCGCCTGACCCGCGCCCGATACCGCCGGGAGCCCGCGTCGCGCCCGCCGAAGGCTTCGGGCTCGCCTCCGTCAGGCTCGCCGGGGAGTGGGCGCGGCGCGGCCGAACACGCTCATCGTGCGCATGGTCGGACGCGAGGCGATCACGCCCGCCACAGCGCGACCAGCGGGATCCGGCGAGCCGTCCGTTCCTGGAGGTCGGCCAGCGCCGGGAATTGCGCGAGCGCGCGGGCGTAGCGCTCGTCGCGTTGCTCGCCGGTCAAGGGCACTGCTTTCGCCTCGTAGGTCTCGGTTCCGAGTTCGACGGTGACCCGCGGATCGGCCAGGATGTTGTGGTACCAGGCGGGATGCCGGTCGCTGCCGCCGTTGCCGGCGAAGATCAGCACGTGGTCGCCATCGTCGAGGTAGACCACCGGGCTGGTCCGGCGATGGCCGGTCCTGGCTCCGGTGTGCGTCAGCAGCAAGAGCGGTATGCCCTCGAAGCTGCCGCCGACGACGCCGCCGCGGGCGCGGAACTCGTCGACGATCGGTTGGTTGCGTTCGGTGACCTCGGGTTCGCCCATGCGAAGATTCCTTCCATACGGGATTCAGCTGCGGGTAGAAGTAATCAGGGGAGTTCTCGCGATGTCAAAGGTTGTGGAGGTGGACGACGGCGTCCGGAAGCTGCTGCTGCTCATGCCCCGCCTGTTCGGGCGGCTCAAGCGACGGCCGGTGCCGGCGGGTTTCCGGTCGCTTTCGCTGACTCCCCGGCACTTTTCGCTGCTGTCGTATCTGCTTTTCGACGGACCGCTGGGCGTCACCGAACTCGCCGCGCGCCTGGAGGTCGCGCCGACGACGGTCAGCCTGATGGTCGGTGAGCTGAGCCGCCGGGGCATCCTCGAACGGCGGAACGACGAAGCCGATCGCCGCCGCACCATCGTCGCGATTTCCGAGGCGCACCGCGCGGGCGCGCAGGACTGGCTGGCCCTGGGCGCGCAGGCGTGGCGCAAGGTGCTCACTCCCCTCACCCCCGACCAGCGGCGCCTGATCATCGAGACACTGGAAGCCTACGAACGCGAACTCGCGCACTGACCGGGCGTGCCCCGCGCGGGGATCCGGCGGCGCCGCTAGTCTGGTCCGCTGTGCGAGATGCGGAGCTGATCAGCGGGGGTCTGGCCGACGCGGGGCTGGCCCGGCGGCTCAAGGCCCTGGCCTGCACCGCGCCCCTGCACGACCTGGACGCGCGCAAGGCGAAGCTGGACTGGGCCGACGCGACCGTGTACCAGATGGCGGAGATCGCGCTGCACACGATCGACCAGGTCACCATCGCCATGGACTTCGACACCGGCGCCGGGCACGACGACGTGGTCCGCCGCCTCCAGCCGTTCATCGCCGCGCAGGCGCCCGGCCGCGCCGCCGCCGAGCACCTGCGGGTGGCCCGCTGGGTGCTGGACAACCTGATCAACGTGGGCACCGCGGACCGGGGTTTCCGGCGCGTCTACGGGAGTTTCGACGCGAGCGGCGCGTACCGGCGGCGCGCCTTCGACTTCAAGCTGCTCGTCGAGGTGGTCTCCCCCGACGGAGAGGTCTATCTGCGGGCCAGCGACGAGGCGATCACCGTGCTGGTCGGCGCGCTGGACACCGACGTCGAGTCCGCACAGATCGCGGCCGAGGTCAAACTGGAGAACCTGATCAGCCGGGGCCGCCTGACCGACGCCCGGCTCGCCGCGGAACAGGCCCGGTACCGGACCGTCCAGTACGGCGAGACGCTGCGCGCGCGGCTGGAGGCCACCCGCCGGGACGTGCGCTCCGTCGACTGGGCCGAGGAGATGCCGGCGCTGCTGGATTCGGCCCTGTCCCACATCGAGGCGAGGTTCCGCGCGGAGAACGCGATCCTGCGCAACATCACCAAGGCGCGCGACGAGTCCACCGACCCCGGTCACAAGCGCCGGGCGGCCGAACTGGTCGACATCGTCGGCGACTGCGTCAGCCGGCACACGCAGCTCCAGACGCGGCTTCAGGCCGCGGGCGCGATCTTCCGTGCGGAGCAGGACCGCCAGCAGTTCTCGGGGCCGCCGCGGCGGGCGACGGTGGACCTGTTCGGCCAGCTGCTGATGCCCAGCCTCGATCTCGCCCTGGCGGACGCCGTGGTGCCGGTCGAGCGGTTCTTCCACGCCGTGGCCGGGCTCGAGGTGCCCGCCGTGCCCGCGCTCCCGTCCCTGGTCTCGCTGCTGCTGCGCCCGGCGCCGGAGCGGGACCGGCTGGTCGGGGAGATCCCCGAACCGGAACTGGTTCCGGCCGAGACCACCAGCCGCTACAGCGACGAGCAATGGCGGCGGGCGGACGAGCTGCTGGCCCTGCGCGAGGGGCCGCGCCGGCTGTCCGGGCTGCTCGCCGAGGCACGCGGGTCGGACCCCGCACTGGCGCGTCTGGTCGCGCTGCGCGCGGTGCACTCGTACAGTCCGGAGGTCGGCGCGGCGCTCCGGCAGGGGGACGAGCACGCGCTGATCGCCGTGGACGACGGGACGGTGCTGGACGACGACGAGTTCGGCGGCGCGGACCTCGTGCTGGCCACGGCCGGGATCGAGCGGGACACGGGGTTCGGCGGGCCCGCCGGGGTGCGGCGGGCGCCCGAGGAAATGGAGGGGGCGTCATGAGCCGGCCGGTCACCAGTGGCGACGCGGAATCCGCGGCGCGGCTGATCTCGTTCGGCCTGCGGCCGAAACAGCTGCCGGGGCGCGACGTGGTGTATGCGGAGCTGGTCCGCCGCTATGGCGAGGACACCGGGTTCAAGCAGCTGACCAACTCGATCGCCGCCGGTCTCGGCCTGCTGATGCTGGATGTCAACACTCAGGCGGGGGCGGTGCTGGCCGCCGCGGACGAGTCGGTGTTCGAGATCAAGATGGACGGCTACGCGCGGCAGAGCAAGATCCGGGAGCGCCGCGACACCGAGAAGGTGTTGCACGGCCTGGTGCATCTGGCCACCGCCGCGCTCGGCTATCCGCGTCCCGACGATCTCGCGAACGACACCTACATCGGCCGCGTGAGTGTGGAGCAGGTCGACGGCGTCGTGCGGGAGGCGTGCCGGATCCTGGACGAGCGCGCGGCAAAGTCCGGGGACAACAACGACCCGCTGACCGAGGCGCCCGAACTCGAACACGCCTGGCGCGCCTACGCGCGGCGCCCGGCCGCCGCGGCGACGAAGGACGGCCGGCTCGCCCCCGACACCACCCGCGGCATGGTCTCCCGGGCGTTGCGGTTCCTGGCCGATCAGGGCTTCCTGGTCGCCGTCAGCACCGAACAGGGCGGGACGTACCGGACCACCCCGCGGTATCAGGTGCAGGTGCGGGAGCTGGCCGCGGACAGCGCCTTCGAGGAGTTGCTCGCGCTCGGGGTCGTCACGGTGGGGGACGGCGCGGGCAGCCTGGCCACGAGTGCCGCGGACACTTTGTGAACCCGGCCCACGTGGCCGGCGGGGGATGAGGACAGGGGAGAGATGTACGAGCTTTCGCGGGTGCGCCTGCATTCGGTCGGCCCGGCCGGTGCTCGGTACCAGGACGTGTTGCTGGACTTCAGCGGGGTGGGGGACCTCGTCCGGGCACCTGCCCAGGACGCGCTGTTCGGCGCCGGGATCCACCCCGGCGATCAGGGACCGCCCCGCCGCCCGTCCCCGGCGAGCGTGCTGTTCCTGGAAAACGGCGGCGGCAAGTCGGTACTGATCAAGTTGATCTTCTCGGTGATGCTGCCGGGACGGCGTCAGGTGGTCGGGACCACCAGTACCCGGGTACTGGAAAAGTTCGTGGGCGCCAAGGACGTCGCGCAGGTGGTGCTGGAGTGGCAGCACACCGGGACCGGGCAGCGGATCGTGACCGGCAAGGTCTCGGAATGGCGGGGACACGTGGTTTCCCACGACCCGGCGAACCTCGTCGACGCGTGGTTCTGCTTCCGGCCCAGCGAGGCGGTGTCGCTGGAGTCCTTGCCGTTCACCGCTGACGGCCGTCTGCTGACGATGTCCGCCTTCGCCGAGCGGCTCGAGGCGGCGCACCGGGCCGAGCCGGAATTGGAGCTGTCCTGGACGCGGCGCCAGCACGAGTGGACCGAGCGGCTGGACGCGCTCGGCCTGGACACCGAGCTGTTCCGGTACCAGCGCGCGATGAACGCGGGGGAGGGCGAGGCGGCCGACGCCTTCTCGTTCACCTCCGATGAAGCGTTCGTCGAATTCCTGCTCAGGGCCGTGCTCGCCGAGGACGATCCGCGCGACCTCGCCGACGTGGTGCAGGCCTACGCGGACAATCTCGGCAAGCGCGGGGAACTGATGGCCGAGCGGGATTTCGTCTCCGGCGCGCTCGATCTGCTCGCTCCGCTGGCCGACGAGGAGTCGCTGGCGGCCGCGTCGCGCAAGCTTGCCAGGGTCGCCCGTACGGACGCGGGAGCGCTCGCCGGGGCGGTGCTCGCGCGGCACACGCTGGAGTCGGACCGGATCGCCGGCCTTTCCGCTCGTCTCGACGAGGCCAGGGAGGCCGAGAAGCTCGCCGAAGGCGATCACCGCCGGCTCACCGCCGTGCTGACCGAGCTTCGCCGGGTCGTCGCCGGGCTGCGGCTGGCCGACGCGAGCGCGCACCGGGACCGGCTCGGCGCGGAACTGGCCGCGGCGCGCGCCGACGCGCACGCCTGGCGCGAGACGACGACCGTGCTCAACCACGTCGACGCGGTGCGCAGGGCGGCCGATTTCCGGGACCTGGTGGGGGAACGGGAGCAGACCGCGAAACCGGCGCTGACCGCCAAGAACGCGGCGGCGGCCGCGCTCGCCCGTGGTCTGCTCGCGCTGGCGCGCGATGCCGAGGAACAGGCCGACGCGGCCGAGCGCCGGGCCGCCAAAGTCCGCGACGAGGCTGCCGTGGCGCAGAACCGGCGTGACGAGGCGACCGGTATCGCGGCCAACCACCGCGCCGAGGTGGTCCAGCTGACCGCGCGGATCGACGAAGTGCGGGCTGCGATCACCCGGGCCGTCCGGGACGGCGTGCTCGATGACGGCACCCAGGTCCTGGCCGCCGCGCGGGAGTCGCGCACCCGCGCGGAGAACGCGGTGCGCGAACTGGCGGCACGGGAAAGCGAGGCGGAAGCCGTCGCCGAGGAACACGGCGAGGCACAGGCGGTGGCACACGCGGCGCAGCAGCGGGTCACCGCCGCGCGCAGCCTCGCCGACCGGGCCGAGGCGGAGCTGGCGCGGGCGCACCGGCGCGCGGACGAACTGGCCGCGCATCCGCGGCTCGGCGAACTGATCGGCGGTGACACCGTCCAGCCCGAGACGGACACTCCCGCGCTGCTGAACCGGTTGCGGGAAGCCAGGATGACCGCCGAACGCGAGCAGACGGCGTTGCGGGTGGCGGAGTCGGCCGACGAGCGCGCGCTCACCGCGCTGGGCAGCGGTGGGCTGCTGCCCGCGCCGCCCGAGGTGCAGGCCGCGCTCGACGTGCTGGAGCGGTCGGGGGTCACCGCGTGGTCCGGCTGGCGCTATTTGTCCACAATGGACATCGAGGAGCGGGAGCGGGTACTCGCCCGGGTGCCGCATCTTCTCGGTGGGGTACTGGTCAACGACGCGGCGCAGCTGCCCCGGGCGAAGCGGGCGTTGACCGAGGCCCGGTTGCTGCCCAGCGCGGTGCTGCCGGTCGGCACCACCGACGCCCTGCTCGGCGCCGGGACCGCGCCCGGCGTCGACTTCCTGGTCCCGCCGAACCCGGCGATGTTCGACGAGGACGCCGCCGACGCCGCGCGCCGGGAGATCCTCGACCGGCACGCCCGGCGGCGTAAGCGGCTCGACGCGATCGCCACCGCGATCGCGGACGACGCCGCACTGGAGTGGAAACTCGCGAGCTGGCGCGAGGACTTCCCGCCCGGTGCGCTCGCCAAGCTGGCCGAGGAAGCCGAAACGGCGGCCGGCCGGCTGGCGGAAGGCCGCCGGGAAACCGAAGCCGCCGAAGCACGGGTGGCCGATCTGGGTGCCCGGCGGGCCCGGCTGCGCGAGGTCGTTCCGCCGCTGCGCGCCGCGGTCCGGCTGGCCGACGAGCGGGCCCGGACGCTGGGCGAGCTGGCCGAACGCGTCGACCGGATCCCCCGGTGGACCGAAGCGGCCGACCGGGCGCGGGAGACCGTCGCCCAGGCCGAGGCGGAGGCCGGGCAGGCGGCGGCCCGGGCCGCCCGGTCGCGTGCGGAGGCCGCCGAAGAACAGCGCACCGCCGACGGTCACCGGCGCACGGTCAGCACCGCCCGCGCCGAGTTGGCCGAGGTGCCCGGCGGTGGCGCGGTGTCCGAAGTGGACCCGGTGCCGCGCGAGCCGGTGGACGCGCTGCGTCGCGCGTTCGCCTCGGCCGGTGCCGCCTACGCCAAGGTGGAGGTCGGCAGCGACCTGCGGGCGGAGCTGGAGCAGGCCGAGCATGCCGAGTCCGCGGCGCGGGCGGCGGTGGAAGCGCTGGAGGGACCGGTCCGGGAGCGGGCCGCGCGGCTGCTGGAGACCCCGGACGGGTCGGACGCCGCCACCCGGGCCGCGGCACAGGCACGCGCCGGGCGGGTGGCGAGCGCGCTGGAGGCCGAGTACTCCGAGGCGATCGGCCTGGTCGCCACCGGCAAGGCGGAGCTGGACCGGTTCCCGCGGCAGGCGGTGTCGCTGGACAGCCGTCCCCGCGACGCCGAGCACGGGCGCGAGCTGATCGACGAGGCCGCCGAGCAGGTGAGCAGCGCGCGCCGTACCGGCGAGCGTGCGCAGGCCCACCGCGCGGAAGCCGAGCGGGCACTGGAGAGCGCGAACGCCGCCGCGGCGGGTTTCCGGCTGCTGGCCGAGTCGATGGAGCACCTTGTCCCCCAAGGCGAACCGGCCGGCTCCGCGGTGTTCGACGGCGACGTCGAGTCCGCGCAGGCGCGCTATCGCAAGCTGAACGCCGCGCTGGCCGCGGCCGACTCGGCGGTGGACGAGGCGGAAAAGCGCGTCCGCGCGGCGGCCGACGCGCTGGCGCAGTACGCGACGGAAAAGCGGTTCGAAAAGCTGTCGAGCCCGGTCCGGCAGCAGATCATCTCGGTGCGCCGGGACAGCCTGCCCGCCGGTGCGGCCGGGTGGGCGGCCGCGCTGAGCCCCCGGCTGCGCACGCTCACCGGCGATCTCGCGCGGATCGACCGGCACCGCTCCGGGATCGTGGCCCGCCTGCAGGGCATGGTCGAGGGCGCACTGCGGACGCTGCGCTCCGCCCAGCGGCTTTCCCAGCTGCCGGAGGGGCTCGGCGACTGGTCCGGTCAGGAGTTCCTGCGCATCCGGTTCGCCGAGCCCGAGGATCCGGCGCTGACCGAGGCGCTGGGCCAGGTGATCGACGAGGCGGCGGCGGGGCGGACCGGCGACGGCCGGGAGCTGCGGCGGGACGGGATTTCCCTCCTCCTGCGCGGAGTCCGGGCCGCCGTGCCGAAGGGATTCCGGGTCGACCTGCTCAAGCCCGACTCGGTGCTGCGCACCGAGCGGCAGCGGATCTCCGAGATCCGTGACGTGTTCTCCGGCGGCCAGCAGCTCACCGCGGCGATCATCCTGTACTGCACGCTCGCCGCGTTGCGGGCCAACAACCGGGGTCGTCTGCGCAACCGGCATTCCGGGGTGCTGTTCCTGGACAACCCCATCGGCCGAGCGTCGGCCGGGTATCTGCTGGAACTGCAACGGGTCGTCGCGCACGCGCTGGGCGTCCAGCTGATCTACACGACGGGGCTGTTCGACGCGGCCGCACTGGCCGAGTTCCCGCTGATCATCCGCCTGCGCAACGACGCCGATCTGCGTGCCGGCCGCAAGTACCTCTCGGTGGACGCGACCGTCCACAAGCACCTGGCGGAACTCGGCGGACCGGACGGCACCGCCCGGCTGTCGGCCACCCGGTTGTTCCGGAAGCCCGGTTCGTGACGTTCGCCGAGGTTGGTGATTCACAGGCCATTTTCACGACTTTCTCAGTGAAAATTCGATCCCACCCGTTACTTTGGGAGTCGTTCACACACTGAGAGTTTCTTGCAGGGGGTTTGCGATGACGGCCCGGGTAGCCGGTGTCGAAGTGGAGTTCTCCGACGGATCGGGCGGCGCGAAAAAGCGTCGGCCGGCCGGAAAAATCGCGGCGGTGGCCGCCGTGGTGGTGGTCGCGCTGGCGGTCCGGTCGGTCTTCTTCGGATATGAGTCCGGAGATTACCGCGCCTACTTCCTGCCGTGGTACGACTTCATCGCGCAGAACGGCGGCTTCGCCGCGCTGAAGGACAATTTCAGCAATTACAACGTGCCGTACCTCTACCTGGTCGCGGCGCTCACCTACACGCCGATTCCGGCGTTGGTGGCGGTCAAGCTGATCCCGGTGTTCTTCGATCTGGTGTTGGGCTTTTTCACCTACCGGATCGTGGCGCTTCGCTATCCCGCCAGCTGGTGGCCCACCCTGGCGTCGGCGGTGGTGCTGTTCCTGCCGACCGTGGTGATGAACAGTTCCTGGTGGGCGCAGATCGACGCCTCGTACTCGTCGCTGGCGCTGGGTGGGCTCTATTTCCTGATGCGGCGCAGGCCCTGGCTGGCGTGCCTGTTCTTCGGCCTGGCGATATCGTTCAAGCTCCAGGCCATTTTCATCTTTCCGCTGCTGTTGCTCGCGGTGTTGCGCAAGTACGTGCCGTGGCGGGCATTGCTGATCGTTCCCGCGGTCTACATCGCACTCGACCTGCCGGCCCTGCTGCTGGGCGCGAATCCGCGTGACCTTCTGCTGGTCTACGTCACCGAGGCCGGCACCTACGACCAGTTGACCCTGAACGCCCCGAACGTCTACCAGTTCTTCCCCAGCGGATCCTCGTCGGAGGTCATCCGGATCGCCGGAGTCGTGGTGACCGGCGCGCTGGTGCTCGGGCTGATCATCCCGATCGTGGTGAAGCGGCTCGCGCTGACGCCGATCCGGCTGGTGCTGGCCGGCACCGTGTCCGTCCTGCTGGTGCCCTACTTCCTGCCGGGCATGCACGAGCGCTACTTCTACCTCGCGGACGCGCTGACCGTGGTGTCCGCGTTCTGGCTGCCTCGCCGGTTGTGGTACGTGCCGGTGCTGGACCAGTTCGCGTCGGCGTTTTCCTACCTGCCCTTCCTGCTGATGGGGCTCGCCGGTGGAATCGGTGGCGGGAGGCCCGGGGGCGGCCGGCCCGGCGGTATGGGCGGTGGCCCGCGGACTCGTCCCGGCGGCGGCATGGGTGGACGGCCTGGCGGTGGCTTCGGCGGTGGCTTCGGCGGTGGCATGGGAGGCGGCCGTCCCGGCGGTGGCTCCGGTGGTGGCCTGGGTAGTGACCTGGGTGGTGGCCGTCCCGGGGGTGGTTTCGGAGGTGGGGCGCGCACCAACGGGGGCATGCCGGCGCTCGACACCGGCCGGCCCACCGGTATGGCCAGCGGCGGCGGGTCCGGGGCCGCGCTGGTGCCCTTCCCCGTCCTGTCCGTGGCGATGCTCGCCGCGCTGGCGATCGCGGTGTGGGCCGCGGTACGCGAGTTCCGACGCGAGGAGCCCGATGCCGTGCCGGAACAGCCCGATGGTGAGCCGCGCCCGGAGCCGGTTCCCGAGGACGTGACGAGCGGCGCGTGAGGGCCGCCCGGTGGATCCGCGAGTGACCCGGTCAGAGCGGAACAACGGCTGATGCGGATGCGAAGCGGGACGGCGGCTTCCCGGACACAGGGGAGTCGCCGCCGCTTCCCGTCCCGCCGACGTGTCCGATGGAGGTCAACCCATGGACGACAATCGATCATCGCGCGCGCCGACCCACACCCACCCCCGAGACGCGCGCCTACGGGACGTGCTGAGCGCGGTCGCCGATCCGGTGCGGCGCGCCATCCTGCGTGAGCTGGCGGGATTCCCGGACTGGACCAAGGCGTGCGGGACCTTCGATCTCCCGGTGACCAAGGCGACCCGCAG
>DASSAD010000394.1:0-8878 GCA_035685725.1 Amycolatopsis sp. | reverse complement strand
CCCACGCAAGCACTCCACTGTGCGAGGTCGGCGCCTTGTCCAGACCCGGGATGGCCACTGCAGTCATTCCTTCTCCTGACCTCGACGACGAAACGACTCAGCGCACCGGGAGCAACCCGGTGTGCTGGTTTGGGGATTTTTCGAGAGTAGCCGGGTGAGGAGCGCCAAACCGAGCCCTGACCTGTCGTTTCTCTCACAAAAACGATCAGGGAATCGATTCAGATATCGCTGGACCGGCGCAGTGGAAAAAGGTTTCCGGCGCCGGCGTGACATCGCCGATACCGCGAAACGGCGAAAAGCCGCCAAGAGCGCCTCCCGGTCATCACCGGAGGGGCGAACTTGACGGCTCGGCAGGTTCGGCGGAGCGGTCGGAAAAACGGGCCGATCGTCAGTTCTGGGAGATCCACTGACCGGTCACGGAATCGATCTTCGCGACACCCTCGACCGTGTCACGCAGGACACCGCCACCCCACAGCTGGTCACTGTCCGCGGCGACCCCGTTACCCCCGGAGGTCTCGGTCCATTGCCCCGGACCGGTGTGGTCGTAGGTGTGCGTTTCCCCGGTGGGGGTGACCACGGTCTCGATGTCGGCCTTGCCGTCTCCGTCGACATCGGTGAACATCACCGTGTTGCCCTGCGAATCGGTCACGACCGCGGTGTCCGCGGTGCCGTCGTTGTTGCTGTCCACCGTCGCCGGGCCGACGTCCACGGTCCCGTCCTGGGTGTCCGCGGTCATGTCTCCCGCATGCGCGGTCTCGGTCCCGGTGCTGCCGGGGGCACCGTCGTGCGCGGCGACCCACGCTCCGGTGGCGGAGTCGTAAGTGGCCTCCTGGACGACATTGCCCGCGGCGTCGGTGTGGATGTACTCGTCGGCGTGACCATCGCCGTCGGTGTCCACGTACGCGGTGATCGTCCCGTCCGAATTGTCCATCCGGACGGTGTCGTACGTCCCGTCGTGGTTGAGGTCCATGTTCTCTTCGGCGGTGTAGCTGTGGCCGTCGACAGAGATCTCCATCTCACCGTCGTGGCCGGAGGTGTCACCCGTTTCCGTCGCGGTGCCGCTGTCGTCGATCCACACGCCGAAACTCCCCACTCTTACGCGAACCGGTGCCGTTGTCGTCTGTAGGACTCACCGTATGCCGGTTCGGTTCCCCACCACAACGCCCGGCTCAGCGCTGGTCGCGCAGGGTGCGGATGCGCGCCAACAGGGATTCGGCCCGCTCGCGTGCGTCGGCGGCGTCCTTGAGCCGCCGGGTGACCGTCGCGAGGTTCTTCGCCCGCTCCTGGGCGCCCATCTTGATCGTCTTGTCGACTTCCTTGAGCTCCGCCTCGATCGCGTCGATCCGCCGGGCCAGCGCGTCGTCGAGGGCGAGCGAAAGCTGTTGCTCGGCGTCGATCAGCTGTTCCGCGACCAGTTGGTCGAGCGTCGACCGCGCATCGGCGATGGACTCGACCAGCCACTGCTTGACGTGCTGCTTGTCGGCCGCGTGCTTGCGGGTGCGGGCCATCCACCAGCCCGCACCGAGCCCAATCACGATCGTCGCCGGCAGCACGATCGGATTCAGCAGCGCCACCCCGGCCAGCGGGAGCGCGGCGATCTTCCCCGCGCCGACCCCACCGGACATGCCCATGAACACGAGGAGCTTGTCCTCGGGCGTGGGTGGCTTCTTGTCCGGCGGCCGGAGCACGACCTGCGGGCCGCCACTGCGCAGGAACTGGGCGCGGATCACGGCGAGCTCCTCGGCGGAGAACAACTCGGCCAGCGCCACCTCGGTGACCCGGTTGAGGCGCAACGCCATGGTCGCCGAAACGCGCTGCGAGATCGTCTGCAGCGCGGCGTCCACCTGCTGCGGCAGCCCGGCGAGCTGATCACGCTTCGCCACGTCGATCTGCTGCCGGAAGTACGACTGGGCATCGCGCATCTGCCGCGATGACTCGTAGCCGAGATCCACTCGGGCTCGCTGGATCTCCCCGCGCAGTTTCAGCTGCCAGCCCCGGGTCGAGGACCGGCGGTCGGCGGCCAGCCGATCACGCCGGTCCCGCAGCGCCTCGGCCTCCGCCTCCCCGGAGGACAGCGCCCGCTGCTCGGCCCCCAGCGCCGCATGCCGCTCGGCGAAGGCGCTGGACAGCGCCCGCAGCGTGTTCGCCTCGCCGAGCATCGCCGAGCGGCCCACCAGCAGCTCCTGCATGGCCGCCTGGAGCGCGATCACGCCGGACCGCTCCCGCAGCATCGCGGCGGCCTGCTCGTTCGGCGCCTTGCCGGCCAGCTCGAACATGCGCGCCGAAACCGGATGGAACACGGCGTCGGCGAAGCGTGGGGCGTGCTGGGCCAGCAGTGCCCGATCGGCTTCGAGCACCTCGCGCCAGCCACGGAACTGGTCGATCTTGGAAAGGACGAAGACCACCGTCTCCACCCGGTCGCCCACCTTGCGCAGGAACTCCAGTTCACCCGAGGTGAACGGGGCCGAGGCATCCACCACGAACAGCAGCGCGGTGGCGTTCGCCGCCGCCTCCAGCGCCAGTTCGCCGTGCATCGAGTCGAGCCCGCCGACCCCAGGTGTGTCCACAATGGACAAACGGGCCAGCAGCGGGACCGGCCCGGTGACCTCGACGTAGCGCGGCGGAAGCTGCCCGTCCGGCAGCTCGTGCGCGGCGGAAACCCAGCGCACCAGGACATCGACCGGAATCGGGACCGGGGCGAGCTGGCCCGGGTAACAGGCCCGTGCCGACCACTCCGGCGAATGATCGAACACCAGGTACGTCGCCGTGGCCACCTCGGCGTCCACCGGCGACAGGCCCGGCATCGCGAGCAGCGCGTTGACCAACGAGCTCTTGCCGCGGTTGGTCTCCCCGACCACCACGACCGACGGCTTCTCCGCCCGGGCACGGCGAACGTCATCGACCCATTTCGCCGCGTCCGGGTCGGCCTCGCGCAGCTGCGCGAGCAGCGTCTCCCTGGACTGCTTGACCTGCGCGGGCAAGGCCGAGATCGGCTGAACGCTCATCGCTTCTTGTACACCATCACGACGGGCGCGCGGAGCAACCGGTCCTGGTCGGCGAACCCGACCACCTCGGTTTCGGCGACCAGGCCGTCCATCGCGGGATCGTCGGTCACCACGGTGCCACCCGCCTCGTGCACCGCCGGATCGAACCGCTGACCGTCCGGGCGCAGCGCGACCACCCCGATTCCGGCCAGGCCCTGTTCGATGCGCTGGACCACGCCACCGCTGCGCGCGCGATCGAGCGCGTACAGGCACAGCTGGATCAGCGTCCGCCGGTCGGCGAGCACCCGGTCCAGCAGGGGATCAAGCGGGTCACCCTGGCGGCCCCGGTGAACGGGTTCACCGGTTTCGCCCAGCGCGTGCGGATTCACATCGGAATTGGACGCATCCCCGGACACGCCGGTTCCCCGCGTTTCCTCGATGATCCTGGTCATTGTCGCCGCGGGAATCGGCCCGGTCGGCAGGTCGTCCACTGCGCTCACCCCCGATTCTCGCGCAGCTGTTGCCAGATCAGGAAATACGCCCGGTGCACGACGTGCGCCACCCGGCTCTGCGCGGGGGTCGCGCCGAACGAGGCGAACGAACGCCACCAGCCCGCCCGTTCCAGCGCGTGCGCGGCGAGTTCCTCCCGGGCGCCACCGGGCATGCCGAGCTGGGCGCCGATGTCGGCGTTGCTGCCGACCCGCAGGACCTCCTCGGCCAGATCCTCGGGCATGTCCACCGCGCCCGCCACGACCACCGTCAGCGCTTCCAGCAGCCGGAGCTGGTGCGCTTCGGGCTTGGCCAGCAACACCTCTATCGCGTCGTGTACCCGCTGCCGCTCGGCCGGGTCGCCGGAAGCATGCGCCAGCGCGGTCACCGAGGCGAGCGCCGCCGCGGCCTTGATGCCGTCCGCCCGCGCGGCGAACACGACGTTCAGCCGGGCCCGCAACGCCGCCAGCCCGGATGCCTCCAACAACACGCGGCGCAGGCCGCCCGCGGTGATCTCGGGTTGGGCGCGGATCGCCTCGACCGCCTGCCGGACGCCGTAGAGGTCCAACCTTTCCAGCAGCCGGAGCCGGGTGCCCGCCGGGATTTCGCAGTCCCAGCTGGTGAAGATGTCGGCCGCGACGAGCATCGTCTCCAGCGTCGCTTCGTCCAATGTGGACAATTGGCGCAACGCCTCGGCGTCGACCGAGGTGAACCCGCCGGCCTCCGCCGACTCGGCGATCAGACCGATCACCGGCAGCACGTCGGCGACCCGCGGTTTCAACAGCGCGGCCTGTTTCTCGGACAGGATGGTGGCGGCCTGCCACAGATCGCTGCCCGCGCCCTGCACCGACTCCGGCGCGATCGTATCGGCCTTGTTCAGCACCGCGATCGCGTTGACCGGCCCCGCCTCGCGGCTCGCGGTCGCGGCGGCGAACGCGGCCAGCGCCTGCTGATCGTCGGCACGGACGCCCTGGGTGACGACATAGAGCACGGCCTCCGCACCCGCGACCGCGTTGCGGGAGGTTTCGTCGAGCTCGTCGGAGCCCTCGCCCCCCTTCGCCGCGCCCAGCAACTCTTCGGTCCGCGACACCGACGCGGCGTCCAGCGAACCGAGCCCGGGAGTGTCGATCACCGTCATGCGTTCGAGGACCGCGTTGGTCAGGTAGGCCTCGATGTGCGAGACCTCGGCGATGTCCACCCCGAGTTCCGCCGGGATCATGCCGTCCGCGGCGAAGGGCAGCACCTGCTTGCGCCCGTTGGTGAAGACGACCTCGATCCGGTCGACCGTGCCGTACTGGAAGCGTGTGACCAGGCGGGTGCACTCGCCGACGTCGGTGGGCGCGACCCGGCGCCCGATCAGCGCGTTGACCAGAGTGGACTTGCCGGACTTGATCCGCCCGGCGACCGCCACCTGCAACGGCGCGCCCAGCCGCCGCGTCACCTCTGCGAACCCCGCGGCGGTGCGAGCCGAAACCTGCGGCTGCAACCGGCGGCACAGGTTCGCCACCGACGTCGACAGCGGACCCGCCAGGCGGCCCTGGTCCGTCACGTCGCCCCCTTCCCTCGACCGGAAATCCTGCCAGAATTCGAGCAGCCGTCGTAGGTCGCGTACCGAAAGCCGGAATCCCCGCGGCACTCGGGCGCGGGTGCCGCCTGCTTCGGCCATGCGGCAGCCGGGGACCGCCCGGCGGGCACGACTGATCGCGCCGGCCACGCGAAGCGGTCCGGACCCCTCGGCCGTTCCGGCGCTTCATCGGAACGGCGCCGGGTCGGTGGTCGCCACGTCGAGGCCTGCCTGCCGTACTTCGGCCATCCAGCGGCCGAAATCGGGTCGGGTGCCGTCGAGGTCGGCGAAACCATAGGTGTGCATGAGGGTCCACGACGCCAGGGTCCGACCGGAGAACCGGGAAACCTCCGGATCGGTGACCAGGGCGGCGACACCGCGAGCCAGGTAGGCCGGGGTCTCCGACACCGCGAAATCCGGTGGGGCGGTGGTTCCCACGGCATCGCGCCAGGTGGCCTCGGTGACGCCGAAGGTGTCCAGCATCGCCTCGGAGCGGAGAAAACCGGGGGTGACGGTCAAGCCGGTGCAGCCGTAGCCGGCCAGCTCGGCACCGAGCGCCCGACCGATCGCCCGCACGCTGCATTTCGCGACGTAGTAAGGGATTCCGGCACCGACGTAGTCGTCGTTGTCGCCATCGGTCACCTCGATGACCAGGCCGCCACCCGGCTCCGCCCGCCCGGCCGCCGCGTCCGCGCGCCGCGTGGCCACCAGCAGCGGCAGCAGCCGGTGCAGCGCGATCAGGTGCGTGTCGACGGCGTTGCGCACCATGTACAGCGCGTCGTCCAGATCCGAATCCCAGTACGCGTGCTCGAAGTCGACGAAGGGATCGCCTCCCCAGACGTCGTCGACCAGGATGTCCAGCCGGTCACCGATTCTCTCCCGCAGTGCGTCCACATCGGACACGACGGTGAAGTCGCATCGGACCGGCATCGCGCGCCCGCCCGCCAGCTCGACGAGCTCCGCGGTGTCCTCGATGGTTTCCGCGCGCTTCATCGGCGAGGCACGCGACCTCGTGGTCCGCCCCGTCACGTACACCGTCGCGCCGAGCCGGCCGAGCTCGACCGCGATCGCCCTGCCACATCCCCTGGTCGCGCCGGTGACGACGGCCACCTTGCCGGTCAGTTTTCCCATGGCGCGAAGGTAGCGGACACCACCGACAAAACCGGCACCCCGAAGCGGCCGGGGCCGAAAAGGTCAGGGACCGATCAGGGTCATCACCGATCGCGCCCGGTCGAAGCGCGCGGGAAGCTACTACCGAAGTCGGGTACAAGTTCAGCCCTCGGGATGACGCGAGGGGCCGGACCGGTCGACAAGATTGCAGGCAACTGGGGATCCACCAGGCCAGACCAGGGGAGCGACCATGATCGAGGCAAACGGCCTCACCAAGCGGTACGGCCGGACACTGGCCGTCGACGATCTGAGTTTCAGCGTCGAATCCGGGCAGGTCACCGGCTTCCTCGGGCCGAACGGCGCCGGGAAGTCCACGACCATGCGGATGATCCTCGGACTCGACAACCCGACGTCCGGACAGGTGCGCATCGGCGGTAAGAGCTACCGCGAGCTCAAGTACCCGCTGCGCACGATCGGCGCGCTGCTCGACGCGAAGTGGGTGCATCCGAACCGGTCCGCCCGGGCGCACCTGAAGTGGATGGCGGTGTCCAACCGGATCCCGGTCACCCGCGTGGACGAGGTGCTCGACATCGTCGGGCTGACCAGCGTCGCGGGCAAGCGCGCCGGCGGGTTCTCACTCGGCATGTCGCAGCGGCTGGGCATCGCCGCGGCCCTGCTCGGCGATCCCGAGGTGCTGCTCTTCGACGAGCCCGTGAACGGCCTGGACCCGGAGGGCATCCTGTGGATCCGCAAGTTCATGCACCGCCTTGCCGACGAGGGCCGCACCGTCTTCGTCTCCAGCCACCTCCTCTCGGAGATGGCACTGACCGCCAGCAACCTGGTGGTGATCGGCCGGGGCCGGCTGATCTCGCAGTCGAGCACCAAGGACTTCGTGACCAGGGCCGCGGACAACACGGTCAAGGTGCGCAGCCCCCAGATCGACCGGCTGCGCGCCGTGCTGGCGGACGCCGGCGCGGAGCTGACCGCCGAGGACGGGGGCATCCTGGTCGCCGGGATGGACAGCGACAAGATCGGGGAACTGGCCGCCGCGAACGGCGTCGTGCTGCACGAGCTCAGCCCGCGGACCGGCTCGCTGGAGCAGGCGTTCATGCAGATCACCGGGGACGCGGTCGAATACCACACCGGACTCGCGGCCGAGCCCGCCGTGCTCGAGCCGATTCGCTAAGGGGAGATCATGACTCTGCTCGCAGTCGAACGCATCAAGCTTTTCACCACCCGTTCGCCCTGGTGGTGCTCGGCCATCACACTGGTGCTGACCATGGGGTTCGCCGCGCTCGTCATCGGTAACTCACCGAGCGAGTCCGGCGGCGTCACCGTGGCCGGCACGCAGATGGGCCACACCTTCGGCATCGCGGTGATCATGGTGTTGGCGGCGCTGTCGGTGACCACCGAGTACCGCTTCAGCACCATCCGCACCACTTTCCAGGCCGTGCCCGGCCGTGGCTCCGCGCTCGTCGCGAAGGCCACGGTGGTCGCCCTGCTCGCGCTGGTGATCGGCGAGATCAGCGCGTTCGGCTCGTTGGCGGTGGGCATGCTGATCAAGCCGGGCGCCGGGATCGCGCTGAACAGCGCGGCCGACTGGATCAACGTGACCGGGGTGGGCGTGGTCTACGCGCTGGCCGCCGTCATGGCGGTGGCGGTCGGGGTGCTGGTGCGGCACAGTGCCGGCGCCATCGCGCTACTGCTGATCTACGCGCTGGCGGTGGAGAACCTGATCCGCCTCATCCCGTCGATCGGTGCGCACATCTACCAGTGGCTGCCGTTCAACGTCGCCGAGAAGTTCCTGACCGGGGACGGGGGTTCCGGCGCCGGTCCGGACATGCGGTCCACCGCGACGCTCGGCCAGGGCTGGGCGCTGGCCTACTTCGCCGCCTTCGCCCTGGTCCTGCTGGCAGCGGCGATCGGGCTCGCGAAACGGCGCGACGCCTGACAGGACTCCCACAGGGAACATTCCGGCCAATCGTGCGAATTCGGGGCGCACCGGCCGGACAGGGGGGAGAGGACCCGGGCCGCCATTCGGGGGACGGCCCGGGTCCTTTTTCGCGTGCCGAGCGCCGCGATCCGCCCGCGGAGCCCGGCGTGTGCTTTAGACAACAAAACGACGTTTCGACCCGATTAATCGACAAGCGCAGGTGACCGCCGCGCGTTACGAGCAGATGAAACACTTGTGTCCACCCTCACAAGTAACCTGACAAAAGGCCTCTGACCAGGGAATATGGTTACAAGACGTCCGGCAACGCACGGAGGTGAATCCTTGGCGGTGGATATCGGACGAGAAATCGGCACACACGTTCCCGCACCGCGCAGCGAAGCGCGGCCCCCCAGCCTGGAGCCGTTGAACCTCCTTCAGTGGGCCCAGGCCGTCGAACTTCCGCGGGACGCGGGCGCGGCGGCCACGCCGTCGGAGATGCGCCGGGCTTGGATTCACCGGGCCCCCGAGCACGAGGTGGTCGCGCTGTTCCGCGCGGTGACCGCGAACGGCGAACCGATCCCCGCGCCGTGGTGGCTGCGGGCGCTGGCCGACGGCCGGCTGGAGTCCCGTGACATCGGGTTCCGGGTCGAAGACCGGATGGCGCACCTGCTCGGCCGCCGTCCCGGCTGGGAGTTCGTGCCGTGGGCCGTGGACGGCGAGTCCGGCTACTGGGAGTTCATGCCCTCCGAGCGGGGCATCTCCGGGCACCGGATCCCGACCACGATCCTGAACACGAGC
>DASSAD010000393.1:0-2679 GCA_035685725.1 Amycolatopsis sp. | reverse complement strand
GCATCGAACATCCAGGAGCACATGAACCGTCCGGACTGTTCGCCCGCGTAGTCCAGCGCATCCTGGCACTCAACGCCGCCGTCTGGCACAACTGGACCACCGGCGCGCACGTCAAACGCTCCCTGATCGCCTACGACCACTAATCACCCACCCCACCAGCACCGACGCCCTCGCCACCCCCACGCCACGAAACCCGATCAGTCATCTAGGTCGGGGTCCCGCACTCGGGGAAGAACTTCGCACCGGCCCGGGATCTCGTTCGAGCAGGACGAGCAGGCCGCGGCACCATGAGCCAAAGCTGGTCGGCCACGGCCGACCTCCTCCCAAGTCGTTCAAGCTCCCACCGTGCGACCGGGATCTTCGTACCGCACCGGCGGGACGGCGCGCAAGGCACCCGGGACTTGACAGCTCGGATTCGCGTTATATCGTGTCTCTCGCGAACGCGATATAACGCGATGGAAGGGGGCCGCCGTGACCACATCCACGGCTGGATCGAGGCTCGCGATCGACGCGAGTGACCTGGTCAAGACATACAGGGGCGGGGTACAGGCGGTGCGCGGGGTGAACCTGCGCATTCCGGCCGGGACCGTCTTCGGTCTGCTCGGGCCGAACGGAGCCGGGAAGTCCACGCTCGTCAAAATGCTCACGACGCTCTCGGCACCGACCGACGGGACCGCGATCGTGGCGGGCTTCGACATCGTGAGGCAGCAGAAGCAGGTCAGGCGGGCGATCGGCTGCGTCGCGCAGAACTCAGGGGTGGACGTGCAGGCCACCGGGCGCGAGAACCTGCTGCTGCAAGGCCGCGTGTACGGGATGCGCGGCGTCGAGTTGAACCGCCGCACGGACGAACTGCTCCTTCGCTTCGGGCTGGCCGAGGTCGGCAACCGCTTCGTGAAGACGTACTCGGGCGGCATGAAGCGGAAGCTCGACGTGGCGCTCGGGCTGATGCACTCGCCGCGGGTGCTCTTCCTCGACGAGCCGACCACGGGCCTGGACCCCGAGGCGAGGTCGGAGATGTGGGAGCAGATCCGCGAGCTGGCCTGGGACCAGGGACTGACCATCCTGCTCACGACGCACTACCTGGAGGAGGCCGACCAGCTCGCACGCAATCTCGCGATCGTCGATCAGGGCCGGATCGTCGTCGAGGGCACGCCGGACGAACTCAAGGCGCAGCTCAACGGCGACGCGGTGAGTCTGGAGCTGGCCGCGGGCACCGACGCGGACACGGCGAAGTCGATCGCGCTGGAGCAAGGCGGCCTGCTGTCGGAGATCGGCGTAGACGGGCTGACCCTGCGCGGGCGAAGCGCGGACGGCGCCGGCGCGGTGCCCGCGCTGCTTGCCGCGCTCGAAGCGGCGGAGATCCACGTCGCTTCGGTCACCGTCGCACGACCCTCGCTCGACGACGTCTACATGCGCTACACCGGGCGCTCGTTCAACGCGGCCGAGCAGGCCGCGGCTCACGCCGCGAAGGAGGAGAAGAAGTGAGCGCGCTCGCAGACACCTGGTACATGACCGGACGCGCGTTCCGCGCCTTCCTGCGTCAGCCGATGTACGTGGCCTTCACGCTGATCCAGCCGATGATCTGGCTGCTGCTGTTCGGACAGCTGTTCAAGTCGGTGACCGAACTGCCGGGCTTCGGCGCCTCGAACTACGAGACCTACCTCGTCCCCTCGATCGTGGTCATGTCCGGGTTCTTCGGCGCGGGCTGGGGCGGCATGGCGATCCTGGACGACCTGACCCGCGGCGTTCTGGACCGGTTCCTGGTCTCGCCGGTCAACCGCGCCTCGCTGATCCTCGGGCGGCTGATCGTGCAGGTGCTCTCGATCGTCATCCAGGCGATCATCATCCTGCTGTTCGGTGCGGCGGTCGGCGCCGGCTACCACCACGTGGTGATGGGTGTTCTGGTGCTGATGGTGGCCACTAACCTGCTGGCCACGGCGATCGGCGCACTGTCCTACGGTCTCGCGCTGCTGGTCCGCCGCGAGGAGTCGATCATCGCGGCGTCCAACTTCGTGCTGATGCCTCTTCAGTTCATGTCCACCGGGTTCATGGCGCTGATCCTGATGCCGCATTGGATGCAGGACATCACCAAGTTCAACCCGGTGAACTGGACGCTGGTAGCCGGGCGCGGCGCGCTCGGCGCGGACCCCGACTGGGGGCCGATCTTCGAGAACCTGGGCTACCTCGCGGTGCTCATGGTCCTGTGCGCCTGGGTCTCGACGCGAGCCTTCCGCAGCTACCAGCGGTCCATGTAGCCGCCGCTGCTACTCGGCCCTGCCGTCCGCAGGATCGATCGGCAGGGCCGTGCCGTCGCGCAGGAACAGCGGGGGATGCGGTCGAGGGGCGCGGAGAGCACGTACGGCTTGATGTGCTCGCGCAGGGCGATGTACGAGGCCGTGATCTCGCAGGCCTCTTCGCCGTACGAGCAGATGAGCCTTTCAATCGGCAAGAGGGTGCGACGGATCGGGGCGCGGCTGTGCGGGGCCGGGCGGCGGATCTGTGAGCTTGTGGGGGGCGGGGCCGGGTGGCTGCTTCGGGCTAGATGGTTGATGCCGGGGGTTGGCGTACGGGTTGCGGTTCTCGTGTTGGCCCCCGGTGGATCACGAAAGGTGTCCAGGATCGGCGTAGATACCCAGGCCCACCTGCAAGGAAGCCATGGACGCCGATCTGGACACCCTT
>DASSAD010000392.1:0-9318 GCA_035685725.1 Amycolatopsis sp. | reverse complement strand
ATCACCGGCCAGTTCAACCTGATAGCCGTTGAACTCCAGCGACCGCCGGAGCGACTCGCGGACCGCCCGGTCATCGTCGACAACGAGAATGCGCATGTAGACAGTGTTGCCGACGGTGCTGAGACTCGCCTAAGAACTAGGTCTGATCGAGCAGTCCACCTCGATACGCCAGCAGCGCGGCCTGCACCCGGTTGGCGGCGCCGATCTTGGAGAGCACCGCCGAGACGTAGCCCTTGACCGTGGCCTCGGACAGGTGCAGCTTCCCGCCGATCTCCGCGTTGGACAGCCCCTGTCCGATCAGGCCGACGACCTCTCGCTCCCGCTCCGACAAGGACGCGAGCAACTTGCGCGCCGGCTGGGCAGCGCGCTGCCCCTCGCGATGGGCGCGCACCATGCGGACCGCCACCCCCGGATCCAGCACCGCGCCACCGCGCGCGAGATCGCGCACCGCGCGCAGCAGCGCCGCCGGCTCGATGTCCTTGAGCAGGAAACCGTTTGCCCCCAGTCGCAGCGCGAGGCTGACATACTCGTCCATGTCGAAGGTTGTGAGCATCGCCACCGTCGGCGGAGTGGGCAGGGTCAGAATGGCGCGCAACGCGCGGATCCCGTCGTCGGGCGCCCGCATCTTGATATCGAGCAACACGACGTCGGGCGCCGTCCGCCGCGCGGCCTCCACGGCGGAGCGGCCGTCATTGGCCTCACCGACGACCTCGATGTCCGGTGCCCCGGACATCATTCCGCGCAGGCTCGCCCGGACCAGTTCCTCGTCGTCCGCGAACATGAGCTTGATCAACTAAGCCCTCCCGCCGGTCGGGGGGAGCGGGGTGTCCGCCTCCCGGCCACCCGAAAGGTTACCGACTGGTAGGCCAAGAGTCGATATCCCCGCTTCCACCCCCACTGACACACCGAGCCGTCCGGGGACCGGTAGGCTGTGCGAGTCAGCCCTCGTAGCTCAGGGGATAGAGCACGGCTCTCCTAAAGCCGGTGTCGCAGGTTCGAATCCTGCCGGGGGCACCGTTCATGATCGACATGTGCGCTGGCCTGCAGAAACGTTCCGTTTCTGCAGCAAGAGGGGTCGAGCCAGCGCGCGAACCTTGCATAGAGTCACGACTTTGGTTCTCGCGAGCATGGTCTTCGACCTTGGCGCGGAAGTCGTCGTCGTTGAGCAACTCAGTGAGCCAACGCGCCAGGACAGCGACGGCTTGGGCTCGGTCCTGTTCGGACATGGGCACGATCTTCGGTTCAGTAACCGTGATCGGTCGTCTACGGTATGCACGCCTGGCTGAGGCCTACGGCAGCGGGCTCGAGCGGGCGCTGCGCGTTGGGTCGTGTGATGCCAACGAGCCTGCCCAGGCATGGACGTGGTTGAGGCGGCAGAGCCGGGTGCTCAAAGGCAACCCCAATTTCAACGCCGGAACCAGCGAGGTGTTCAACACCGACGGCGAGCTGAACTCGAAGCGGCGACCATACGGCAGCGATCCCGGAACGCGGCACGAAAAGCCCGATTTCTTGGCGCGCATGGTCTGTGGCGGCCCCCTCACGTCCTGAGGCAACGGCGCGGTGGCCATCAACCAGCAGCATCCAAGAGCCAACCGTGCGCGGCATCAGCCCGATACTCGTTGGCACAAAGGACTTGTGACCGCCGAGTCGGTTCAGGCGTCGATGGCTTCGTGCTCGATCGTCAGGTCGGCTTTGTCGGCGGCGGCCCGGCCGGCATGCCAACCCGCCCCGTTGCTGACTGACGCCGACCGCTGGACGAGATCACCGCTGAACATCGCCTCGAAGGTCTCCTCGACCACGCGGGATCGGTCAGCCAGCACCGGCAGCAGCCGCGCGTCCTCGACCGGATCGTGCGCGCGCGAACCGGCCTCGGCGAGGCGTTCACCGATACGGACCGCGTAAGAGACCAGGAACGACTGCCGGAACGAACGAGTCCGCGAGCTTCCGGTGCGCGTGATGTGGCGGCCCTCAGCAACCATCGCGCGGGTGGACTGGACCAGCAGCGACGTGGTCAGCAGCTCAGTGATCTCCAGGTCCATCTCCTCGCCGACCAACGCCACGAAGCCCAGCTTCTGGTAGAACACCGACCGGCACCGGTTCGCCCCGGCGATCGCGGCAACCAGGTGTGACTTGGCGTCGACGTAGGGAGCGTCCAGCCACATCCGGATTGAACTCGCGGTCTGCTTCCGGTGCTCATCGGCATCGAGCAAGGCTCGCTCGAAGGCATACTGGTTCATCAGCTCCTGCGCCTTGGCCGACAACGCCTCGGCCTCCTGTGGAAACTGGGTCGACTCCGCCTTGGCCAGCAACCCCCGGACCCGACCGAGCACCTTCTGATCGACCCCGCGTGCCGACCGGGTCGCTCTGGCGACCCGCGATCCCGGCGGCGGCACGATAACCGGCAGTTCCGGAAGCGTCATCAACTCGGCGAGCAACCCGGTCATCGTCTGGAGCGCCTGTGCCATGCCGACGCCGGCGCGTTCGGCCCACTGCTGGAAATGCGGCCGGTCGTGCGCCCACCAGACGTCGGCACCGAGCCCTTGCACCTGCGCCGACCAGCGCTCGTCCACCGTGGCCGGCGCGTGCTTCGCGATGTCCGCGGCGATGCCGTCCACCAGCAGGCCGGTCGCCTCATCACCGACGTTACGGCGGGCGTGCTCCCAGACATCGGCGGGTGTCCAGCCTGCTTCCCAGAGCCGGCCGAGCACCGAGGCCAGCGCGATTCCGGCACCATTGGCCACGGTCCGGGCCGCGGCGGCGAAACGGCCGCGGGTGAAGGTGGTCGCGACCTCCACAGCGGCGGAGGGATCGCCGGAGGCGTGGGTGTGCGCCGCATGCATCAGCTCGTTCGCCACCAGTTCAGGCGACACCATCGGTGGCGGCGGGACCCAGAAGTCCTCGGCGGCGGCGCTGGAAAAGCTACCGTGCCGGGGTGGGGTCGGGCCTTGCCCTCCCCGGACACGTTTCTTCGCCGCCCGCTTTTCGCGATTTCGCTTACCCATCATCATCCCTTTCCGTTACGCCGGGACCAAACGGGAGCCGCGGCCGGTCAGGCGCATATACACCAGTCGCCGGCCGAGGTCAGTGAGACGTACTCGCAGTCCGTCGGGCACATTCACCGCCCATACCGGGGTACCGGCTTCGAGTGCCTCCCGGAATGCACTCGAAGCTACGCCAGCTCCGTCGACCTGGATCGTGCCGTGCTCGGCCAGCATGGCCAGGCCGTGCCCGAGAACCGGTATCGCGAGCATCCCGGCAATGTCCGCGGCCACGGCGGGGAGGTTCTCCGTGGACTCGGAAACCACTTCGTCGACGGGCGACGGGACGTCGGCGAACTCCCCCCGAGGACACTTGGTGTACAAGTTTCCGAGCAAATGCGGGACCAGCTGTTCGCCGAGGCAAGTCCGAGCTGGTCTCGCTCGCCGCGGCGAGCGAGACCAGCAAGACGTCGTGGACGTCGTGGACGTCGTCCCAGATGTCCAGCGCGACGTCGGGCGAAGCTTCGCCACCAAGCGCAGCTTGGATGTCGGCCATCCCGTCGCCGACGCAGACCCGGTTCCCGGCTTGAGCAGCGCTACCTCGCCGCCGTGCACGAGCAGCCGCGCGATCGCGTACTCCGGGTTGTCGTCGAGCAACTCGCCCAGCACCCGACGCCGGCCCTCGGCATCCAGCGCGCTGAACCGCTCGGCCCGCTGATCGACCTCGGCCGGGTCGGAGTCACCGCTCAGTCCGTCCACGCGCATCGCCGTCCATAGACGCTTGGCCAGCCGGTGGCGTTGGAGGACATCGCCGGGCAGTTGCGGGCGCTGGTGGAGATGGCGCGAACAGACGATCTCGATCATGCCAAGCCGCACCTTCTGCTGCTCGCGCTCGCCGAGCGCTTCACCGGTCTGGCGGACAACGCGCAGGCGTTCATGGCATCGCTGCGGCCGCTGATCGACTTCGCCGATGGGGACATGGAGGCGTTCATCGCCCACAAGCAACGATTGATCGACTACGTCAACAGGTTCATCGCCGACCTCGCCAACCGGGGCGCCGAGATCGCCACTCTTCTTGGCCGGATCGAGCAGGCCGACGTGGATCGGCTGCTCACCGTCGCCGCCAGGCGTGAAGCGGCCGACGCCGCGCCGGACACTCGTGCGAAATGCCGTCGTCCGGGCCGCCGTGTGGCAGGAACTCGTCCGAAGGGCACACGCGACACCCGAACCGTGGACCACAGTGTCTGCCGCCATGATGATGCCTGGCCTCAAACACATCGCAGAAGCTGGGCTCTCGCTTCCGCGGTGACCGTAACGACCTGGACTCCGAGCTCCCCGAAGGCTTCCTCCAGGCACTCGACGTCGCCGACGTGCGGTCGCCGAGGATCTACGGGCAGCTCTACTGGGCCGCGTTCCGGCGAGGCCATGAAGCCTGCAACAGCGAAAGGCGGCGGGCGATGTCCCGGCACGTCATGCTGCATGCCGACGCTCAGACCCGGCTGTCGACTGGACCGATGCGAAGCGGGGAAGCGTAACTGCGGCGTCCTGCAAAGAGGACTGTCGCCGGTGCCCAGTACGCCTCACCTGCGCCGTCACAGCCCTCACCAACGGTGAGCGCCAAGGTGTGTGGGGTGGCCTGGAAGAAGACGATCGAGCAGCACTGAGACACGCTGATGCTCAGGTCGCAGCATGAGCGCAACACCGCCCGCCCACACACGCGGCCCCGCCGCCAGCAGCAACGCAAGACACGAACTGAACTGAGGTGCCGGAAGGATTTCCACAGGGTTGTCCACAGCGCGCGGGAGGCTGTGGACAACCCGGGTCAGTGCCATGGTGGGGGGCCGGTGCGGCTCGCCCAGGCGCCGAGGGTGTCCGCGTCGAAAAGCAGGATGCCAGCGTGTGCGGCGTACTCGCGGGCCTGTTTGGTGAAGGTGGACGTGGTGACTACGGCCGCGACGCCGGCGCGGTGCACGGTGAAGCAGGTGCCGCCGAAGCGTTGCAGGTCGGGGCCGGTCACCTTGGTCGCGGGCCCATAGCGTTTGGCCTGCAGCACGATTTTGCGGCCGTCGGGGGCGACGGCGATGACGTCGGCGCCCAGGTCTCCGGCGCGGCCGACCGCCTGCGCTTGCCGGCATCCGTCCCGTGCGCACAGGAACGCCAGCGCCTCTTCGAACTCGCTCGGCCCCATCCGGTGGTAGCGGGCGATCTCCAGCGAGCGCGCGAAGTCGAGTCGCTGCTGTCGTTGGGTTTGCTGGGTTTCGCGGTACTTCCGGCCCAGCCACCAGAGCGTTCCGCCGACGATCACGAGCACCGCCAGGGAAACCGTGAGAGCCGGATGCGCGTGCACCAGGTCCAGCAGTGCCACCAGCCCGCGGAGGACGATCACGACCGCGAGGACGGCGAGAACGGTGAGGATCCCCTCGGATGTCTTGGTGCGCCTGCGTTTGGCCACGGTGATCCTCCTCGGGTGCGGGACGGGGAACCGGGAAGATGCGAACCGGAAGATCAGGATATGGTGCGGGACAACGATTTTCGGACCGCTTTCAGCCGAATGCCCGCGTATCCACCGGAACGGCCCACCGCACGGGTGAGCGCGATCACTTGAATCTTCAACCGAGGCTCGTAGTCTCGTGGAGAAGCGGAACCTCAGCGGAAAGCCAGGCATGACCGACTACCACCACGAGCTGCTCTTCGGCAGCTTCCTCTCCCCCGCCGCGCGACGACCGGAACAGGTCGTGGCACTCACCCGGCTTTCCGAGGCCGCCGGGCTCGATTTCGCGACCTTCCAGGATCACCCGTATCAGTCGAGTTTCCTGGACACCTGGACTCTGTTGTCCTACCTGGCCGCGGCCACCTCCCGTATCCGGTTGTCCGCGAACGTGCTCAACCTCCCGTTGCGCCAACCGGTCGTGCTCGCCCGCAGCGCGGCGAGCCTGGACCTGCTCAGCGGTGGCCGGGTCGAACTCGGCCTGGGCGCGGGCGCGTTCTGGGACGGCATCGAGGCGGTCGGCGGCCGCCGCCTGACCGCGGGCGAGTCGGTCGACGCGCTGGCGGAGGCCATCACGATCATCCGTGCGGTGTGGGACGCCGACCGCCGGGACGAGATCCACGCCGACGGCACGCACTACCGGGTGCGCGGCGGTGGGCGTGGCCCTGCCCCGGCGCACGACATGGGCATCTGGGTGGGTGCCTACCGCCCGCGCATGCTCCGGCTGGCCGGCCGCGTGGCCGACGGCACCCTGCCCAGCCTGCCCTACCTGCCCGACGGTATCGCCGGCCTCGCCGAAATGAACGCCCACATCGACGAGGGCGCGGAAAGCGCGGGACGCGACCCGTCGGCGGTGCGCCGACTGCTCAACATCACCGGCGAGTTCACCGCCACGGGACGCGGGCTGCTCACCGGGCCGCCGAAGCAGTGGGTGGAAGAGCTGACCACCATCGCACTCGAAAACGGGGTGTCCGGTTTCTTCCTGATGACCGATGACCCGGAGCACCTCCAGCGGTTCGGCGAGGAGGTCGCGCCCGCCGTCCGCGAGCTGGTGACGACCGAGCGAACCGGCGCAGCGGCCAGGAACCCCCGGCCGGGCACCGGTGAAGACACCGAGGCAATCGGAGCGGGGAAAGGCACGGTGCACAAGGAGGCCCCGGCGAAGCGGTTCAGCAGCCGTGAGGTCTGGGACCCCGCGGACCGGCCGGTCGCCCCCGCCGCTCCGGCCGGGCACGAGGCCACCGCCCGCGGCCGGGCCGTCGGCCGCCACCTGGTCGACGTCCATGACGGCCTCCGCCAGGAACTCCACCAGCTGCGCGATCTGCTGGAGCAGGTCAGGCAGGGCGCGCTGTCGGCAGGGCAGGCGCGGGCCGCGATCAACGAGCTGACCCTGCGCCAGAACAACTGGACGCTCGGCGCCTACTGCGCGAACTACTGCACGGTGCTCACCCAGCACCACGGGATCGAAGACCAGTCGATCTTCCCGCACCTGCGCCGGTCCGATCCCGGGCTGGTCCCGGTGATCGACCGGCTGGAAGCCGAACACGAGATCATCCACGAGCTCATCGAGGGTCTGGACCGGGCGCTGGTGAGCTTCGTCCGCGATCCGGACGATTTCGGCGGGTTGCAGGAGGCGATCGATGTCCTCACGGACGCACTGCTGTCTCATTTGTCCTATGAGGAGGAACAGATCGTGGAGCCGCTGACGCGTCACGGTTTCTTTCCCGGCCAACTCTGACCCGCCGTGGTCGCCCGTCCACGATGCGTGGCGTGTGGCCCCCAAGACGAGAGGACGAGTGACGGCGTCCGACGTACGCGATTAGCCTTGCTACGTGTTGGACGTGCACCGCCTGCGTCTGCTGCGGGAGCTTTCACTGCACGGCACTATCGCCGCGACGGCACGCGTGTGCTCGCTCACGCCGTCGGCCGTGTCGCAGCAGCTTTCGTTGCTGGAGAAGGAGGTCGGCGCGCCGCTGTTCATCCGGGTCGGCCGCAGACTGGAGCTCACCCAGGCCGCGCTGGTGCTGGTCGAGCACACCGAGCAGGTGATCACGGCGCTGGAACGGGCGCGCGCGGGCGTCGCCGAAGTCGCCTCGACCGTGCGCGGCGTCCTGCGGGTCGCGGCGTTCCCGACCGCGGCACGGGCATTCGTGCCCGGCGCGATCGCGCGCTGTCGCGCCGCCTACCCCGATCTCCGGGTGCGGCTGCTCGACCGGTCCGCGGCGGCGGCGATCGCCGACCTCCGGTCGAACCTCGTGGACGTCGCGCTGATCCACCAGTACAACCTGCTGCCCACGGTGTCGGACGCGGGGATCGAGTCGGACGTCCTGGTGCGTGAACCCTTGCTCGCGGCACTGCCGGCCAACCTGCGTGTGCCGGACGGGCCGCTCCCGCTCGCCACCCTCGCCAAGGAGCCGTGGATCGCCACGGCCGACGACGATGTCCTGCGGCTCATGCTGGAACGGGCGAGCGGCATCGCCGGGTTCGTCCCCCGCATCGATTTCACCGGCGCGGACTTCACGGTGATCTTCGCATTGGTGGAGGCGGGCCTGGGGGTCGCGCTCGTGCCCCGCCTCGCACTGGAGTCGATCTCGACCGAGATCCAGCTGCGTGAGGTTTCGCAGCCCCGCGCGTTCCGCACGATCTCCGTCGCGGTGCGAGCGGGCAGCAGGCGGGATCCACCCATCGCGGCCTTCCTCGCCACCCTGCGGGAAAGCGCGGCGAGACGCCGCTAGTGTGACGGTTTGGGTGGGCCTGCGGCGGTATTTCCGATTACCGTCGCTCCATGGCGAAGGACGCGGCGATCGAGGTCGAGGTCGGTGACCGCACCGTGCGGATCTCTCACCCGGACCGGGTGTACTTCCCGGCGCGGGGTGAGACCAAGCTCGACCTCGTCCACTATTACCTGTCCGTCGGCGAGGGCATCGTGCGTGCGCTGCGCGAACGGCCCTGCATGATGCACCGTTTCCCGTCCGGGGTGAGCGGCGAGAAGGTGCACCAGAAGCGGGTTCCGCATGGCGCCCCGCCGTGGCTGGAGACGGTACGGGTGCACTTCCCGCGCTTCGACCGGCACGCCGACGAGCTGTGCGTGACGGAACTGGCCAGCGTGATCTGGGCCGTACAGATGTCCACTGTGGAGTTTCACCCGTGGAACTCGCGGCGGGCCGACACCGAGCGTCCGGACGAGTGGCGCATCGACCTCGACCCGATGCCGCGCTGCGGGTTCGACCGGGTCCGCCGGGCCGCCCACCTCGCGCACGAGATCCTCGACGAACTGGGCGCGGTGGGGTGGCCCAAGACCTCCGGCGGGAACGGGTTGCACATCTACGTCCGGATCGAGCCGCGGTGGGGTTTCGCGGAGGTGCGGCGGGCCGCGCTGGCCTTCGCGCTGGAGGTCGAACGGCGGGCACCCGAGATCGTGACCACCACGTGGTGGCGCAAGGACCGGGACCCCACGACGTTGTTCGTCGACTACAACCAGAACGCCCGGGATCACACGATCGCGAGCGCGTATTCGGTGCGCGGGGTGCCGGAAGCGACCGTGTCGACCCCGATCACCTGGGACGAGGTGGACGATGTCGAACCACGCGAGTGCACCATCGCCACCGTGCCCGGCCGGTTCGCGCGGCTCGGCGACCTCCACCGGGACATCGACGACACGCCGTATTCGCTGGACACCCTGTTGGAATGGGCCGATCGCGCCGGTCTCGACTAGGCGACTCCCGAACGATCCCGGGGGTCGGTGCGCGCGTCGGCGAAGGCCTCGCGGAGCACGGTCGTGGCCCGCGTGACGGCGGCCCGGGTGGCCCGGGTGGTGTAGAGGCTGTTGAACATCACGAACGCGTGGATCGT
>DASSAD010000391.1:0-50834 GCA_035685725.1 Amycolatopsis sp. | reverse complement strand
GGCGACCCAGGGAACGCGGCTCTGGGCGTCGAACTCGCCGGTCGCGATGCGTGCGGTGAACAACCGCACCAGGGAAGTGTCCACATCGCCGATGTTGTAGGTGTCGGTGAGCGTGCCGATGTTCTGGGCGAGCGCGGTCGGGACGGTGTTGCCGTAGTCGTAGGCGTCCTGGTAGCCGGCGTTGCATTCGAGGTCTTCCCCGGCGGAGTTCGCGTAGGCCGTGCGGCTGTACTGATCCACCGGAGTCGTGCTGTTCGGTGGAATCCAGTGGTGCCCGCCCTGGATTTCGTAGACGGCGTCGCAGTCGGAGGTGAAGTAGCCGTCGAAACCGAAGGTCTGGCGGGCGAGGGTGTCGGTCAGCTGTACGCTCGCGGCCGACGGGGTGCCGTTGACCTCGTTGTAGGAGCTCATGATCGAGCCGGGGTGACTTTGCCGGATGATGTCGGCGAATTGCGCGGTGTAGTACTCGCGAAGCGTCCGCTGGTCCATTTGCGAGTCACCGGTGAGCCGGTTGAACTCGCTGTTGTTCGCCGCGAAATGTTTCAGGGTCGCGATCGCCTGGTAATAGCCGTTGGCCGACGGCGGCAGCTGCCCGTCGGGGTTTTCGCCCTGCAGGCCGTCGACGTACTGCGAGGCGAGGTCCGCGGTGAGCGTGGGGTCCTCGCTCCAGGTCTCGTCGTTGCGGCCCCAGCGCGGGTCGCGGGAAAGGTTGACCGTCGGCGCGTAGAAGTCGAGGTTTTCGGTGTTGCCGGGGGAAACCTCGCGCGCTTCCGCACCGATCTGACGCGCTTCCTGGTAGATGAGGCCGGGGTTCCAGGTGCTGCCCATCGACAGGTCCGACGGGTACGAGGTGGTGTTCGTCAGGGTGGTCGCGTTGCCCGTCGGCGTGAGCGTGGAAGCGTTCACCCCGTGGTTCGATTCGTTCCACCACCCCCAGGCGGCGACGCCGAGCCGCGGGATCGCGGGCGCCCGGCTGCTGTCCATCTGCGCGGCCTTCTCCTCGGTGGTCATCCGGGAAACCAGGTCGGCGGCGCGTTCGACGGGCGGAACGGCCGGGTTCAGGTAGGCGGGTTCGCCGGTGCCCGGGGCCGCCGCGGTCGTGCCGGGTCCGGCGAGCGCCGCGGTGGCGAGCGTGGCCGTGGCGAGAAGCGTGCGCACCGTCCGGCGTTTCGCTGTACTCATCGGGCCTCTTCTCACTGCGTCGGGAGAATCACGGCGGCGTACACCTGGGAAAAAAATAGGCGGCGGAATTTGTTCCTGTCAAGGCCGGTTTTCGTGGCACGAGGCCGTTTCCGTCGGGACGCCGCGTATTCCTGCGCCTATCCCGTGAGCGCTCCCAGAAATTCAGGACACGGGCCGCGCCGATGGTCCGGACCACGCGGCGGGATCCCGCGTGATGATGTCGAGGAGTTCGACGGCCCGCCGTGCCGCGGGGTGGCCGGCGATCGACTTCTTGACCGCGACGCTGATGCGCCGGACGGGGGTCGGGGACACCACCGGCACGCTCGTCAGGCCCTCGGGTAGCCGGCTCACGCCGAGCAACGGGATCACCGTGATGCCGATCCCCGTTGCCACGAAGGAGATGGCTGTGGCGTAGTCGTGGGTCTCGACCGCGAACCGCGGGGAGAACCCCGCCTCGGCGCAGGCGGAGAGCAGCACCTTCCGGCAGGCGCCGTGGTCGAAGTCGTTGTCCACCCAGCGCCGGCCGGCCAGTTCGGCGAGCGGGACCCGCGGCCGTCGCGCGAGCGGGTCGTCATCACGCACGACGGCGACATACGGGTCGTCGACGAGCCTTCGCACGTCGACGCGCTCCGCACGTGCGGAGCCGGGATCCTCCACGAAAAGGTCGATGTCCGGGTCGCCGGGCGTCCGCTCGGTGATGCGCAGCTCCAGGCGCAGCTCGGGGAATTCGGCACGCAGCGTGGCGACGATCCGCGGCAGCCACGCCGTGCCCGCGGAACCGAAGTAGCCGATCGTGAGGCTCCCGACCCGCCCGGCGCGCAGATCGTCGACGATTCCTTCGAGCCGGCCCAGCGCCTCGAACAGCGGCTCGGTCTCGGCCGCGAGTGTCCGCCCCGCCGCGGTGGGCCGGATACCCCGGCCCACCCGCTCGAAGAGCTCGAGCCCGGTTTCGCGGTGCAGGGCGGCGAGTTGCTGGCTCACCGCCGACGGCGTGTAGCCGAGCTCGGAGGCGCTTGCGCGGATCGATCCGGTCGCGACGACGGCCCGGAGAAGGCGGAGCCGGGGGATGTCCAGCACGCCACGACTGTACAGCCGAGCTTGTTCGTTGTGCAGAAATATTCGCTTGTGCTGTCGATTTCCGCGCGGTGAAGATTGTCGCGTGACCGATGAGTCCGAAGACCCGGCCGGGTCGCGAGCGACCCGAACTCCGGTGGGCGGCATGGGAATCATGGTGGTCGCGGCGGTGCTGGTCACCGTTTTGCTGTGGTCGTCCGCCTTCGTCGTGATCCGCGATGTCGGGCAGGCCCTTTCCCCCGCGCCGATGGCACTGCTCCGGCTCGCGGTGGCCGCCATCGCGCTGACCGTGGCGGTGCTGGCTCGGCGGCGTCGTTCGCCGATCGCCCTGCCGTCGCCGAAACCGTTGGTGCTGACGGTTTTCTACGGCGTGCTCTGGCTCGCCGGATACACCGTCGCACTCAACGCCGCCGAGCGACACGTCGACGCCGGCACCGCGGCATTGCTGGTCAACATCGCGCCCCTGCTGGTCGCCTTCGGCGCGGGCCGGTTCCTCGGTGAGGGCTACCCGCGTCCGCTGATCATCGGGTCTCTGGTCGCGCTGTGCGGCGTCGCGATCATCGGGACCGGTGTCACCGTCCATCGCGACGGGCCGGGCGTCGTGCTGAGCGTGCTGGCCGCCGTGCTCTACTCGGCCGGCGTGCTGATCCAGAAGGCGGCGCTGCGCAGCGTCGACGGGCTCACCGCGCTCTGGCTCGGCTGCCTCGCCGGCACGGTGGTGCTCCTGCCGTGGGCGTCCAGGTTGTTCGCCGAGTTGTCGGTGGCGTTGTCGGCGGGGTCGCCGGGCGCCGTCCTGGGCGGGGTGTACCTGGGCCTGTTCCCGACCGCGATCGGTTTCACCACCTGGAGTTACGCGTTGCGGCGCGGGAACGCCGGCAGGCTCACCGCGACGACCTACGCCGTGCCGGCGGTTTCGGTGCTGCTGTCGTGGTTGTCGCTCGGGGAGGTGCCGATGGTTTCCGGACTGATCGGTGGCGCGATCTGCCTGATCGGCGTGGCGATCTCCCGTTGGACGCCGTCCGGGGGCCCGCGCCGGATCGTGGCGAAGCGGCGTGGGGCCGGGGCGGCCCGCCAGGAGGAGAACTGAGGCACGGTATGGAGTTCAGGATCGTCGAACGGCCCGCGGGAGCGTTCCAGGAACCGGTGCGCGCCGAGCACGTCGTCGAGATGTGCCGGCGGGCCTTCGGTGCCGCGACCGAGGTCGTTTCCGCGATCGAACTGGACGGCGGCCGGTACAACACCACCTACCGGGTGCGGATCTCGGGCCGGGCGCCGGTGATCCTGCGGGTCGCGCCCGAACCCGGCCGCCAGTACTCCAGCGAGAAGTCGCTGATGCGCAACGAGTACGCGAGCGCGCCGTTCTTCACGCCGATCGCGGCCATGATGCCCCGGATTCTGTTCGCCGACTGGACACACGAGATCGTCGCGCGGGACTACTTGGTCCAGACCTTACTTGGCGGGGTGTCCGCGCGGGACGGACTGGGCCGCTACCCCCGTGCGGAATGGGCGCCGTTCTACCGGCAGCTCGGCGCGGTGACCGCGAAAGTGCACCGGGTGCGCGGCGAGCGGTTCGGACCGGTGGCCGGGCCGGTGTTCCGGACCTGGCACGAGGCGGTGCTCTCGCGGCTGGCGAGCACGGCGGCGGACGTGCGTGACGCCGGGCTCGACGCCGGGGACCTCACCGAGGCGGTCGAGATCGCGGGACGGCACCGGGAGGTCTTCGACGAGATCAGCGAGCCGAGGCTGCTGCACGGCGATCTCTGGACCACGAACGTGCTGCTCGCGCCCGATGCGCCGGAGCCGACGATCACGGGCGTGCTGGACCACGACCGGTCCTCGTGGGGCGACCCGGCGGCGGACTGGGGCAGCCACGTGGCGGGTCAGAAGCCGGAGTGGGCGCGGGAGGCGTTCTGGACCGGGTACGGGCGCCGGCCGGTGCCGGGCCCCGCTGCCGCGCTGCGGGGCCTGATCTACCGCGCGTTGCACCTCGGGGCCATCCGCCTGGAACGGCACCGGCTCGGCAGGCATGCCGGGATTTCCGCGACCTACCAGGACCTGCGGGCGGTGCTCGATCAGCTGACCGGGTGACCGGTTTCCCCGCGGTTGCCGTGGCGCAGAAGTCTTCTCCCGGAGAAAACGGGATCTATCGGGCGAAGATCTCGGCGTCGATCCCCGGTGTGCATCCCAGGGGTCACGCATCGCGGGTGGCGGGCTGCGGCCCCGCCGTGCGTGGCGTCACAGATTTTCGTAGTCGGTCATGAACCGGTCAATTGGCAATGGTAGCGTCCGCCCCGCAAAGGTGGCCGCGATCCGCTCTCGAAAGGGACAAGTCGTGGGAAACCCGTTGCCGGCGCGGCGCGACACCGTGCCCGGTGGTCCCGCCGGAGTCGGGGGTACTCCGCCCGGTGCCGGTCCGACTTGCGCCCGCCCGGTTCCGGTGCGGCGCGGTTTCCCTGCCGGTATTTCGACAGTGAAACAACGGTGCCCGCGGGTTTTCCCCGGCGCTCGTGATCCGGCCGGCCCGCCGCCGCGAATCGTCCACTATGGACCCGCCGGCCGCGGTGCCGGATATGTCCGGAGTGTGCCGATCCGCTCGCCTCACCGCAACGGTCCTGGTCCGCGGAAACGACGCCCTGTGCGGCGGATGGGCGAGGGTCGGTGCTGGGCGGTGTCGCCTGCGGCCAAGTGGGTGACCGGCATCATCGCGTCGCGAGTGCGACATCTGTTAACATCAAAGGCGCTCCTGGGGGTTCGCGCCACTGTGGAATCGGTGTTCGAGGGGGGATCACGGTCTCGTGTGCGATCACCCCCGGCCGCGTTTCTGGGAGGATTCGCCCCGGTGAAAGAATCGACCCACCCCCTCGCCATGAGCCCTTCGCCGGGCGGAACATCCGCGCCGAGATGGCATCGCGGGCACTAGCCGAACCCCTCGGCCGCCGAGCCGCTCGCCGCGCGGCGCCGGGCGGGCGAGGTGCGACTTTCATCTGCCGTCATTTCTTCGTGAGTTGAGGATCGAACACCGGTGAATCGGTTTGAGTTCAGCTTGTCCACCGTCGAGGCCAGCGTGGTCGGCCGCGCGACGGGGGTCGACATCCGCCAGTTCCCGCTGCGCATCGGCCCCACCAGCGCCGATCCGGACCGGTTCATCCGGCTCGCCCGGCAGGTCTATTTCGATCTGACCGACCGGCGGCTGTCGCTGTCCGGCGAACTGCACCGCTTCGTGCGGCTGGCTTTCGAACTGCTGGCGGCGCCACGGGTGTCCGTGGCGATCAACGGCTCCGGTGACCGGGCGGGACAGATCGCCGTGCTTGCCGTAACCGACGGCGCCCAGGCGCTGTTCATCGATCAGCCGGACGGGGGCGACCAGCTGTGGTTCCAGCTGCTTCCCGACGACGAACTGGTCCAGGCGCTGGTGGGCGCGCTGCCCCCGGTGGCCGCCGCGCCCGGCCGCGTGCTGACCGTCGCGCAGCAGGCCGGGCGGCAGCTGTCGGCCATGGCGGCCAAGCGGCAGGCCGAGGCCGAGTTCGACGACGAGGAGACGGAGGCCTTCGGCAGCCTTCAGATCCAGGAGGTGCTGGGGTCGCGGTCGTCGAGCCGGAACGCCGGATACTCCGATCGCGAGGTGCTCGAGGAGATCATGTCCGGTCCCCGCCACGGCGGCGGCTACTTCGTGGCCACCGGGCGGACCCGGCACGGCGAGCGCCGCTCGGCCACACCGGTGTCCTGGGTCGACACCGGGGAAGGTCGATACCTGGTTGAGACCACTACCGACGCCGCGGGGACGCTGACCGCGCGTTACATTCCCGGAGGGGCCGCCCAACTGGCCGGCGCCATCCGGCAGATGATTTCGACCGTCTACTGATTTCGGAAAGGGTGGTCCGATGAGCCAGGACCCGAGTCTTAGCAGCGCTGCGGTGACGGCGGCGACCGGCACCTCGCAGCGCATCCTCAGTGGCGTCGAGCTCAAGACAATGGCCGCGAACGGTGGCTTCGCCGTGGACGAGACGACGGGCAACCGCATGATCCAGGCGCTGCAGGGTGTCATCGACAGCCTCGAGTCCCGCTGGTCCACGTTGCAGCGGTTCCAGCAGACGCCGCCGATGAGCACCACCTCGACCGCCCAGTGGGTGGCCGGTCAGATGGTGAGCACCGCGACCGACGAAAAGGGCCTGCTCACGCAGTTGCAGCAGGCGCGTGCGGAGTTTCCCACCTATATCGAGGCGATCAACCTCGCGAAGTCGAACTACAAGGAACGGGAACAGTCCACGAGCACCACGCTGTCCTCGTTCAACGCTGGGGCCTGAGGCCGGTTTCGGGGAGGAGAACAATCGTGACTCAACCAAGTTCGGGCGTCGGGCTCAACGATGTGACCATGGACCCGTCATCGCCCTACTACGTCGGCCCACTGGACACGAACCAGGAGTCGGGTGGTGAGATTCGCGCCCAGGCGACCGCGGAGATCGACCAGGAGATCGCGAAGGGCTGGTTCGGGCCGGCGGTGACCCCACAGGCCCGTGACGCCGCGATCCAGTCGCTGTACGAGCAGCAGATCTCCAACGCGCGCCAGGAGGTGGTCAACGGGCTCCAGCTCCGCAGTCCGGGCACGCCGCCGCAGACGATGTGGGAAAACGCCACGCACGAACAGATGCAGCAGGCGATCACCCAGAACGCGGACTCCGTGACGCTGGCCGGCACGTCCGAGGAGTGGGTTTCGCTGGGCAACGAGCTCACCGACCACCAGCGCGACCTCGCCGCCGCGATCACGGACAGCATGTCCGACTGGCAGGGCGCGGGCGGGGACGCGGTCCGGGAGCACCTGGCCAACGTCGGCCAGTGGCTGGGCACCACGGCGAGCGGGGCCACGCTGACCGGCCGGCAGCAGGAGATCCACTCGCAGGTGCTCAACGAGACGCAGAAGAGGATGGCGGCCAACCCGCCGGTGCAGTTCTCGCCGCAGCAGGCCAACGCCCAGCTGCAGACGATCACCGATCCGGTTCAGTACGCCGCGCAGGCGGCCCAGGACACGGCGGTCTACCAGCAGCAGCAGGCCGCGCGTGAGGAAGCCGCGCGGACCATGACCCAGTTCGACGGCACCGTGGCTTCGGCCTCGACGACGCCGGAGTTCGCCGCCCCGCCGAAGCTGGCCACGAGCACCGCCACCACGCCGAGCACGGGGACGCCGGCTTTCGGCCTCACCACGGCCAGCCCGCGACTGCCGACGCTGACCGGAGCCGGCGCGGGCGGTCCCGGCGGTGCGACGATGCCGGGAATGGCGAATCTCCCGGCGGCCGGAATGCCGTCGGGCGGCGCGGTTCCGAGCCTGGACGGCTCCGGCTCCGGCGGCTCGGGTGGCTCGCCCTTGTCCGGCGGTGATCTCGGTGGTGGCTCGGGTGTCGGCGGAGGGCCGAACGTGCGCGACCTGTCGGGCGGTGACGTCAGCGGCGGGTCGAGCCTCGGGGGCGGTTTGGCCACCGGTGACTCGGGCTCCGGCCGGGGCACGGGCTCGACCTCCGGTGCGGGCGCGGCGAATGTTCCTCCGCTCGGGGAAGTGAACGTCCCGGATTCCGGCCCGGGCTTATCCAGCCGCACCACCGCCTCCTCGGCGGGGGACCCGAACATGCCCTCGATCGGCTGGTCGGGCGGCGTCACCGGGGGCGGCATCGCCCACACCCTCGGCGGCGGCCCGTCCGCACCCACCAGCTTCCCGACCAGCAATGTGCCGACGCTGGGCGATGTCCCGGGGGGCGGCGGCACCACGGGCCTGATCGGCGGCGGTTCGGCCGGCGCGAGCCTCGGCGGCCTGGGGGGCGCGGGCGGCGGGGGTGGCTCCGCGGCGAGCGCGGCCAGCCGGCTGGGTTCCGGGGGTGGTTTGAAGGGTACCTCCGGGACGGGCGGAAGCAGCCTGTCCAGTGGCGCGTCTTCCGGCGCCGGGGCGAGCGAGGAGTCGGCTGCCGGCCGGGCCGCGGGCGCGTCGGGTTCGGCCGCCGGCCCGAGTTCTTCGAACTCCGCGTCCTCGATGGGCCGTGGCTCCGGCGGGAAGAAGGAGGACGACAAGGAACACCGCGTCGCCGCCTATCTCGAGGGCGACCCGGACTTCTTCCAGGGCGAGCAGGTGATCGCGCCCCCGGTGATCGGGGACTGGAAGGCCAACAAGGACTTCAAGAAGAAGCCGGGAGGTAGTGACCGATGATGCCTAACCCCGACCAGGCGGCGGCCGACATCGATGCGTGGGCCCAGGGTCTGGTGGCGAAGGCGGACCGCTACCGTGCGGCGCAGGAACGCACCGAGCAGCTCCGCCTGACCGCGGCCAGCCGGGACGGTTCGGTGCGCGTGACGGTACGCGCCGACGGCAGCGTCGACGGTCTCGAACTCAGCGGCCGGGCGCGCAGCATGCCGCTGGACGAGCTTTCGGCGTTGATCATGAGGACGATGCGACAGGCCCAGGGCGGCATCGCCGACCGCGTCAGCGACGTGATGGCCGAGGAGATCGGCGACGAGGACCCGCAGACCCGCTCGATGATGGTGGACAACCTGCGCACCCGTTTCCCGAACCCCGAAGCCGAGGAAGAGGACGCTCCGGTCCCGCCGGCGCCCGACTCGGCCGCACCGCCGCGCGCCCAGGCGGGCGACGACGACGAAGGCAATCCGTGGTGAGCCGTTCGGCGTGATGACCCCGGGCCTGGGTCCGGGTCTTCGCTCGGGTCTGGGCCCGGGCCCGGACCCGGACCCGGATCTTGCTCCCCTCGTCGCCGGGTCGTTGTCCAGGCTTGGGCGCTTGGCCCGGCGTTCTCTCCCGGCGAGGTAGTCGAGGGAGAACGCACCAACCGCACGGGAGGACTCGCGGACCGCACGGGAGGACTCGCGGACCGGACGGGGGGACACGCCGGTGGTGGTGGGGGCTCGCGGTCAGGTTGCGCGGGCGCGGACGACGTGACCCGCGCGGATCTCGACGTCGAGGTGCGAGACCGGGTCCAGGGGACAGCGGGCCACGACGTGGTCGAGCGTGGGTCGCGTCATTTCCAGCCATACCAGCAGATCCGCGGCGCAATCCGCACTGCCGCCGTCGACGACGGTCGGTGCGCCGGGCCGCGTGCTGGTCGGTGTGCGGGTGCGGGGCGGCTGGTTTTCGGGCTTGGTGGCGCGGGGGTCGTCGTCCGTGCTCCCGAGGGGGAATTCGGCCAGGTAGCACCGTAGCGACCAGGGCGGGTTCGCCAGTTGGGTCAGCACGTGGTGCGCCTCGTCGGCGCCGGGCACCACGACATCCCAGCCTTCGGCGAGGGAGCGGGGCGGCGCGGCCGGGTCGATCCGGATTCGGACCGGGTGGCGCGCGTCCGGTCCGGGAACCGTGAGCGTGCCCGAGCCCCGTGGCACGAACTCATCGGCTCCGGTCAACCACGGCCGCGCCGCGTCGATCAGCTCGGTCAGCGCCGCGCAGGCGAAGGTGCGCCCGGTGGGGGCCGAAACCAGCCACCCTCCGCCGCGCACCGTGACCCGCAGGCCGGGCCGGGCAAAGGCCTTCACGGCCGCCGCGACCGCGCCCCGCGCGGGCAGCCCCGCGACGAACGGCCGAGCCCAGTCGAGGCCGCCCCGCTCCGCGCACGCGCCGCACATCAGCGGTCACGCTGCCGGGAAGACACCGCGTTGACCACGAACGCCGTGCCCACCGCCGACACCGTGCGCACCACAGCAGGTCGCCGGAGCCGGGTGTTCCCCGCGTGCGCGACCACCGTGGACGACTCGAATGACGCCACTGCTTTCCTCTCCGATCGCCGGTCAGGCGGGCACCCCCGACGCCGAGCCCGCCCCCGACCCTAGCCGGCCCGGCCGCGCGCGCGGATTCCGCCGAGGTCGGAAACCGGCTCACCGGCGCGGTTTCCCGGGCGCGGTGGGCGGCCGACCGCTACTTCGTCCGTGGTCAGCCTTCCAGGACCTCGACCTTGCGTGCCCCGAACATGATCAGCCCCGACACGAAGGTGCCGAGCGCACCGACCACGAGCGCCACGGTGTTCCAGCTCGATCCCGATGACAGCATCGTGGTCGCCAGCACACCGGCCAGGATGGCGCCCGGCTGGGAAAGCGCGTTCAGGAAGGACGTGCCGGTCGCGCGACAGCGCGTGTCGTAGCACTCACCCATGTAGAACAGCAGCGCCGCATACGGGCCGATCAGGAAGAACATGCCGAACGAGTACAGCGTGACCACCGTGAAGGTGCCGCTCGCGACGGTGAGGGTGAGCGCGAACAGCACCGCGGAGATCATCCAGCCCACCGCGATCATGGTGCGGCGGCCGAACCGGTCGCCGGCCCAGCCGTGGAACAGGTACCCGAGGTAGCCGACCGCGTTGATCACGATGAGCATGATCAGGGAGCCGGTGAAGCTGACGCCCTTGCCGGCGGTCAGCACGGTGGTGCCGAGCACGCTGAATATCTGGATCCCGAACCAGTTCACCAGCCACGCAAGGCCGAGGACGAGGGTGTTGCGCAGCGCCCGGCCGCGGAAGATCGCCGCCAGCGGGGCGGCGGGTGTGTCGTCGATTCCGTATTCGCGCGCCAGTGCGGCGGCCTCCTCGGCCTTGCCCTGTTTGCGCAGCGCGCGCAGGCGGAGTTCGATCTCGAACTGCGGGCTTTCCTTCAGCCCGCGGCGGGTCAGCGCGATCACGACCGCGGGGAACACCGCGATGAGGAAGCACCCGCGCCAGCCGACCAGCGGCAGGAAGATCGCGACGAACGCGGAGGCGACCAGCACGCCGAGCGGCCAGCCGCCCTGCACCATGCTGTACACGAAACCGCGCCGCTTCTTGATCTTCTCGTCCTCGGTGACCGCGTAGATCTCGTTGAGGTAGGTGGCGTTCACCGCTTGCTCGGACAGGCCGAGCCCGCCGAAGGCCCGGACACCGATCAGGTAACCGGCGCCCGGGGTGACGGCGCTCAGCGCGGACGCGGCCGCGGTGCCGGACACCGTGAGGATCATGCCCTTGCGCCGTCCGATCCGGTCCACGACCGGGCCCACCGCGAGCGCGACGACCGCCGTCCCGACGGAGACCAGCGTGGACACCAGCGACGCGGTGGATTCGCTCCACCCGAAGTACTTCGCGATCTCGGGTAGCAGAGTGCCGAACAGGATGTAGTCGTAGACGGCGAACAGCCACGCGAAGAACGCGATGACCGTCGCCTTGCGGGTGGCCTTGACCCCGACGCGGGGTAGGGCGCGGGGGCTCGCGAGAGGCGCTGTGGACATGAAGGTGCCCTTCTCCGGAAACGGAATGGCTCAGGAAACGGGGAAGCGCGCCGGCGATCTCGGCGATCTCGGCGGACTCGACAGAACTGGGCGGACTCGGTGGACTCGGCAGAACTGGGCGGGCTCGGTGAAACTGGGGGGAAACACACTGAAACACACTGAAACACACTGAAACACACTGAAATGCGCGGAAACCGACTGAAGTGGGTCGAACGGGGACCAGGTCACGTCTTCGTGGCCGTCGTGGTGCTCGATCATGCGTCAGGGCACTCGGTGCCCGCGGCGGCACAATCGTTTGGCCCAAACGTTTGGGTATCATGCACGCGATGGAGTGCCGAGGTCAATTAACGCGCTGTTACGCTCGCGAAAGACCAGGAAAATTCGAAGGGTCGTGGCGAAAGTGAATACGGAGAACACTTCGCCGGTCACGCTGCGCACCCTCGCGGACCGGTTGGGCCTGCATGTCTCGACGGTTTCGCGCGTGCTGCACGCCAAACCGGACGAAAGCCTGCGTGCCGCGTCCGGCGCGACCGTCGAGCGTATCCGCAAGCTCGCCGACGAACTCGGCTATCAGCCCAACCCGCACGCCACGAGCCTGCGGACCCGGCGCAGCAACCTGGTCGGCGTGCTGGTGCCGCGGCTGTCGGACATCGTGCTGGCCACCATCTACGAGGGCATCGAGGAGGCCGCGGCCGAGCACGGCCTGTCCACCTTCGTCACCAACACGCGCGATGTCCCCGAGGTGCAGCGGGCCCGCACCGAGATGGTGCTCGGTCGCCGGGTGGACGGGCTGATCTTCGGCGACGCCTACGCCGACGCCGCCTTCCTGGCCGGGATCGCCGCCCGCGGTGTGCCGTTCGTGCTGGTCAGCCGGCACGCGGGCACGCATCCCGCGGTCACCTGCGACGACTACCAGGGTGGCCGTCTCGCCGCCGAACACCTGCTGTCGCTGGGACATCGCGAGGTCGCCGTCCTCGCCGGCGAGCCCTACGCGAGCACCGGGATCGACCGCACCGCGGGATTCGTCGACACCTATGCCGACGCCGGTATCGAGATCCCGCCGGAGAAGATCGTGCACAGCCCCTTCGACGCCCCGGGCGGCCGGGTCGGCGCGGAACGGTTGCTGGCGGGCCGGTCCATCCCGTCCGCGATCTTCGCGGTCAACGACTTCGCCGCGATCGGCGCGATCGGCGCGGCCCGCGACCACGGCCTGCAGATCGGCACCGACATCGCGGTGGTCGGGTTCAACGACACCCCGCTGGCCGCCGAACTCCCGGTGCCGCTGACCACCGTCCGCTCGCCGATGCGCGAGATGGGACGCCGCGGCCTGCACCTCCTGGTCCGCCTGATGCGGGGTGAGCAGGTGGAGTCGCAGCGCCTGGCCCCCGAGCTGATGGTCCGCGCCTCGACCACGGGCCCCGCCTGATCCCCCCGCCGAACGTCCACTGAGGACTCCCAAGTCCCCCCGTCCAGTCCGCGTGTCCTCCCGTGCGGTCGGCGTGTCCTCCGGTCCGGTTGGCGTGTCCCCCTGTCCGGTTGCCGTGTCCTCCCGTCCGGTCGCTGAGTCCTCCGGTCCGCGGCCCTTGCATCCGGTGGGCCGCTCGCGCGAATCCTTGCCGCCCAGTGAGTTTCCCCTTGATCGAAGCCGGGAACCGTTGCGAGGCTGGGGAACGGCGGCCTAGCGCCGGACCGAGAGGAGCCACGGTGACACTGAAGTCAGCGCAGTCGGCAGAGTCAGCGGAGTCAGCGGGGTCGACCGAGTCACCGGCGCCGGTGGAGTTCGGGATCTTCGACTCCTTCGATCTGGGCCGGACCACCCCGGCGGAGCTGCTGGCGACGCGGTTGCGGTTCGCCGCGGAGGCCGAGCGGCTGGGGATCGGGCACTACCACGTGACCGAGCATCACGGCACCCCGTTGTCGGTGTGCCCGTCGCCGAACCTGTTCCTCGCGGCGCTGAGCCAGCGCACCACCCGGATGCGCCTCGGCGCGCTGGTCAACGTGCTGCCCCAGCATGATCCGTTTCGCCTGGCGGAGGAGATCGGCACGCTGGACCAGCTCACCGGCGGCCGGATCGACTTCGGTGTCGGTTCCGGCGTGAGCCCATACGAACTGGCGACCTTCGGGGTCGATCCCGCCCAGGCCAAGCCGATCTACGCCGAAGCGCTGGAGGCGGTGACCGCGGCGCTGCGCACGGGGAGATTCCATCACGAAGGGCGCTTGTTGCGCTCCTACGACGCGGAACTGTCCGTACTGCCGGTTCAGCGGCCGTATCCGCCCCTGTGGTATGCCTCGGGCAGCGCGGGGACGGCCGAGTGGGCGGGCCGGCACGCCATCAACTTCGTCACCCGGTGGAACGGCGGCGCGGTCGTGGAAACGGTCCGGACCTATCGGGATGCGTGGGAGCGGCACCGGCACGAGGACGGGCGCCTCAACGGTCACGTCGCCGTCCCACGGGTGGGTGTCGCGGGCAGCGTCGTGATCGCGCCGAGCGAAGAGCAGGCCCGGGACATCTTCGGCCACGCCAACGACCTGTTCTGCGCGCGCGTCACGCATTTGTGGCACCGCCACGGAGATCACCGGGTGGACACGGTGTTCGCGACCGACGCGGCGCTGGCGAACGGAACCGCCTATGTCGGCACCGTGGAGACGGTGCGTGACCTGCTCGTTCACCAGGTCGAATCATCCGGCGTGAACTATTTCGAGATGTCGGTCTTCTTCGGGGACATGACGTTCGACGAGGCGCTGTTCAGTCTGCGTGCCTTCGCCCGGCAGGTCGCGCCGGCCATGTCGGCGGCACGACGGCGCGCACGCGAGTAGTCCGCGCAACCGGCAGATCACGTCGTCACGCGGCGTGCCAGGTGACGGTGCGCGAGTAGACATCCCGGTGTGGGAGCCCACACCTTCGGTACCGAACTCGACGCGGATCCCCGGCTGCGCGCCGCCTACCGTCGGTGTGCCCGGCTCAACGCGCGGCACGGGCGGACGTACTACCTGGCGACCAAGCTGCTGTCCCGCCCGCAGCGGCCCGCCGTGCACGCGCTCTACGGCTTCGCGCGGTGGGCCGACGACATCGTGGACTCCCCGCCACGCGGCACGACCGTCGAGCAGGTCGCCGCTCGGCTGGGCGAGCTCGCCGACGCGTTGTTCGCCGGGCTCGACCGGGGGCACAGCGACCATCCGGTGCTGGCCGCCGTGGTCCACACCGCGGCCCGCTACCACATCGAGCGGGCGCTGTTCGAAGATTTCCTCGCCGCCATGCGCAAGGACCTCACGGTCACCAGCTATCCCGACCGGGCAGCGCTGGACGCCTACATGCGCGGCTCCGCCGAGGCGATCGGGCTGCAGATGCTGCCCGTGCTGGGCACGGTGGGCCCCCGGGCGGACGCCGCGCCGTATGCCGCCGCGCTCGGCAAGGCGTTCCAGCTGACCAACTTTCTCCGCGACGTGGCCGAGGACCTGGATCGGGGACGGGTCTACCTGCCGGCCGACGAGTTGGCCGCGTTCGGCGTCGACCGGGAACTGCTGGCATGGTGCCGGCGCGCCGAACGCACCGACCCGAAGGTACGGGCGGCGCTCGCCGACCAACACGCGACCACCCGGGCGATCTACCGGTTCGCCGCGAAAGGCGTGCCGCTGCTGCAGCCGGCTTCGCGGCCGTGCGTGGCCACCGCGCTCGTGCTGTACCGGGAGATTCTGGACCGCATCGAGGACAGCGACTTCGCCGTTTTCGCCCACCGGGCGAGGGTGCGCCGGGCCCGGCGGGCCCAGGTCGCGATCGCGGCCTGGGCGCACGCGCTGTGGGCACGGCGAGCGGGCCGGACCGACCACCGGGAGTGTCCGCAATGGACAGATGGCAGTACCTGATCCTGCTGGCGGCCTGCCTCGCGCTCACCGCGCCACTGGAACCACTCGGCGCCGGGGTGTACCGGCAGCCGGCGCGGCTGGCCCGCGCGGTCCTGCCGGTCGCCGCGGTGTTCCTGGCCTGGGATGCCATCGCAGTCGCGGGCGGGGTCTGGACCTACAACCCCCGTTACGTCACGGGTGTGCGGCTGCCGCCGCGGATTCCACTGGAGGAACTGGCGTTCTTCCTGGTGATCCCGGTTTGCGGGGTGCTCACCTTCGCCGCCGTGGAGGACCTGCTCGCCCGGTGGCGGGCGCGGCGGCCGGCCGGTGCACACCGGTGACCGGGCTCGGTTACACCCTGCCGGCCGTGCTGTCCGTCGCCGTGGTGTGCGTGGGGGAGCTGATGTTCCTGCACACCGGGTTGTTCCGGCGGCCCGGATACTGGCTCGCCATGCTCATCGTGCTCGGTCTCCAGATCCCGGTCGACGGCTGGCTGACCAAGCTCAGCGCGCCCATCGTGCGCTACGACCCCGCGCAGCTCAGCGGGGCACGCTGGCCGTGGGACATCCCGGTCGAGGACTTCCTGTTCGGCTTCTCCCTGGTCACCGCGACCCTGCTGGCCTGGCAGTGGCTGGGGCGCCGGAGGGGAGAGCGGACGTGAGAGGGGCGGGCCCGGTGCACATGCGCGTGGCGCTGAGGCCGGCAGAGGGGGACCGGTGAGCCCCGCGGTCGGCCGGGACCGGCGCATCGTCGCCCACCGGGCACCGGATGGCGCGCCGGATGCCGTCTCGGTGTATCCACGGACGGCCGACCGGCCCCGCGCGGTGGTGGTGGGCGCCGGCATCGCCGGTCTCGCCGCGGCCACCGGACTGGCCGAACGGGGCGTGCCGGTCACCGTGATCGAACGTGCGGAACACCTCGGCGGCCGCGTCGGAAGCTGGACCGAGACGCCGCGGGGAACGGGCGAAAAACTCCCCATGAGCCGTGGTTTCCACGCGTTCTTCCGGCAGTACTACAACCTGCGCGCGCTGCTGCGGCGCACCGATCCCGGCCTGGACCGGCTGGTCGCGCTGCCGGACTATCCGCTGGTCGACTCCAGCGGCAGGCAGGACGGCTTCCGCGGGCTTGTCCGCACACCCCCGTGGAACGCGCTCGCGTTCGCCCTGCGCAGCCCCACGTTCCGCGTGCGGGATCTGTTCGCCCTCGACGCGCGTGCCGCGGCGCCGCTCGCGTCGGTCTCCGTGCCGGACATCTACACCCGGCTGGACGGCGTCGACGCGGAAACCTTCCTGCGCGCCATCAACTTTCCCGCGGCGGCGCGGCAGCTGGCGTTCGAGGTGTTTTCCCGCAGTTTCTTCAGCAGGCCCAGCGAGTTGTCGGCGGCCGAGCTGGCCGTCATGTTCCACCTCTACTTCGTCGGTTCCAGCGAAGGACTGGTGTTCGACGTGCCGTCGGCGAGCTTCGACACCGCCCTTTGGGCGCCGCTGCGCGCCTACCTGTCCCGGCGGGGCGTGTTCTTCCGCACCAGTGTGGAGGTGACCGAAGTGGACACCGGTGGGGCGCGGGACTTCCGGGTGCACGACGCGACGGGCGAGCGCGTCGAGGCCGACGGGGTGGTGCTGGCCACCGAGGTGGCCGGGTTGCGCCGAATCGTCGCGGCGTCCCCCGACCTCGCGGACCAGGAATGGCGGGCCCGCGTGGACGCGCTGCGCTCAGCGCCTCCATTCGTGGTGCACCGGCTTTGGCTGGACCGCCCGGTGGCCGCGCACCGGCCCGCTTTCCTGGCGACCGGGGGCCTTGCTCCGCTCGACAACATCAGCGTGCTGGACCGCTACGAGCGCGAGGCACGGGACTGGGCCGACCGCCATCACGGCACGGTCGTCGAGCTGCACGGCTATGCGCTGCCGGACGGCACCGGGGCCGGGCGGCTCCCCGACCTGCGGCGGCGATTGCTCCTCCGACTCCACGCGCTCTACCCGGAAACCGCTTCCGCGCGGATCGTGACCGAATCCGTGCGCCTGCACGCCGACTGCCCGCGCTTCGGAGTCGGCGATTTCGCCACTCGTCCGAAGGTGCGGACCCCGTTCGACGGACTGGTGCTCGCCGGTGACGGCATCCGCCTCGATCTGCCCGTGGCGCTGATGGAACGGGCCGCGAGCACGGGCTGGCACGCGGCGAACTGCCTGCTGGCCCGGTGGGGGTTGGCCGGGCACATCCTGCACAGCGTGCCGACCCGTGGCCGCAGCGCGCCACTGCGCCGGCTGGCCGCGGCGGCGGTGCGCCGATCATGAGGGGCGGGACCGGACTGTCGCGGTGGCCGGGGAGATGGCCGGGGAGATGGCCGGTTCGGCCGGTGTCGGGCACGCGGTGGGGGACGCAACGGCCCACCTACGCCGACGCGCGGCCCGCGCTGATCGACGCGGCGCTCAAGCGTGCCGAATCGCGGCCGTCCGGGAACTGGTTCGTGGTCGCCGCCGGCGCGGACATCCGCGCGGATCGGCCGTTCGGGGTCACCGTGGGCGGAATCGAGGTGGTGGCCTGGCGGGACGTCGACGGGCGGGTGCTCGCCGGTCCGGGAGCCTGCCCGCATCTCGGCGCGCCCCTGGCACAGGCCGGTGTGGACGGTGGGGCGCTGGTGTGTCGGTGGCACGGTCTGCGCCTGGGCCGCGACGGCGGTCAAGGGTGGCGGAGGCTTCCCACCCACGAGGACGGGGTGCTGGTGTGGGTTCGGTTGGACACTCTGGGCGGTGAGGAGCCACTGGACGCGCCGGTGGTGCCCGGCAGGCCGCCGCCGGCGTCCAGCGTCGGCGCGGTGACCACCGTGATCGGGGTGTGCGAACCGGCCGACATCGTCGCCAACCGGCTCGATCCGTGGCACGGCGCGTGGTTCCACCCGTATTCGTTCACCCGGCTCGCCGTGCTGAGCGCGCCGCGCGAAGTCGAGGTGACCGAGCGGGACGACAGGTTCGAAGTGTCCGTCACGTTCCGGGTGGCCCCCCGTTTCGGCGTTCCGGTGCGGGCCGAGTTCAGCTGCCCGGAGCCGCGCACCGTGGTGATGCGGATCGTCGAGGGCGAGGGCATCGGCAGCGTGGTGGAGACGCACGCGACGCCGCTGGGGCGCGGCACCGACGGCCGGCCGCGCACCGCGGTGATCGAGGCGGTGATCGCCGGCTCGGACCGGCCGGGGTTCGCCCTCGCGCGCGCGGCTGCCCCGGCGTTGCGTCCCCTGATGCGCCGCGCGGCCGCCCGGCTCTGGCGCGACGATCTCGCCTACGCCGAACGCCGCTACCGGCTTCGGTCGAGCTGAGCCCGCACTACGCTCCCTTGCCGCGGCGAACCGGGGGCCCGGTGACGGTCCGCGAGACGGTCGGCCCGCACAATCCTGGGGGACCGGCCGGTGGGCCTGGTGCCCTGCGGTCGGCACGGCAGGAGGTACTCTATCCCGCTTGATTCGGGTTCCACATAACGGAAAGGGCGACGGCGTGAGTTCTCCAGGCCGGCAGCAGCCACACGGGCACACCGACGGTGCGCCCACTGGCCCCCACACCTCTGACACGGCGGGAGCCGGCGGCGACGACGGCGCTCGTGCCGCGGGTGAGGCCGTCGCGGAGACGGCGACTTCCGAGACTTCCGCGGTCTCGGCGGGGGACACCGCCGCGGAGCCGACGGCTCTCGAGGCCTTGCTGGGTGCGGCTGTGGTCGACGGTGTCGAGGGCGACGGTGACGCCGGTGCGGGCGAGCACACGCCGGGCAAAACCGGGCCGTCCGTTCGGCAGCGTTCCGCGGCTCGGCGGAAGGGAGCCGGACCGGCGAAGCGTCCCAAGCCCCTGACCCGCCCGAACCCGGTGGCCGTGACCCTGCTGGTAATCGGGGGACTGGCCGGTGTGCTGCAGTACTTTCTGCCGTGGTTTTCCACCGCGGGCTACAGCGTGACCGGCGGGGACATCGCCGGCCTCGCCAGGCAGGTGAGCACGGTATCGGGCGACGCCACGTTGGTGGAGGCCGGCATCGCCGCGGTGCTCATCGACGGCGCGCTGGTCGTCCTGCTCGGTGGTGTCTCGGTGATTCCGATGCGAGGCCGGCGACTTCTCGGTGCCGTGTCACTGGTGCTGTCCCTCGTCATGGCCGCCGGGGCGGCGTGTGTGCTGATCAGCGGGATGGGCGCGATCGACACCGCGTCCGTTGGTTACTACCTTTTCCTCTTCGCGGGCATCCCGGCGGTGATCGGTTCCATCGTGACACTCGTCAGGGGATGATCATCGCGAGCCGGGCGGCGACCTCGGATGGCGTCGTAGCGCCGGCGGTCAGGTCGTCAGGGCGGCGGCGATCCAATCGAGCCGGTCGAGTGGCGCCATGGCGTAGTGGTAGAAGTCGACCCGGTGGGCACCGGAGTCCTTGACCGCCTTCACTTTCGCCGCCAGGTTGCCGGGTGTGGCGCAGTCGGGCAGCAGCGGTCGCAGTGCGACGGCCAGCGGGGTCCGGCCGATCTTGTCGCGGTAGGCGGTCAGCATCGACGCGACCCGTTCCGGGGTGGCGGCGTAGCCGAGTACGGCCAGTTCGTCGGCCTCGGCGGCGACGCGGTCCGGGGCCACGCCCAGTTTTCTCGCCGGTACCAGGGGCGATTCGTCCGCGGGGGTGCCGGTCATGACCTGGGCCATCGCGCCCGCGTGGTCGATGAAACCGAGTTCGACGCCGGCCGCGGACACGACCGCTCGGACGTCCTTGGTCACGTTCGCCACCGTGGTCTCGCGCGCGGTGAGGTAGCCGTCCAGTTCCCTGGCCGCCGCCGGTTCCAGCGCGGGCATGGCCGCGCCCGCCCACACCGGTTCCAGCGCCTGCCGGATGCCCGCGGCCAGCCCGTCGACGTCGACCCCGGCCGCCGCGCCCGCGTGCCGGCAGTGCGGGCAGAAGCACAGGCCGAGCAGCGTGCGCGCGGCGGCGGGCAGGTCGATCAGGTACCGCTCGTGGTGCTCGCCGTGCTCGAACGGCCGATAGTGCAGGCACTCCGCGAGCAGGCGGGTGACGGGGTAGCGGCAGATGTCCGCGGCCAGCGCGAGGAAGTACTCCCGTACTTTCGGGTTGGCCGGGCACAGGTCGCCGCGCGACGTGTCGCCGTAGACGTTGCGCACGGTGCAGTCCGGGTTGGTCGCTCCGACGCGGGAATTGTGCGTGAAGATGGTCCAGGCCTGCACTTCCAGGCCGCGCCGCGGCGCCCGGCGCCCCAGTTCGGCGAGCACGTCGACGCCGTCCGCGTCCTCGGCCAGTGGGGGCACCATCCCGGCCGGGTACGTGGCCGGCCGGGGAACGAACCAGGCGATGTCGCCTTCATGGCGATACACCCGGTGTTTCGGGTTGTGCGGGAAGACGTCACGCGCGTTGTGGTACGTCGCGGACAACGAGACCGCCTGGACCCCGGCGCGGTCGGCGAGGTTGCCCAGTACCGTGTCGTAGCCCTCGTGCACCAGATCGGTGCCGAAGACGAACAGCGAGGCTTTCATGCGGCGCCCTTCCCGGGTCGGCGGAGTACCGTCCCCGCCACGGCACCGGTGTCCTCGCCGTCGGACACCACGATGACGCCGTTCACCACCACGGTGCGCACGCCGTCGCAGAAGCGGTGCGGGTCGGCGAAGGTGGCGTTGTCGGTGACCGACGCCGGGTCGAACAGGACCAGGTCGGCCGCCGCGCCCGGCCGGAGCACGCCCCGGTCGGTCAGTCCGAGACGCCGCGCGGGCAGGGACGTCATCTTGCGCACGGCCTCTTCGAGGCCGAGTACTCCCTCCTCCCGCACGTACCGGCCCAGCACCCGCGCGTAGGTCCCGTAACTGCGGGGATGCGGCCGGCCGCCGGCTTCGGGGCTCAGGGTCCAGCCGTCGCTGGCGATCGCGGTGAGCGGGTGGCGCATGATGCGGCGCAGGTTTTCCTCGGACTGCCCGTGCACGATCGTGAGGATCTCCCCGCCCGCCTCCGCGAGCAGGTCGAGCGCGGTGTCCACCGGATCCTGGCCGCGGGCGCGGGCCACCTCGGTGAGCGTCAGTCCGACGTAAGCGGTCAGCGGTCCGTCCGGCGCTTCGGCGATCACCACCGTGTCCGGTTCGAACACGCGCAGCCCGGCCCGCAGGTCCTCGGGCCGCTGGGCGGCGATCTCCGCGCGGATCGCGGCGCGCTGTGCCGGATCCGCCAGGCGTTCCCGCATCTTCGCGACGCCGCCGACCAGCGCCCACCGCGGGAGCACGACCGCCAGGCCGGTGCTGCCCGCGGTGTAGGGGTACTGGTCCAGGCCGACGTCCAGCCCCGCGGCCGAGGCCGCGTCGACCAGCGCGAGCGTCTCGGTCACCTTGGGCCAGTTGGCGCGTCCCATCACCTTGTGGTGGCTGATCTGCACCGGCAGCCCGGCGCGGCGCCCGACGTCGAGGGCTTCCGTGACCGCCTCCACGAGGGTGGTGGCCTCGCTGCGGATGTGGGTCGAGTAGAAGCCGCCCGCCTCGGCCGCCGCCTTCGCCACCGCGACCAGCTCGTCCGTGGTGGCCGCGCTGGCCGGCGCGTAGGTGAGCCCGCTGGAGATCCCGAACGCGCCCGCCGCCATCGCGTCGGCGACATGAGCGGACATCGCGTCGAGTTGGTCCGGCGCCGGTTCGCCGGTGTCGAACCCCATCGCCGCCATCCGGACACTGCCGTGTCCGACCTGGCAGGCCACGTTGCCGGACAGCGGCAGCCCGTCCAGGATCGCGAGGAACTCCGCCGCGGTATGCCAGGTTCCCCACGGCAACCCGGCGTCGAGGAACCCGCTGTACTCGCGCAGCAGCTCGCTCCGGTGCGGCAGCACCGGGAACGGGGAGAATCCGCAGTTGCCGGTCAACTGGGTGGTGACGCCCTGGGCCGTCATCGTCAGGGCACGCGGGAACCTGGTGAGGGTGAAGTCCGAATGCGTGTGCAGATCGATGAAACCGGGGCTCAGGACGAGCCCGCGCGCGTCGACGACGGTGGTGGCGGACGCGCCGCCGAGCGCGCCCACCTCGTCGATGTGGCCGTCCACCACCGACACGTCGGCCGTGAACCCCGCCGCGCCGGTGCCGTCGATCACGGTGGCGCCGCGGAAGATCAGGTCACTCATCGACGGTCACCGCGATCGCGCTCACCTCGACCAGCACGCCCGGGCGCAGTCCACAGTAGATGGTGGTGCGGGCGGGCGCGGGATCGGCGAAGAACTCCGCGTACACCTCGTTGAACCCGGCGAAATCCTCGGTGTCGACGAGGTAGGCGTTCACCGAGATGACATCGTCCAGGGTGGCGCCGCCGGCTTCCAGCGCGTCGCGGAGGTTTTCCATGGTCAGCCGGGTCTGCGCGGCGAGCCCGTCGGCCAGGGACCGGTCCGGCAGGTAGCCGCACTGCCCGGCGATGGCGACGAACGAGCCGATGCGGACGCTGGTCGAGTAGGGGCCGCCCGGTTTCGGGCCGTGGGGAACGGTACCGGCGATACGAGTCATCGGGAACTCCTTGGTGGTCGGGAACGCGTTTTCCGGAACAGGAACCCGCTAGAAGAAGGTGATGACGCCGTCGACGACCGTGTAGTCGTCGTCGATCAACGGCAGCAGGGGCGCCTTGTCGAACGCGGCACAGGGATGGGACAGCCCGAAGACGATGATGTCCCCGGCCGCGATCGGCACCGCGGGGTCGACGGTGAGGAAGGCGTGCTGGTCCATGAGCTTGGTGACGGTGGCGCCCGCCAGGTCCACCACTTCCGGCGCTTCCGAAGCGGCGTCGCCGTTTCGGCGATGCACCCGCAGGGGAATCGGCGGCTCGACGTCGTAAGGCAGGTCGCGCTTGCCGGCCCCGGCGATCACCAGTCCGGGCTCCGGCCGCGACAGCACGACCGCCCAGGATTCCAGGGCGTTGCGCAGTTCGAGTGGTTCGTCCGCGCTCCGGCGGCCGTCCAGGGGTGACAGCTGGTGGTAGCGGCCCGCATCGTGTGAGACGTAGCAGCCGCTGCGCAGCACCAGCTTCGGCGTGACCGGCGAGTCCGCCCAGTCGGAGAGGCACGCGACGACGCGGTCGAAGTGGATGCTTCCGCCAGCGGTGACCACGACGTCGCCGGGGGCGAACAGGCCCGCCGCCGCGATGTCGGTCACCGCCGCCCGGACCCGGCCGAGCAGGCCGTCCACGGCGGTCAGCTCCGCCGGGGTGGCCGCCGAGGCGGCCAGGCCCTCGTAGGTCTCCACCCCGGCCAGCTCCAGCGTGCTCGACGCGTGCACCGCCCGCGCGACCGCCAGTGCGTCCTCGTGGGTGCGCACACCGGTGCGCCCGCCGGGCACGCCGAGTTCCAGCAGCACCGGCAGCCGCCGTGTCGAGAGCACCCCGCGCAGCGCGGTGTCCATCAGCTCCACCGTGGCGACGGCGTCCACCAGACACAGGAACTCGAAGCCGGGGTCGGCCTCCAGCTGCCCGCCGATCCAGCGCAGCGCCGATGGTTCGACCACCTCGTTGGCGACCAGCACGCGCGGCACGCCGAACTCGCGCATGATCCGGACCTGGCCCGGGGTGGCGGCGGTGATCGCCCACGCCCCGGCTTCGAGCTGCCGCTGGAACAGCTGCGGGCTCATCGTGGTCTTGCCGTGCGGCGCGAGTTCGGCGCCATGGCGGCGGCAGTACTCGGCGAAGGTGGCGATGTTGTGCGCCAGCGCTTCCGCCCGCAGGGTGGTCACCGGGAGGGAGAGGTCGCCGCGCGCGACGTTCCAGCCCTGGTCGCCCAGTTCGGACAGCGGGAGCTCCACGCCCAGCGGGATACCCTTGTAGCGGTGGTCCAGGACGGTCTTGCCGAGGCCCTCGGTGTGCATTCGTCAGCCTTCCTGCTCTGCAACGGGGTTGCGCAACGAGCCTATGCCGGGGATACGACATTCCACGATGTCTCCGCCGGAGATCACCACCGCGCCCGGCGTTCCGGTCGAGATGACGTCACCGGGGAACAGCGGCATCACCGCGCTGTGGAAGCTCACCAGGAACTCCGGGGAGAAGGCCATGTTCGACACCGTGTTCCGGCGGTGCACGATTCCATTGTGGACGGTCTGCACCTCGATCTCGCCGAGCGCGGGGAACTTCGCGCGCACCTCGGCGAGCGGGACGATCTCGGGGCCGAAGGAGAAGAAGCCGGGGAAGTTCTTGGACCGGGTGAGAAAGCGCGGGTTGCGCTGCAGGATGTCCTCGGCGGTCTGGTCCAGGATCGTCACCACGCCGAAGACGTGATCGAGCGCCTCGGCCTCGCTGACGTCGCGGCAGTACTTGCCGATCACCAGGCCGATCTCGGCCTCGGCGGTGACGCGCTTGCTCTGTCCGGGCAGGACGATCGGCTCGCCCGGTCCGATGATGGTGTGGTCGCCCTTGATGAAGGAGGCCGGCTCGGTCGGCACCGATTCGGACAGATCACCCGCGTGCGCCACGTAGTTCAGCCCGATGCCCCAGATCTTGCGGGGGGACCGGTAGGGCGCGACGAAGGTGACGCCCGCCGGGTCGAGGAACTTCTCGTCGGCGGCTTCCGCGGCCGCCGCGACCGCGGCCTGGAAGGTGTCGGCGTCGAGCAGGTCCATGGCGTCGCCGGCGAACCCGGGGAGCACCGCGTCGACCGGGACGACACCGCGCCCGGCGTCCACCAGGACCGGACGTTCCCTCGATTCACGGGCAATGGCCGCAATTCTCACGACTTCTCCTCACCAGCGGTTTTCAGTACCACAGCTGCTTGTTCACGACATTGACCAGTGGCTCACCGGAGACGAACCGTTCGGCGTTGGTGCGGAACACGTTCAGCCGCCGCTCGTCGAGGTAGGGCCCGACCACCGCGACGTGCGGGGTGACGATCGCCTTCGGCTGCCGCCACAGGGGATGGGCGGCGGGGAGCGGCTCCGTGGAGAACACGTCCAGTCCCACGCCGCCGAGGCGCCCGGCGTCCAGCGCCGCGCACACCGCGTCGAGCGAGACCGTGGGCCCGCGCCCGATGTTGACCAGCAGGCTGTGCGGGGGCAGCAGCGCGAGGCGCGCGGAGTCGATCAGGCCTTCGCTCTCCGGCGTGTGCGGGAGGGTCAGCACCACGATGTCGGCCCGCGGCAGCACCGTGTCCAGTTCCGCGGGCGCGTGCATCGAGGCGATTCCTTCGGGTGCCTCGCGGCGCTGCGGGTCGACCCCGAGCACGGTGACGCCGAAGGCGTGCAGCATCCGGCCGATCGCCGCGCCGATGCCGCCGACGCCGACGACGACCGCCGTCGCCTCCGGAAGGTGCACTATGTCGGAAGCGGCGGTATGCCGGGTCCAGTCCGCTTTCGCCTGCTGGCGCGCATACCGGGGGAGGTCGCGGGCCAGCGACAGCACCAGCGCGACGGCGTGCGTGGCGACGTGGTCGTTGTAGATGCCGCGGAAGTTGGTGACCTCGACCGGATGCGCGATCAGCTCGTCGAAGAAGTACCCGGCGGGCGGCGCCGCCATCGGGGCCTGCAGCCAGCGCAGCCTGGGCGCCGCCGCGAGCAGGTCCGGATCGAGCGTGCCGAACGCGGCGTCGGCATCGCCCAGCAGCTCCCGTGCCCGCGCGCGGGTTTCCGCGACCTCCACCGCCAGTCCGTCCACTTCGGACACCGCGGTGGCCCAGGACCTGGTCACCTCGTCCTGCGGCGGCAGCATGATCAGCCTCGTCATCGTTCTCCCACCCGGTTGTGCCAGGGGCCTTCGCCGGTGAAGGCCCGCAGGTTCCGCTCGAACAGCCTTCCCCACCTTGGCCCATAACCGGGGCTGTCGCCCGCTCCGTGGGCGGAGATCACCACGTTTTCGGCGTCCCAGAGCGGAGAGTCCGCCGGCAGCGGTTCCGGATCGGTGACGTCCAGTCCGGCGCCGCGCAACTCCCCGTCGCGCAGGGCCGCGCAGAGCGCTTCGGTGTCGACCAGTGCGCCCCGCGCCACGTTCACCAGCCAGCCCGGGCCGAGCAGGGCCAGCTCGCGCGCCCCGATGAGCCCGCGGGTCTCGGCGGTCGACGGCGCCGCGAGGACCACGATGTCGGCCCACTCGCACAGATCGGGCAGCGCGCCCGGATCCCGCACATCGCCGAGGACACCCCGGTAGGACGACGGGTCGCGCTTGATCCCCGCGACGGTCATGTCCCACGCCAGGGCGCGACGCGCGATCTCCTCCCCGATCAGGCCGAGCCCGACGACCAGCATCCGTTTGCCGCCCAGTTCCTCGCCGGTCAGCGGCGCCCACCGGTGCCGCGTCATGTTCCGCACGGACCGGCCGATCCCGCGCGTGCAGGCCAGTAGCAGCGCGAAGGCGTGCTCGGCCACGCACGCCGAATGCACCCCGTGGGCCGTGGTGAGCGGGATCCCGCGGGCGGCGAGATCGCCGAGCGGATACTGCTCGAAACCCGCGCCGGTGCCGGCTATCCAGCGCAGCGACGGGGTCAGGAAGTCCGCGCGCCAGTACGAGGTCACCAGGACCTGCGCGCCGTCGGCGAGCGCGGCCGCGACCTCGTCCTGGTCGGCCGCGAGGAGAACGTCGAGCCCGGGCAGCGCGCGCAGCGCCGTGTCCACCGCGGTGGGATACCACGGGTGCAGAACAACACGAATCACCGAGAACTCCTGGTCAGACGGACGGAAGCGAGGCCGAGCCGGCCTTGCCGCTGCGCGGGTCGAGCACGTCGCGGATCGCGTCGCCGAGGACGTTGAACGCCAGCATCAGGGCGACCAGCGCGACCGTCGGGCACAACACCATCCAGGGCGCGGAGGTGATGAAGTTGCGCGCCTCGGAGAGCATGCTGCCCCAGTCGGCCTGCGGCGGGCTGACCCCGAGCCCGAGGAAGGCCAGCGAGGCGTAGGCCAGCTGAGCGGTCGACATGCTCAGCGCCGCGAGCACGATCACCGACGGCAGCACGTTCGGGACCACGTGCCGGAGCACCATCACGACCGGGCTGACCCCGGCCAGCCGCGCCGCGTCGAGGTACTCGCTGTTCTTGATCTGCAGCGTGGTGGACCGGGCGATGCGCGCGAACCGGGGAATGTAGACGATCGCGATCGCCAGCGAGGCGTTGATCAGCCCCGGCCCGAGCACCGCCACCAGGATGATCGCCAGCAGCAGGGTCGGGAAGGCGAAGAGCACGTCCTGCGAGCGGGTCAGCACGGTGTCGGTGAACCCGCCGAGGTAACCGGCGAGGACCCCGATCACCAGGCCGGCCACCAGCGCGATCGCCACCGACAGCAGGGCGACCACCAGTGCGATGTGGGCGCCGTCGATGACCCGGCTGAGCACGTCCCGGCCGAGGTCGTCGGTGCCCAGCCAGTGCGCGCCCGACGGTGCGCTCAGGCTGTCGACCACGTTGCCGACGTTCGGATCGTCCGGCTCCAGCCAGGGACCCAGCACGGCCAGCACGCCGAACACGGCGATCACGAGCAGCGCGACGGCGCCCGCCCGGTGGCGCAGCAGCTGGCGGAAGGTGCCGGAGCGGGTGTGCTTCGCCGGGACCGGCGCGGGAGGATTCTCGGTGCTCATCGTGACCTCTGGCGGGGATCGAGAAGGGGATAGAGCAGGTCGATGGCCGCGTTGAGCACGACGAACACCGTCGCGAACACCATGGTCGCCGCGGTGACCTCGGGATAGTCGCGGTTGTTGATCGCGTCGAGCATTCCCCGGCCCAGCCCGGGAAGGCTGAACAGCTGCTCGACCACGATCAGCCCGCCGAGCATCACGCCCAGCTGGAAGCCGAGGAAGGTGATGATCGGGGGCAGCGCGTTGCGCAGCGCGTGCAGGTAGTGGATCCGCTGGACCCGGACACCCACCGCGCGGGCGGTCACGATGTACGGGTCGTGCAGGACTTCCAGGGTGGCGCTGCGGGTCATCTGCATGGTCATCGCCGCGAACGGCAGGGTGATCGTCAGCAGCGGCATGATCTCCGAGCGCAGGTGCCCGGCCGGATCGTCCTGCCAGGAGACGTAGCTGACCTGGAACAGCTCCGGCGCGATCTTGGCGCCGATCAGCAGCACCAGCACCCCGATCACGAAGACCGGCACCGAGAACACCACCAGCAGGCTGGCGCGCAGGACCACGTCCACCCGCCGGTTCGCGTGCACCGCGGCCAGGATGCCGGCCGGTACCCCGATCAGCGTGGAAAAGAACAGGCACCACAGGGCCAGCTCCGCCGAGACCGGGATCTGCTGGGCCAGATCGGCGGACACCCGCCGCCCGGTGATCGGGGAGGTCCCGAAGTCGCCGTGCAGCGCGCCGCCGAGCCAGTGCAGGTACTGGAGGTAGAGCGGCTGGTCGAGGCCGAGCTGGTGCTTCACGGCCGCGAACTGGGCCGCGGTCGCGCCCTCCTGGCCGACGATGACGCTGGTCAGATCGCCCGGAATGAGCGAGCCGAGCAGGAACACCAGGATCGACACGACCAGCAGCACCGCGACCAGGCTCGCCAGGCGGGTCAGCACTATCCGGGCCATCAGCTCTCCCTCCCTTCGCCCGGCAGCGCCTTGCCGGGGAAGTGACAAGCGACCAGATGCCCGCCACCGGCGTCGGCCAGCACGGGTTTGTCCACTTCGCACCGTTTTTCCGCCAGCGGGCACCGGGTGCGGAACCGGCAGCCGCTCGGCGGGTCGAGCGGGCTGGGCACATCGCCGGTCAGCACGATGTCCCCACGCCGCTGCTCGATCTCCGGATCCGGCAGCAGGGCCGCGCGCCGCAACGCCACCGAATACGGGTGCAGCAGCGATTCGGCGAACTGTTCCGCCGACGCGGTCTCGACCACCTCGCCCAGGTACATCACCGCGACCCGGTGGCTGATCGCCTGCACGGCCGCGAGATCGTGGCTGATGAACAGATAGGACACCCCGAGGCGGTCCTGCAGATCGACCAGCAGGTTGAGGATCTGGGCCTGCAGCGAGATGTCCAGCGAGGCGACCGACTCGTCGTGCACGACCAGCGCGGGCTCGGCGATCAGGGCGCGGGCGATGCACGCGCGCTGCTGCTGGCCGCCGGACATCTCGTGGGGCAGCCGGTTCGCCAGGTCCGGTTGCAGGCCGACCAGCGAGAGCAACTCGGCGACCCGGTCCCGGTTGGCGGTGAATCCCCGCGCCCGCAACGGTTCCTCGATGGCGGCGCCGACCGTGCGGCGCGGGTTCATCGAACCGGCCGGGTTCTGGAACACCATCTGGAGGCTCCGCCGCCGCTGCGTGCCCGCCGCGCCGCGTGCCCAGATGTCGCCACCGCGCACGCGCACCGTGCCACCGGTCGGCTTGAGCAGCCCGACCATCAGCCGCGCCACGGTGGACTTCCCGCAACCGGACTCGCCCACGACGCCGAGCGTCTCGCCCGCTTCGAGGGTGAGCGAGACGCCGTCCACCGCCCGCACGAGCCGGTGTTTCCCGGCGTCCCGCACCGGAAAATGCTTGACCAGTCCGGTGACTTCGAGCAACGGAGCGCCCGCACCGGTTTCTTCACTCGGCATCGTTCACACCCCTTCCGCGGCCGTGAGCTCGGCGACCGGGCGGCCGGTCTCCTGCGTCACCAGGCACCGGCTCAGATGCCCGCCGGAAACCTCGGTCAGCTCCGGATGCGTCCGCCGGCAGCTGTCCCTGGCGAAGGCGCAACGCGGCGCGAAGCGGCAGCCGGCCGGAGGATCGGCCAGGTCCGGCGGGAAACCCGGCAGCGTGGGCAGCGTGCCCCTGGCCTGGTCGGCCCGCGGGATCGAGCGCAGCAGGCCGGCGGTGTAGGGGTGGCGCGGGGCCGCGAACAGCGCGCGGACGGGCGCCTGTTCGACGATTTCCCCGGCGTACATGACCGCCACCCGGTCACACATCTTCGCGATCACGCCCATGTTGTGCGTGATCAGCAGCAGCGCGGTGCCCAGCTCCGCGGTCAGCCGCTTCATCAGCTTGAGCACCTGGGCCTGGATGGTGACGTCCAGCGCCGTCGTGGGCTCGTCGGCGATCAGCAGCTTCGGTTCGTTGATCATCCCCATGGCGATGACCACGCGCTGGCGCATGCCGCCGGACATCTGGTGCGGGTGGGAGGCGCGCTGGCGCGCCGGATCGGGCATGCCGACCCCGGCCAGCGCCGCCTCCACCGGCGCGTGCGCGGCCCGGCCGGCGGGACCGCCGTGGGCGCGCAGCGCCTCGGTCAGCTGCCAGCCGACGGTGAAGGCCGGGTTCAGCGCCGTCATCGGGTTCTGGAACACCATGCCCGCACCGGATCCGCGCATGCGCCGCAGCCGTTCGGGATCCAGCGCGAGCACGTCCTGCCCGTCGAGGAGGATGCTGCCCGATTCGATCCGGCCGGGCGAGGCGACCAGGCGCAGCACGGACATCGCCGTGACGCTCTTGCCCGAACCGGATTCCCCGACCAGGCCCAGGGTTTCTCCCGCTCCGACGTCGAAGGACACCCCCGCCACGGCCCGCACGACGCCGCGCGGGGTGTGGAACCAGGTGTTGAGATCGCGTACGGACAGGACGGGGTCGCGCTCCGGGCGCGGATGCGGGTCACCGGCTGGTGTCCGAGCCACCGGATCCACCTCCTTTCCAGAAGGGTCGACTGGGCATCAAGGGCTATGAATGGGCATCAAGGGGTCCTGCCCGTGGACTACTTGAGCAGGACCGCGGCCAGGAACTGCCGGGCGAGCGTGGGATCGGGCTGTGCCGAGCCGACCTTCGGTCCGTAGGCGATCAGCGCGTTCGGCGCGGCCACGGTGATGTCGGGGAACGCGAGGTCGTCCTCCATGCGTTCCAGCTGCTGCAGCTTCTGGCCGTAGTCGGCCGGGTCGCCGGCGGCCGCGTCGTTCATCAGCGCGGTGATCTGCGGCGGGGTCGGCCCCTGCCGTCCGGGGCGGGGCGAGAGCAGCGACATCGGGTCACCGGTGAAGGCGTAGACGTTGTCGAGGATGTCGTAGTTGGCCTTGTTCTGGTGGTCCAGCCACACCGCGTTCTGGTTGGCCTGGATGGTCACCCGGATCCCGGCGTCGGCGAGTTCGCTCTTGACCAGTTCGGAGAACCGGTCGAGGTAGGTGCCGTACCCGGCAAGGTGATCCAGCGTGATGTCGATGCCGTTCGGGTAACCCGCCTGGGCCAGCAACGCCTTGGCCTGCGTGACATCCCGCTTCTGGTAGGCCAGCTGGTCCAGGGGCACGCTCCACGCCGTGGCCGGGGGGAGCTGGGCGCTGGGCTGGGCCTGTCCGAGGAAGGCGCCCTGCACGATCTCCTCCCGGTTCAGGGCCAGCGAGATGGCCCGGCGCACGTCCGGGTTGTCGAAGGGCTTGCGGCCGGAGTTGACGTTGAGCCGGATGGTGTTCGTGCCGGGCGTGCTGGCGATCTTGATCTGGCTGTTCTTCTGCAGCTGCAGGGTGTTCTCCGCGCTGGGGAAGATCAGGTCGACCTGGTTGGACTGCAGCGCCGCGGCCTGCGCGGACTGGTCGGGCATGTACTTGATGTCCAGCTTCTGGTACTTCGGCGCCGACGCCGCGTCCCAGTAGTTGTCGTTACGCTGCAACACGAGTTCGTTGTTGGGGGTGTAGGACACCACCTTGAACGGGCCGGCGCCCAGCACGTCGGTCTTGGCGCTGTGGGACGACAGGAAGTTCTTGCTCAGCACGGCCGAACCGATGAGGAAGGGCGAACCCAGGTTGAGCAGGAAACCGGCGTCGGGCTTGGTCAGGGTGAACCGCGCGTGCGTGTCGTCCAGCCTGGTCACCGAGGCCAGGTTGGGGAAGCGGGCCTGCGCGTAGGGCAGCCCGCCGGAGAGCAGCCGCTGGAAGGAGAACACCACGTCGTCGGCTGTGACCGGGCTGCCGTCGGAGAACTTCGCGTTCGGGCGGAGGGTGAAGTCGTAGGACCTGCCGTCCGGGCTCATCGTCCACGACAGCGCGAGATCCGGTTGCACCTGACCCTGTTTGTCGACCCGGACGAGTCCGTTGTAGACCAGTTGCCACGCGTACATGGTGGCGATCTGGGACGACTGGGTCGGGTCGAACGTCTGGGGTGGCACGGTTTCGGCCACCACCAGGGTGCCGTTGGCGCCGCCCGAACTGCTCGACGCACCCCCGCCGCAGGCGGTGACCGTGAGGAGGAGCGCGGCCACGGCCGCCACTCCCCGCATTCCTTTTAGCCTCATTTGTTGCGTTTCCTCTCAGTGCTTTGTGGACAGCCCGGCTGATCACAGGCCGGCGATGAGTCCTCCGTCGACCCGGATCTGGGAGCCCGTGACATAGGCGGCCCGTTCGCTGCACAGGAACGTCGCGACGTCGGCGAATTCCCCGGGCGTGCCGTAGCGGCCCACCGGTATGCTGCTTTCCGACTGTTTCCGGACGGTTTCGATGTCGATACCGCGTCGCTTCGCCTGGTTGGCGTCGAGCGCACCGACGCGGTCGGTGTCGATCCGCCCTGGCAGGATCATGTTGACCGTGACCCCGTCGCGGGCGACCTCGCCGGCCAGCGTCTTCAGGTAGGCCGCGAGACCTGCTCTGGCCACATTGGACCGAACGAGGTTGGGCAGCGGCTGCTGGACGCCGCTGGACCCGATCGCGAGCACCCGGCCCCAGCCGCGCGCCCGCATACCGGGCAGCACCGCCGAAACCAGCCTGATCTGTGCCAGCAGCAGGGTTTCCGCGCTGGTCGCCATGGCTTCCGGGGTCAGCTCCGCCGCCGGTCCCGGCGGCGGGCCACCGGAGTTCAGCACCAGCACATCGATCGCGCCGAAAGCGGAGTTCGCCCGCTCCACCGCGACCTCCACGGTGGTGGGATCGGCGAGGTCGACGGCCACCCCGATGGCGGCGGGCAACCCGGCCGCGTGCTCCTCGGCCACCGCCCCTCGCCGTCCACAAAGGACGACGTTGGCGCCTTCCCGGCCCAGTGCGCCGGCGATGGCAAGGCCGAGTCCGGAGGTGGCACCGGCGACCAGCGCCGTCCGCCCGGTGAGTCCCAGTTCCATCAGCGGACACCCCGTTCCCGCACCGGGGCCAGGTGCGCGCGCAGCAGCGGGAGCAGCGCCTCGGAGATCGGGGGCGCCGGCGGGCGGACCGCGGCGCTGGCGAAGATGCCGCGCTCGACCAGGCTCGCCTTGCGGATGCCGAGGCCGATCTTCACCTGTGCCTCGAAGTTCACCAGTGGCAGCCAGGGCAGGTACGCCTGCCTGGCCGCGGCGTAGCCGCCGGAAGCGAAGGCGGTGAGCACCGAGGCGAGCGCCTCCGGGTAGGAGAACCCGGTCATCGCCCCGGCCGCGCCCGCCATCAGCTCGTCGAGCAGCCCGATGCCGCCCAACCCGCCGAACACCGGAATGTCGAGCCGGGCGGTCAGTTCGGCGATCGCGGCGGAGGTGGGCGGTGCCTCGGACTTCACGGCGACCGCGCACGGGCAGTTCCGCACGGCCTCGGCCAGTGCGGCACCGGTGATGTGGACCCCGCTGGCCACCGGGTAGTCCTGCACCACGATCCCGGCGCCGGTCGCCTCGTGGATCGCGCCGAGGTGCGCGGCCAGCGCGCCGGGATCGGTCGTGTTGACCTGGACCATGAACGAAGGCAGGGCACCGCGGCAGTGCGCGGCCAGCCGCCGGGCCGCGCCGACCGCTTCTTCGGTGTCCAATGCGGACAGTCCGACCACGATGGGCAGGTCGCCGGCGGAAGCGGTCACCTCGGCCACCACGTGGTCCTGCTCGGCGGGGCCGAGCCGGGCACCCTCGCCGAACACCCCGAGTACCACCAGGCCCCTCGACCCGGCGGCGTGGTGCAGTTCGACCTGGCGCCGCAGCGCGGTGTCGTCCACAGTGGACGCGTCGGCGGTGAAGGGGGTGGCGAGCACGCCCCAGAGACCGCGCGCGAGCACTTCGGTGCGTCGCATGAACTACCTTTCTGGGCACGGATCGTGCCGGGAGGAAATTGAGCGGGTGCGGGGAATCAGGTTCCGGTGCCGGATTTCGACACCAGCGCGAGCACGGTGGACATCACGTGTTCGATGTGCCGCTCCATCGCGGTCGCGGCGAGATCCGCCTGTCCTCGCGTGATCAGCCGCGCGATTTCGACGTGTTCGGCCGCGCAGGCCACGGAGTCGCCGTTTCGGGGAACGTCGCGCAGCCGCAGCGCGGAAGTGAGCAGCAGCGCGTCGTCGATCGCGGCGGCGAGCGCGCGGTTTCCCGAGCAGCCGGCGACGAGCCGGTGGAACTTCCGGTCGGAGTCCCGGAAACCGGCGACGTCGGCGGCCTTCGCGCAAGCCAGCGACTTCTCCGCCAGCTCGTTCAGGAGGAGGTGGTCGGCCTCGGTACGGCGGGTCGCGGCATGTTTCGCGGACGCGCGTTCGAGGCCGGCGCGCAGTTCGTAGGCGTCCTGAATGGTTTCCCGGGACGGCTGCACGACCTGGAGCCCGTTTCCGATCGGCTCGACGAGTCCGATGTGTCGCAACCGGAGCAGCGCCTCGCGGACCGGGGTTTTGCTGACTTCCAGGCGTGCGGCCAGCATCGCCTCGGACACCCGGGTTCCCGGGGGAAGCGCCTTCTCGACGATCGCATCTTTGATGGCATCGATGACGAGTTCGGTCAGACTCTCCGGTTTGGACCGCACCGGGCGCAGCTGGGGAAGGGACACGTCCACTCCGCTCTGGAGTCGATATCTCATATCCGTATCTGATATTGCGAAGGACCGTACACGGTGTATCGTCGGCCAGCAAGCATCCTCTCGGTCACAAGATGGCCCACGTACGGGCCGTAGCCGTTCTGGCCCCCACCGGTATCCACCGGCATCCCACTGGGATCCCGCTGGGATCCCGCACCGGGGTCGCACCGTATCCCGCATCGACAAAGGGAGAACAAGCTTGAGCACGGCACGCACCGATCCCCTGGTCCTCGTCACCGGCGCCACCGGATACATGGCCGCCCAGCTGCTTCCCGCGCTCCGCGAGCGCTATCGGCTGCGGCTGGTGGACATCAAGCCCGGTGTGGACGACGATGTGCGCATCGCCGATCTGAGCACGGTGGACCGCACCGAACTGGACGGTCTTTTCGACGGCGTCGAAACGGTGTTACACCTCGGTTACCGGCACTCGGCGCCCGGCAGCAATTATGACAACAGCGTTCCCCAGATCGAGAAGTTCGACGTCGAGTTCGGCAATATCCGGATGAGCCAGAACGTCTACCGCTGTGCCCACGACGCCGGGGTCAAGCGGGTCGTGGTGGCCAGCTCCAACCACGCCGCCGACTGGTACGAGCACGCGCTGGTCCACCACGGGCAAAAGGACGTGATCACCCCGTACGAACTGCCGCTCGCCGACAACTTCTACGGCTGGTCCAAGGCGTGTTACGAGCATCTGGGGTTTGTCTACGCCACCGGCGCGCTCGGTCGCAGCCTGGAATCGGTGCAGGTCAGGATCGGTGCGCCGCGCGACATCGACGCCGCGTCCTACTCGGCGGACGAACCGCCCGCACCCCAACCCGGCCCGAACTTCCCGACCGGGCTGGCCCGGTACAAGCGCGACCTCGGCGCGTGGTTGTCCGTGCGCGACGCGCAGCAGTTGTTCCTCCGCTGCATCGAGACCGAGGACATCCGCAACGAGCACGGTGTGCCGTGGCAGGTCGTCTACGGCATCAGCGACAACACCCGGGCCTTCTGGTCGCTGACCTCGGCCCGTGCGGTCTTCGGTTACCGGCCCCAGGACGATTCCGAACTCGTCTACGCCGCGGACATCCGGCGGTTGCTGACCGGTGAGCCGGGGGCCGGGCCCGGCCGGGTCGGTGTGTGATGAGCGGGCTGACCTTTTTCGACTGCAACGCCTTCATCGGTCAGGTGTCGGTGCCGAAATTCTTCCCGCACCGGGTGACTCCCGCCGTGCTGCGGGCCGAATACGACCGGATCGGCGTCGCCCGCGGCCTGGTGACCCACGTGGCGGCGAAGGAGTATTCACCGTCGGTCGGCAACGACCTGCTCGCCACGGAACTCACCGGCGGGAGCGATCACGGCTTCCTGCCGTGCCTGACCCTGCTGCCCGAACAGACCGGCGAGTCGTGGGGCCCCGACGAGGTGATCGGCCGGTTGCGAGCGCGAGGTGCCCGCGGGGTTCGGCTGTTCCCGTCCACCGCCGTGCACCGCTATCCCTTCGATCCGCGCGTGCTGGGCGGCCTGTTCGAAGTGTTGCAGGACGCCCGGGTGCCGGTGTTCGTCGACTTCGATCTCGGGCGGCGCGACGAGGCCGACTGGCGCGGCCTCTACGACATCACCGACGCGTTTCCGGATCTGCCGCTGGTGCTGATCCGGCCCGGGGGCCGCAGCGACCGCGGCCTCTACCCGCTGCTCGACCGGGCTCGGCAGGTGTATGTGGAAACCGGCGGGTACTGGGTGCACGGCGGGATCGAACGGCTCTGTGCCCGGTTCGGCGCGCACCGGCTGCTGTTCGGTTCGGGCTTTCCGTACTGGACGCTGGCCGGGGCCGCCTACCACATCGCGACCGCGTCCGTCGAGGACCGGCAGAAGTCCCTGATCGCCGGGGAGAACCTGGCCCGCCTCCTGGAAGGAGCCCGGCTGTGACCGCGACGCGAGACCGGACCCCGGTGACCTACCGGGCCTTCGTGAAGCAGACACCGATCATCGACGGCCACGCCCATATGGGTTTCTACCGCAATTTCCACATCGCGGACAACGACGCCGACGGGATGGTCAAGCGGTTCGACGCGGTCGGCATCGACGTCGCCTGCGTCAGCCACCACGCCGGGATTTCGGCCGATCACCAGTACGGGAACCGCATCGTGCGCGAAGCGCTGCGGCGGCACCCGAACCGGCTGATCGGATTCTGCGTGATCAACCCGAACTATCCCGACACGGTCCGCGACGAGATCGAAACCTGTTTCGCCGAACCGGGTTTCCGTGGTTTCAAGGTGCACCCCGAACTGCACGGCGACTATCCGCTCGACGGGCCCGGATACCGAAAGATGTGGCGATACGCCGATGCCCACCGGCTGCCGGTGCTCTTCCACAGTTACTTCGGCGGGGACCGGCTGGAGGTCTTCGAGCGGGTCGCGAAGACGTACCCGGGCGCGACGCTCCTACTGGGACACGCCGGGCTGGATCTCGGGCTCGACAACGCGGTCGCGCTGACCGAGCGGACCGACAACGTGGTGCTGGACATGACGGCCATGCAGCGGCATTGCTGGGCCATCGAACACCTCGCGGCACGAGCCGACAAAACCCGACTGACCTGGGGTTCGGACAGCCCGTTCATCGACCCCGGGCTGATTCTCGGCGCGGTCGCGCACGCCGACATACCCCCCGACGTCCGGACCGCGATCCTCTACGAGAACCTCGCCCGGATCCTGCGGGTCGAAATCCGGGACGGGGTGCTCACCGGGGTGTCCGGATGAAGATCGTGGCGGTGGAAGCGATTCCGGTGCGGGTGCCGCGGGCCCGTCCGTCGCGAAGCGCCTTCGGCGTCCGTGACCACACCGAGGCCGGGGTGATCCGGATCGACACCGACGCCGGTATCACCGGGTGGGGCGAGATCTGCCTGGTCTGGTGGCGGCAGGGCAGCGGGCTGTGCCATGAGGTCGCCACGATCCTGGCGCCCGCGCTGATCGGTGCCGACCCCACCGCGATCACGCTGCTGTCGCGGCGCATGGCGCACCTGCTACCGGGCCGGTTCGACGCCCCGGCGCGGGCCGGTGTCGAGATGGCCCTGCTCGACATCTGCGGCAAGGCGGCCGGGATCGGTGTGCACCAGTTGCTGGGTGGTGCGGTGCGCGACCACATCGACCTCAGTTTTTCCCTGCACATGAATGATCCCGCCGCGATGGCGGAGGACGCGCGGGAGCGCGCCGAGGCGGGGTTCACGACGCTGAAGGTGAAGATCGGGCGCGAATGGGCCGCCGACCGCGCGGCACTGACCGCGGTGCGCGACGCGGTCGGGGACGACGTCGCCATCCGGGTGGACGTCAACGAGGCGTGGCGGTCGGTTCCCCTTGCCGCGCGCAGGCTGGCCGAGCTCGCCGAATTCGACGTGGAACTGGTCGAACAGCCGCTGCCGGGCGAGGATCTGGACGGGATGGCGGAGCTGCGTCACCGGTCGGAGATCCCCCTGGCCGCCGACGAAAGCGTGTGGTCCTACGGCGACGCCCTGCGGATCGTGCGGGCTCGCGCGGCCGATGTGCTCAATGTGTACTTCAGCGAGGCCGGCGGGTTGTGGCCGGCACGGCAGATCGCGGAACTGGCCGCCGCCGCGGGACTGCCGATCTGGATCGGCAGCATGCCCGAACTCGGCCTGGGCACCGCCGCGAACGCCCACCTCGCCGCCGCGGTGGGCGAGCTCGACCTCGCCAGCGACGTCTGTGGATTCGCCTACCATGCGCAAGACCTGCTCACCGAACCGCTGCGGGTCGTGGCGGGCAGGCTCGCGGTGCCGCGCGGCCCTGGCCTGGGCGTGTCGGTCGACGCCGCCGCGCTGGACCGGTTCCGGATCGATCGTTGAGTGCCCAGTGTGGACAGACGTTTGTGGACCGTGGTTTGTGGACAGCAGTCCGAACAAGGGAGAAAAGCCATGCCCGTAAGCAGTTCCCTGTTGGCGGAGTGGACCCGGGAGGACGCCGCCGAACACGCGGCGGGCACGGTCGTCGTGGTTCCGGTCGGGGCACTCGAACAGCACGGTCCGCACCTGCCGCTGGCCACCGACACGCTGCTCGTCGAACAGGTGGCGCGAGCCGCGACGGCCGGGTTGGCCGGTGCGGTGGTCGCGCCGGCGTTCGCCTACGGCTGCTCGCACCATCACCTTTCCTTCGGCGGCACGGCCTCCCTGCGCACGGGCGCCCTGCTGGACGGGCTGACCGACCTGGTCGATTCCTTGCTGGCCAGTGGTTTCGCCGGGGTGTTCCTGCTCAACGGACACGGGGGCAACGCCGAGATCGTGCAGCTGGTGGCGCGTGACCTCGGCGTGGCGCGGCAGGCCCACGTCGCCGGCGGGTCCTATTTCCAGATCGCGGCCGGCCCGCTCGCCGAAGCGGGCGCGGCAGCGGTGGGGGAGGTGCCGGGCCACGCCGGCGCGTTCGAAACGTCGCTGATGCTGGCCGCCTATCCGCACCTGGTCCGCCGCGACGTCACGCCGTCCCGGCCGCGCCCGGCGACGGGCTGGCCACGGGCGAGGGCGTACCGGCTGGCCGCGCCGGGGCCGTTCCGGGGCGGCGACGGCTTCAGCGACGACCCGAGCGCGGGTTCGGCCGAAACCGGAAAGCGGTTGCTGGCCGTGTGCGTGGCGGCGGTCCGGGAAGCGGTGGCCGAGTTCCTCGGCGTGGTGCCCCGAACCGGAGCTGAACCGGCGTGCTGAAGCCGGCCTCACCCGTCGTGCGACGGAAGTCCTTTCAGCACGATGCCGAGCACGTGCTGGAGGTGTTCGTCCATGCGCTGCGCCGCTGCCTCGACATCGCCGTCGCGCACGGCCTTGGCGATGCGGACGTGCTCGCGCGCGCAGGCGAGTGAGCCGCCGGTGTCCGCGACGTCCCGCGCCCGCAACGCGGAGGTGAGCAGCAGCGCGTCCTCCATCGATCGCGCGATGAGCGGGTTGTGCGCCGCCTGCGCGATGGTGGTGTGGAACTCGTGATCGCACCGGAAGAACCCGGCGCCGTCCTCGGCGCGGGCGGCGTCCAGCGAGGCCTGCGCGAATTCGGTGATCCGGGCGCGTTCGGCCGCGGTCGCCCGCTCGGCGGCATGGCGTGCGGAAACCCGTTCCAGCCCGATCCGCAGCTCGTAGGCGTCCCGGGTCGAGGTCTCCGAGGGGAGGACCACCCGCAGGCTGCGGCCGTCCGGCTCGACCAGGCCCGCGTGCCGCAGCCGCAACAGGGTTTCCCGCACCGGGGTCTTGCTCACGCTCAGCTGGGCGGCCAGACCGGCCTCGCTGACCTGGCTGCCCGGCGGCAGCGCCTTGGTCACGATGGCGTCGCGAATGGCTTCGAACACCTTCTCGGTGAGGCTTTCCGGCTTGGTGCCGAGCGGTTTCAATCCCTGCGGGGGCATACCAGAAAATCTAGCCCATCAGCCCGGACCGGGCCTGCTCACCCGCCGCGGCGCGGAGCAGAAGGGCCCGGCCGGCCCGGAACCGGCCCGGCTGCGCGGCGCCCGCCACATTCTTCCGCCGCCGCGGGTCAGCTCGGTGAAGGCGAAAATCCGCGCCATTGGCGAGACCGGCGCGGCCGAGCGGAAATGGGGCAACGATGGAAAAAGCCGATGCGGATGAAGAACCCGGCCGTGGTGCTTCCGGGCGCGATGAAGGGAATCCAGGGTCTGCTCAAGGCCACCGCCCAGGGTGGTGTTCCCCGGCGCACGCTGGAGCTGGTCGGCCTGCGGGCGAGCCAGATCAACGGGTGCGGCGCGTGCGTCGCCGGTCATTTCGCCGCTGCCACCAAGGCGGGCGAGACCGGCGAACGCCTGGCCGCCGTGGCCGTCTGGCGGCACACCCCGTTCTTCACCGAGGCCGAACGGGCGGCGCTCGCGCTGACCGAGGCCGTGACCCGGCTCGCCGACAGTCAGGACGAGGCGGTGTCGGACGAGATCCGGGCGGAGGCGGCCGCACACCACGACGAGGCCCAGCTCGCCGCGATCGTGCTGATGATCGCCACCGTCGACCTGTTCGACCGCCTCAACGTCACGGTCGGGGAATCCGCGGATCACCCGAGCTGGGCCTGAGCGGATCTTCCGGTCACGGGTGTCGATTGTGGACGGTGACGGAGGTCCGCAAAGGATTCGCTCAGAGCCAGTCGCGGCGTTTGAACGCCACGTACAACCCGCCGGAGATGACCAGGATCGCGAGGGTGGACACCCAGAAACCCCAGACCTGGCTGAAACCCGGATACGGGACGTTCTGCCCGTAGAAGCCGGTGACCGCGGTGGGCACCGCGATGATCGCGGCCCAGCTGGTCAGTTTCTTCATGATCAGATTGAGCCGGTTGCTCTGCAGGTTGAGCTGGGTCTCGCGAATGGTGGTGACCAGATCGCGCAGCGATTCCGTCCACTCCGTCGCGCGCAGCACATGGTCGTAGACGTCCTGGAAATACGGCATCAGCACGTCGTCGACGAGGTGGAAGTCGCGGCGCATCAAGGAGTTCGCGACCTCGCGCATGGGCAGCACCACGCGGCGTAGGGTCACCAGCGACTTGCGCAGTCGCAGCGACCGGCGCTGCACGTCGGCGTGATCCACGCGGTCGGCGAAGACCAGGTCCTCCAGGGCCTCGATCTCCTCGTCGAGGACCTGGACCGCGTCGAAGTGGCTGTCCACCACGTAGTCCAGCAGCCCGTGCAGCAGGAAGCCGACGCCGCTCTTGGCCAGGTCGGCGGCCGAGTTCCAGCGGTCGAGGACTTCGTCGATGGCGAAGCGGTCGTCCTTGCGCACGGTGACCAGTGCCCGATCGGTGATGAACGCCGCCACCTCGTACTTGGCCAGCGTGCCGGTGGCGGCGTCGAGCCGCACCGCGTAGGCGGTCAGGAACGCGTGGGTGTCGTACCGGTCGAGCTTGGGCCGCTGGTGCTCGTGGACCGCGTCCTCCACGGCCAGCCGGTGCAGGCTCAGCTCGTCGCTGATCGTGGCCAGGTCCTCCTCGGTGGGCGCGCACATGTCGAGCCACACCGTCGCGGTCTCGTCGCCGAGATGTTCCGAAACCTCCGTCGGCGGAAAGTTCTCCGCTTCGAGGATGCCGTTGCGGTAGAGACGGGTACGAGCCATGGCGCCACACCCTAATGGTTCACCGCTCGGCCGGTGATCGGGTGAACTCGCCCGGACGGTCGCATACCCGGCGAACCGGCCGTCGTTCGCCGACCCGGGTGACCGACGACACGGGTGTAGATTCAGCGCATGCGGAGGAGTCGGGACGAAAGCGCGCGACGAGGGCCCGGAGAGCTGGAATCCGAGGTCCTCGCGGTCTTGTGGAACGCGGGCGGGCCGGTTTCGCCGGCCGATGTGCAGCAGCGCCTCGACGGCGACCTCGCCTACACGACCGTGGTGACAATACTTTCGCGGCTTTACGACAAGGGCGTGCTCACCCGCGAGAAGCAGGGCCGGTCCTTCGCCTACCGGGCGGTCGACGACGAGGCCGGGCTGGCCGCGCGGCGCATGCGGAAGGTGCTCGACAGTGAACCCGACCGCAGCAGCGTGCTCGCCAGATTCGTGTCGAACCTGTCCAAATCGGACGAACAAGTGCTGCGAAAGCTCTTGCGCGACCACGGGTCCGGCGCGGGCCCGGCGGGTTCCCCGGGATCCGCCCACTGACCGCGATGGGCCCCGACTTCTTCGTGCCGCTGCTGTTGCCGCTCGCGGCGTGGCCGCTGGCCAAGCTCGCCGTCCCGAAACTGTCGCCGTGGCTGGCGAGCTGGGTGCTCACCGTGAGCAGCCTGGTGCTCGCCGCCGGCAGCACCGCCACCCTGCTCGTGCAGGCCTTCGCCGGGCTGTCGCTGATCCCGGTCATCGCGCAGTTCGGCGACTTCTCCCCGGCCACCTTCCGCGAGTTCGACGCGGTGAACGTGCCCGTGTCGTTCTGCTGCGGGATCACCCTGATCCTGGTGTTCGCCGCGTTGTGCCGGGCCGCGCTGCGCTACTACCGGTGGGCCCGGCGGGTGCACGCCGAGCTCGACACCTACAGCCGGGACGGCGGGGTGATCGTGTTGCTCGGCCAGGAGCCGGTCGCCTTCGCCGTTCCCGGCCGGGGCGGCCGCATCGCCATCTCGTGCGGGATGCTCGCCGCGCTCGGCCCGGCCGAGCGCACCGCGTTGCTCGCCCACGAAGGCGCGCACCTGCGGTTCCGCCATTATCTGTTCGCGGCCGGCGTCGCCGTCTCCTCCGTGCTCAACCCGCTGGTGTACCCGCTCGGCGTGGCGACCCGGTTCGCGCTGGAACGGTGGGCCGACGAAGCCGCCGCACGGCGGGTCGGCGACCGCGCACTGGTGGCCATGGCCGTGGCCAAGGCGGCGCTCGCGGACACCACGACCCCGTCCTTCACATTGGCCGCTTCCGGGGGCGCGGTTCCCCAGCGCGTCGCCGCCCTGCTGGCCGCGCCGTCACCGCGGCGCGGCCTGGCGGCTCCACTGGCGTTGCTGGGCGCGGCGCTCGTCCTGGCCACGGCGATCGGGTCGGCGGGAGCGGCGCTCGACGGCGCCACCGATCTGCACGCCGGGATCGAAGTCGCCCAGGGACGCGTGTGTCCGCACCGGCATCACACCGTGGTCGGCGAGGGGCCCCACGGTCAGGCCGTGTTCGTGACAGTGCGCCAGCAGCGCCGGGAGTGCGCCCAGGGTTGAGCGCCACGAGCCGACCGCCGCTTCGATGTCCGAGTCGTGCAGCAGGATCGTCCCGCCGCCGCGCAGGCCGCGCAGCACCGTGGCCGTCACGGATTCCGGGGTGGCGCGGCTGGTCCAGTCGAAACCCCAGCAGGTCCACAGCACCGGGGTCAGCCCCAGCCGCCGCGCGGCGAGCAGCGAAGACCCGCTGAACACGCCGTAGGGCGCGCGCATCCACCGCGGCCGCCTGCCGGTGGTGCGGTGGATCAACTCGACGGTGCGCGCCAGTTCGTCGTACACGGCGGACGGCCGCCGCCGCAGCAGGCACCGGTGGTCCCAGCCGTGCACCGCGATCTCGTGGCCGTTGCCGGTGATCTCGCGGCCCAGGCCCGGGCTGCGCGCGAGTTCACGGCCCAGCACGAAAAACGTCGCGCGAACCCGGTGCTTGGCGAGTTCCTCCAGGAACAACGGCGTCGACCGGGGATGCGGCCCGTCGTCGAAGGTCAGCGCGACGTGGCCGTCCCGTCCGTGACCGGCCAGGCGCGGCGCCACGGCGTCGCGGACGAAGGGAACGAACAGGGCGGCCGGTGCCAGGTGCGCGACGGCCGCCGCCGCGATGGTCGTGCCGACGGTCTTGATCATCCGGCCACCTCGATCATCGTCCGCTCCGGCGCAACGCCCGCCTTGCGCCGCACCGCCAGCGCCCACCCCAGGCCTTCGGCGAGATCGTCGGGCGAGCGGATCCACGGCACCGTGCCGTCCGCGTCCAGCACCGAGGCGTTGGCGCGGCCGTGGCCGGGCAGGCATCGGTAGGTGAGCACGGGCAGCCCGCTGGCCAGCGCTTCCGACGTGCTCAGGCCGCCCGCGTTCTGCACCACGACGTCGCAGGCGCGCATCAGCGCCGGCATCGCGTCGACCCAGCCGAACACGTGGCGGTACCCGCCGGCGCCGAGCCGGGCCCGCAGCGTCTCATTGCGACCGCAGACCACCACCGGCGTGGCCTGGCCGGACGCCCTGATGTCGCGCGCGGTCGGTTCCACGTCGCCGATTCCCCACGAGCCCGACACGACCAGCGCCAGCGGTTCCTCCGCGGGCAGCCCGAAGATCGACCGCAACCGGGCGCGCTCGGCGGGCGAGGACAGCGGCCGGAACTCGGGGGAGACCAGCGGGCTGGCGACGACGGTGCGGCGGGCGCCCAGGCGCTGTGCCTGCGAGGCGGAGATCTTGTTCGGGGCGACGGTGAGGTCGGCGAGCGGGCTGATGCAGAGGCGGTGCACGGAAGGATCGGTGAGGTAGACCGTCAACGGCGCGCTGAGCACCTTCTTCGCCTTCAGGTGGGCGAAGGCGTGGGTGGCGAGAGGGTAGGTCGAAATGGTGAGCGTGACCCGGGAATCGAGGATTTCGGTGAGCCGCCCGGCCGCGAGCGTGGCGAACCGGCGGGCGGCGGTGGAAACCACCGAGGTGCCCAGCACGGACAGCGCCCAGTCCCAGCTGCGCGGCGCCACCTCGAGTTGCTGGTGGTAGAAGCCGCAGAGTGACCGGCCGATCCGACCCGGCAGCAGGTCGAGGAAGTCGAAGACGTCGACTTGGTGGCCGCGGTCGCGAAACCGGCGGGCCAGCTCGCGCGCCGCCCCGTCGTGTCCGGCGCCCACCCGCGCGGACACGATCACTATGCGCTCCATGGTCGCTACCCTTCGACTTCTACAAGGCTGTAGGAAAACTACACGACCGTAGAAGTTCAATGCGCTCAGCCCTCGTGAGGCACGCCGGGCCGAGGTGCCGCGCAAGCCGGAACTCGGCGACCGGAACTCGCAAGCCGGAACGCGCTGGCCTGACCGCCCGGGCCCGGACCGCTCGGGCCCGACCACTCCAGGCCTGACCGCTTGGACCGGACTGCTCGGGGACGGACCGCCCGGACTGGACTGCTCCGGACTGGACTGCTCGGGGCCGGGCTGCTCGGGGACGGGCTGCTCGTGGCCGGACGCACGTAGGCTAGCGCACCGTCTAATAGGGACAGTCACCAGGCGTGCGTGACCTGCGCGGGACGCCCGCCCACGGATCAGCGCCACGACCGCCTCACCCGGCCGTGTCCCCCCGTCCGGTCGCCGTGTCCCCCTTGGGTTGCCATGTCCCCTGTTTCCGTCGCCGTGTCCTCCCGTCCGGTTGGCGTGTCCTCCGGTCCGGTCGGCGTGTCCTCCCGTCCGGTCGGCGAGTTCCCCGTTCCCGCCGCCGTGTCCCCTCGTCCGGTTGCCGTGTCCCCTGTTCCTGTCGGCGAGTCCTCTCGTCAGTTGGTCGAGTTCTCCCTTCCGGTAGTCATGCGGGCTGGTTCCTCCGGGTCTCGGCCGCGGCACATCGCGCGCCATGAACTTCCGGTGAGGCGACGCCGCGGACGAGAGAACTCGGCGACGGGAGGAGGGGACACGGCGACCGGAGGAGGGGACACGGCGACCGGAGGAGGGGACACGGCGACCGGAAGGGAGGACACGGCGACCGGAGGAGGGGACACGGCGGGGAGTGGGGGATGTCGTGAATGGACGGGATCGGTGGTGAGTCCGGTTGGGACCGGACACGCGGGAGTCGTGCCGGCCACAATGGCCGGGCGTTCCCGGCATATCCGCGGCCGTGTTGTTCTTCGAGATTGAAAAGGGACCGGACTCCCGCGCTTATCGCACAGATCCGCATCACTGACAGCTTCGACACATCTGTCACCACTCTTTCTGGGGTACCGCTCCGGGTGTGAGTGGACTATTGGGCTGGTCCCGATCCCGTCTCGACAAGTGGACACCGGCGTATGCCAGGTGAGAATCGCCATAGTGAATACCTCGCGTTTCTCTGCTTCGAACGGCATGGTGACTTGGGCTGCAGCGCACCGCGACAGCGACGGAGAAAGCGCTTCCCAACGCGGCGGAGATCGCCGGACCGGCCCTGTCACCTGCGCCGCTGCGACCTTGCGCGGAGATCCATCCGGCCGGTTTTCCCGTCGTTAACAGTGTTCGTTGGACCGTGGAGTAGGGGCCCGGGCCAGGGGTGCGGTGTCGAGCGGCGTGTAGCGGTGGGACAGTCGGACAAGATCATTTAGGGGAGTGGTATCCTACGAGCCTCATTTGTGTCACCATGGTCCATGGTCATAATCCGGTGAGCCGAGAGGCCGGACGGCATAGGTCATATGGGAGAGACACATTGGACCTCGCAGCCCAGACGAACTGCGACTTCATGACCACAGCCCACCACAGTCTCAGAGATGAGGTGCGACTCTTCGCGGAGACGAAGGTCGCCCCCCAGATAGCCGAGATGGAACGGACCCGCACCGTGCACCACGGGCTTTCCCGTGCGATCGCCGAGCGGGGCTGGATCGGGGTGACCATCGGTCCCGCGTACGGCGGGATGGGACTCGGGCACCTCGCCAAGACCGTCATCATCGAGGAGCTGTCGCGCGTCAGCGGCGCCATGGGCGCCATGGTGCAGGCGTCGCAGCTCGGCGTGGCCAAGATCATTCACTTTGGTAGCGACCGCCAGAAGTTCCGGTGGCTGCCGGCTATTTCGAACGGGAAATGCCTGCCCACGATCGCGGTGACCGAGCCCGATTCCGGTGGTCACGTGCTCGGGATGGAGGCGTCCGCGGTGCGGGACGGCGACGACTACATCCTCAACGGCCGGAAGGTGTTCGTGGGGAACAGTCACGTCGGTGACCTCCACGGCGTGGTGGTCCGGACCGCCCCCGGGTCGAAGGGTTTGTCGGCCTTCCTGGTGGAGTCCGACAGACCCGGATTCTCGCTGGCCGAGCAGGAATCCACCATGGGATTGCACGGCTTCAGCTTCGGCGAGCTCATTTTCGACGACTGTCGGGTGCCGGCGGCCAACCTGCTCGGCTCCGAAGGCGACGGACTGGCCGTGGCCTACTCGTCCAGTGTCCTCTATGGCCGGCCGAACCTGACCGCCGTGTCACTGGGCATTCACCGGGCGATTGTCGAGGAAACCGTGGCCTTCACCCTCAGACATCAGCGGTACGGGAAGCCGCTGTGCGAACTTCCCACCGTCAAACAGAAGCTCGGTCAGATGCAGTCGCAGCTGATGACGGCCCGCCTGGTCGCCTATCACGCCGCGCATCTGCTGGACCTGGGCCTGCCCTGCGATTTTGAACTGATGAACGCCAAGCTGGTCAACGTGGAATCCTCTTTGGACTCCGCACGGACCGCGATGGAGATTCACGCCGCGTACGGGCTGTCCGCGGACGGCCCGCTGGAACGCTACGTGCGCGACGCCTACCACATCTACGCCCCAGCCGGCACGTCCGACGTTCAGCGTCTCCGGCTGGCCGAGGCGGCACTGGGCGCCGCGACCAAGGAACAGTGGTCCCAGCGGCTGGCCGCCAAGCTTCGCGGCGACCACACCGCACGGGACACCGCCGTCACGACTCGCGCTGGTGAATCAGTTCCGTCAGTTCGGCAGCCAGTGTCTTGATGGTGTTGAGGCCGGGACGGCCCCACGGGCGAGCCTCTGTGTCCACGACGCAGACGGTACCCAGGGCCGTTCCGGTCCGGTCGATCAACGGCGCGCCCAGATAGGACCGGATACCGAGCTTGTCGACGACCGGATTTCCCGCGAATCGCGGATAATCGCAGACATCGTCGAGCACGAGAGCCTTGCGGCGCACCACCACGTGCGGGCAGAAGCCGTGGTCCAGAGCCATTTCCCGGCCGGGATCCGCATGCGTCGACACCTGCGCGGCCTGCAGCGCGGACGCCTGGGAAGCCGCCGGCGTGTACAGGCCGGCGAAGTACTGCCCTTGGTCGCCGACGAAATTGACCATCGCATAGGGGGCTTTGGTGATGTGCGCCAGTTTTGCGGCGAACTCGTCGAATTCCGGATCCGGCTGCTGGAGGCCCAGGCCGAGGGCCCGCAACCTAGCCATCCGCTGCGCGACCTCGGGATCGTGCGGTGCCGTCAACAGGCGGTCTTCCAGGGGGTTGACGATCATCATGGCTAACTCCACATCGTATCGGCGTGAGCGGCGGCGGGGTACTTGACGTGCTGAGTCGGCGAGGAAGCGGTCAGCAGAACGCGTTCGACGAGATCGATCAGCACATTACTCGCCGAGCGCGTGATGCGGGCGTCGCAGGCCACCACGGGCACGTTGTCCTTGAGTGCCAGCGCTGTTCTCAGGTCTTTTTCGGAATAACGGTAAGCGCTTTCAAAGAGGTTGATCGCGACCACGAACTTGATGTCGCGCCGTTCGAAGAACTCGATGGCGGCGAAACAGTCCTCCAGCCGGCGGGTGTCGGCGAGCACGACCGCCCCGAGCGCACCCCGGGACAGCTCGTCCCACATGAACCAGAAACGGTGCTGACCGGGCGTGCCGAACAGGTACAGCACCATGTTCTGTTCAGGAAAGGTGAGCCGGCCGAAGTCCATCGCGACCGTCGTCGTGGTCTTGCCCTCGACACCGGACACGCTGTCCGTGCCGAGGCTGGCGGTGGTAAGCGTTTCCTCGGTGGTGAGCGGCTCGATCTCGCTCACCGCCCGGACGAAGGTCGTCTTGCCCACGCCGAACCCGCCCGCGATGAGGATCTTGAACTGGGCGGGGAAGGAATCAGAGCTTGCGGAGAGCATCGGCCAGCGCCTTCAGTTGGGTGGGATCGGGCGGATCGAACATATCGGGGAACCTGGCGGTGAGCGCACCGGATTCGATGAGATCGGACAGCAACACCTTGGTGACCATCACGGGTTGCCTGAGGTGCGCCGCGACCTCCGCGACGGACGTGGGTACGTTGCACAGCCGCAAAGCCTGGGCGTGCTCGCGTCCCAGTCGGGCCGGTGTGACCGTGCTCTGCCCAGTGGTACGCACCAATGACATCAGATCCAGCGGGGTGCTGGGTCTGGTGCGCCCGTTGGTCACGGTGTAGGGGCGTTCCCACAGTCCGTCACCGAATTCGAGATTGTCGCCGAGGCCGGTCATGCCTACCGGTTTCCGTTGCCGGCGGGAAAGCGGCTGGGCGTCGCCAGATAGGCCGGCACCTGGGTGCTGAGCCGGCCCATTTCGTAGCTGAGGATCCCGGCGTCGACGTCACGGTCGGCCAGCACGGCGAGGACCGTGCCGACGCTGGCGGCCGTCACGAACATGATGATTTCGCCGAGTTCGGCTACGACCTGCCGGACACCTTCCCCTCCGCCGAACCGGGTTCCCACGCCCTGCGCCAGGGAACACAGGCCACTGGCCATGGCGGCGAGCTGATCCGCGCCGTCGGTGTCCAAGCCGTGCCACGATTTCGCGATCCCGTCCGCCGACAGCAATACCGCGCTGCGGGTATAGGGAACGGTTTCCGCGAGACGGCGTAGGAGCCAGGTCAGGTCGTCGGCCATGCGGCGGATTCTCCCTCGGAAGTCTGGTGCTGCTGGGCAGCGGTTCGGTGGTGCTGTGGCGACTGTGCCGGCTCGTTTTCCGTGCTGCGCGCGCGGTCGAAGCCTTGCTGGACAATCGCCATCAGATTGGTGTCGTGGCCCAGCAGCGGTTTCGTGGGCGATGGGGCCTCGAGCAGTTCGGGTCGCAGATGGGACCCGCGGCGTTGGGGCAGCGGTGGCGGACCGGGTTCCGATCCGGAGGCCGTCGGGCCGGGCTCGTGCGCCGGGGTCGCTGGTGTCGAGCGGTTGGGCAGGCGTGCCGGTTGCGGCAGAGGCGGCGTGTAACCGGTCTGGTCCACCGCCGCGGAGCGGTCGTCGGGTACCGCGCCGAAGGTTTCGGTGGTGTTGACCGGCCAGCTGATCGTCTCTGGCGTGGGTGCGGACGGTCCGGTTCCGGGCGCAGGAGCGGACGCCATCGCGGGCGCGACAGCGTTCTCCCGGGTGCTCGGCGCCTGCTGGGGCTGCTGCTGGGCTGCCCGCGGTTGTTGCTGCTGCGGCTCGCCGAGCAGCACGTACGGGAGCACGACCGCCGCGTCGATGCCGCCGAAGATATTGGACTGCAACTGCACACGGACACCGTGCCGCTGCGCGAGTTCCTTGACCACGGCCAGGCCGATGCGTCCGTCCTGGAGCAGTTCCCCGAGGTCGATCGCGGCGGTGCCGTCCAGCAGGCGGTTGATCCGCGTCAGGTCCTCCGCGGTCATGCCCAGACCGCGGTCCTGGATCTCCACCGCCAGGCCGGCCGTGACCTTGTGCGCGCGCAGCACGACCTTCGGCGCGTCCGGCGCGGTGAACGTGGTGGCGTTCTCCAGCAACTCGGCCAGCAGGTGGATGATTTCGGCGACCGCGTGCCCGTGCAGGCTGATGCCTTCGAGCGGG
>DASSAD010000390.1:0-78502 GCA_035685725.1 Amycolatopsis sp. | reverse complement strand
GGGAGCGTTCGAGTTCCGCGACGACCGACCGGGAGACCCCCGCGCGGTCGGCCAGGTCCTCCTGGCTGAGGTCGCGGTCCCGGCGCGCCTTGCGGACGCGGGTGGCGAGTGCGCGGAGGCGCTCGTCGAGCCCGTGCTCGTGCTCGTCATGCTCCGTCATCAAACGAACACCCTACCAATGGCGAGTCGTGGCGGACAACTTGTCGTTTCTATGATATTTTTGGTCGCATGATCAGGGAAATCATCGACTCCGACTCGCCGGGCTACCTGTATCAGGCGGTCGCGAGCGATCTCGCGCGCCGGATCCGCTCCGGCGAACTCGCGCCCAACACGCCGTTGCCCGCCGAACTCGACCTCGCCCGGGGTTACGGCGTCTCACTGGGCACCGCGCGGCACGCGACCAGGCTGCTGCGTGACCGCGGGCTCGTGGTCACCATCCGCTCGAAGGGCACGTACGTGGTCAAGCGGGACGAGGACCCGCCGTTCTGCATGTGGGGAGCACCCGGCTAGCCAGGAAAGGGAGGAACGCGGCCGGACTCGGCGAAACCTTGGTGGGCAGGTCCGTGTTTGCGCAGGAGGGTCACCTCGGGCGGAAACACGGACCTCGAGCCTTGGCCGCGTTTTTCACGCGCGCGACCCGAGATGCGGCCGCGGCTCGGTCACGAGTCCCACCCTGACAGGCTGGTGACCCCGCCTCCGGAGCCGTCGGCACCCGCGCGCGATGAGGAAACCCGGACTGGGCGGCTACGCGACCTGGGCGCGCACGGTCCGCAGCAGATCCGAGTCCACTGTGGACGAGTCAGCGGAGAGCCAGCCGCCGATCTCGTGGACGAACTGTTCCGGGGTCATCGGCTGCGGTCCCGCCCAGCCGTCCACCGGATCGGTGCTGATCGGGCCGGTCCGGCTCGGGTAGACGATCAGCGCGCCGCGGATCTCCACGCCGGGCAGCAGCTCACGGTAGGCGTCGATCGCCTCGGGCAACTGGGTCGCACCACCGCGGAACCGCCGGTCGTTGCGCCACAGGGTGCCCGTTTCGTCCATCGCGTAGTGGCCGGGAAGCCACGTCTTCGACTCGATCAGCACCAGGCGCCGCCCGGCCAGCACCGCGTGATCGATGTCGGCGAACACCGAGCCCGGCCACGCCAGGCCGTGGAAGATGCGCGCACCCGGCAGCCGGGTGAGGTAGCGCTCCAGCAGTTCGGCGGTGAGCCGCTCCGCCCACTGGTCGGGATCGCCGCCGGGCCGGCCGAACACCACCGTTCTCCCGAACTCGGCGGTCAGTGCCTTCTCGGCGCGGACCAGCGCGCGATGCCGGCGCACCAACCAGATCGCGACGGCCGTGGCGAGCAGTAGCCAGATCGTGAGCAGCAGCGTCGTGGCCATGATCGGCAGCACCACGAGCAGGAGCCAGCCGAACAGGATGGCGATCGGCGCATGTCCCGGCCCGGCCGGGGAGGCCGGCCGCACCCGTTCCTTCGCGAGTTCCCACCAGGGCAGTGTTTCCGGGTCCACGCTCGGTGTTTCGGCCGTGAACTCCGGATCCTCGCCGAACTCACGCGGTCGCGCGGCGGGTCGCGGCCGGGGCAGCGTCGCCGACCGGAAGTTCCGATCGTAAGCCGCGCGACGGGAAGGATCGCTCAGGGTCTCGTAGGCCTCGGTGAGCAGATGGAAGGCGTCCGGTGAACCACCGGCGTCCGGATGCAGCGATCGCGCCTTGGACCGGTAGGCCGACTTGATATCCGTTGCGGAGGCATTCCTGCCCACACCGAGTAACTCGTAGTAGCCGGCACCGTGCACACGGGGACAATACCGTGGGGTCTTCGGGGCACTGCTCCACAACCATGCGATGGCCGGGCGCCTTCGGCGACGACCGGCCGAGACCGTGACCGTTTCGTGCCGCGCGACCCCGTCCGGCCTTCGCTGTTTCGCCCTGGGCGGCCGTGTTCGCCGATTACAGTTGCGCCGTGGCAGGTTCTCCGGCGGGCGTTCTGGCCCAGCGGCTCGGCATCCGGACCGGCCGGGTCGTCGCACCCGCCGGCCTGCTCGTCGTTTTCGCCGGCACCGCGCTCTTCCTGCTTCCGCCACACAGCGCGATCGCCGCGATCGGTCTCGGCATCGGTGGTGTCTGCGCGTTCGCGCTCGGCGTGCTGCGGTTCGCGGGCGGGCCATGGTGGGCCCTGATCATCGCGGTCGCCAGTGGTGCGCTGCTGTTCGCCGCGCTGAACGTGGCCGGGCGCGGGCTGGCGCTGCACCTGTTCGGGCAGGACGAATCCTGCCTTGTCGTCCACCGCGAGGAAGTGGAGACCACCGCGCGGTACCCGCACGAGGGGTTCGTGCACACCGTCCGGTGTCCGGCCGCCGGCACACTCACCATCCGCACCGACTCGACCGACCGTCAGGAACCGGGCGCGCGGGTGGACGTCCTCGACGACCCCGGCGGGCTGCTCGAACCGGACTTCGCGCACCGGCACGACCTTGCCGTGGACGTGTTGGTGCTCGTCGCGGCACTGGGTTCGGTCGTCGCCACGGTGCTGTTCGTCCGGAGCAGGGCCGGGAGCGGGAGCACCGGCAAGAACGTCGAGAAGGTGTTCAGGCCAGCGAGCTAGGGTCGGCGGGGACGTCGGCCGAGTGACGCTGGAGGGCGTCGAGTTCGACGACCTCCAGCGCGCGGGCGTGGGTCGCGGCCAGCACCACCGGAGGCGCCGCACCGGCCTCGTAAGCCTCCTGCCAGCGCGCGGCGCACACGCACCAGCGGTCCCCGGGTTCGAGGCCGGGGAACCCGTACTCCGGCCGGGGCGTGACGAGGTCGTTCCCGGTCTTGATCTGGTGTTGCAGGAACTCGCGGGAGACGACCGCGCAGACGGTGTGGTTGCCGACATCGTCGCGCCCGGTCTCGCAGCAGCCGTTCCGGTAGAAGCCGGTGAGCGGATCGGTGCCGCACGGCTCGAGGTCCCCGCCGAGCACGTTGCGATCGTTCGTCATGGCCTTAGCTTGACACCTTCGCGCCGCATTCGCTGTCAACCGTTTCGACGACCGCGTTGCTCCGCCGGAACGATGCGCGACCGGCGGGACGGGCGGCCTTCTTGTGAAGGGTGTGTAACACCTTCTTTCCACTGCCTTGGGCCGAGCTCGCGAGTGAAGCTGCCGTCAGGTGAAAGTGCTCTAGGAGAGCGGGCCGCGGATATCCGACGATCGAGACGTCAAACGTGCCGACAACGAGGTGTGCGCGATGCTGAAGACGAAAGCCGCCGTTCTTCGCGAAGCCGGCCCCGACAAGTGGTGGGCGATCGAGGAAGTCGACCTGTCCGAACCGAAGGCCGGCGAGGTGCTGGTCCGGTTCGAGGCCGCCGGGCTCTGTCATTCCGACGATCACGTTCGGGCCGGCGACGCCCCCGGCCGGCTGCCCATGGTGGGCGGGCACGAAGGCGCCGGCGTAGTGGAGCGGGTCGGCCCCGGGGTCACGCGGGTGGCCGAAGGCGACCACATCGTGTGCTCGTTCATCCCGGTCTGCGGCAAGTGCCGCTACTGCTCGACCGGCCGTCAGAACCTGTGCGACGCCGGGCTGAACGCGGGGACCGGTCTGTTGCCGGACGGCACCTTCCGGTTCCATTCGCGCGGCGAGGACCTCGGCGGCATGTGCGTGCTCGGCACGTTCTCCGAACGCGCGGTGCTCTCGGAAACCTCGTGTGTCCGCTACGAACCGAACATCGCGCCCGAGGTCGCCGCGCTGGTCGGCTGCGGTGTCACCACCGGCTGGGGCTCGGCGGTTTACGCGGCCGGCGTGCGGGCCGGGCAGACCGTGGTGATCTTCGGAATCGGCGGCGTCGGGATCAACGCGGTGCAGGGCGCGCGCTATGCCGGGGCGAAGAACGTGATCGCGATCGACCCGGTGCCGTTCAAGCTGGAAATGGCCAGGAAGTTCGGCGCCACCGAGGCCTTCGCGGACCCGGAGAGCGCGAAAGAGTTCATTGTGGACACTACTCGCGGGCAGCTGGCCGACCACGCGATCCTCACCGTCGGGTTCATGACCACCCCGGTCGTGCTCGCGGCGGCCGGACTGGTCGGCAAGGACGGGCAGGTCACCATCACCGGTGTCGGCAAGTACGAACTGGGCGTGCCCGGCAGCATGATGACCCTTTACCAGCGGCGGTTCCGCGGCGCGCTGTTCGGCGGGGCCAACCCGCTCACCGACATCCCGCGGCTGCTGGACCTCTACCGGGCGGGCCAGCTCAACCTCGACGAGCTGATCACCCACCGGTACACGCTCGACGAGGTCAACGACGGATACCGGGACATGTTGGCAGGAAAGAACATTCGAGGTGTGATCATCCATGGTTAATGCGATTCTCGACCCGACCGGCGGAGTGCGCGTCGCGGCCGCGAAGGCCGTGCTGACTCCGCGGCGAGCCCAGTTGAAGGGCGCGACGGTCGCCCTGCTGGAGAACACCAAGCAGAACGCCGCGCTTTTCCTGGACGAGCTGGGAAAGCTGTTGAAACAACGGTATGGGGTGAGCGCCACCGTCGCCCGTACGAAGAAGTCCTTCGCCCAGCCGATTCCGGCGGATCAGCTGGAAGAACTCGCCGCGACCTGCGATGCGGTGATCACCGGGGTCGGCGACTGCGGGTCGTGCAGCGCTTCCGCGGTCGCCGACGGCGTGGCCTTCGAACGGCGCGGCATCCCGGCCGCCGTGATCTGCAGTGACGCCTTCGTGGTCACCGCGAATGCCATGGCCGAACTGCGAGACGCCAAGGGCTACCACTTCGCGACCACCGCGCACCCGGTCGCGGTGCTCACCCCGGACCAGGTGCGCAAGCGTGCCGAAGAGGTGCTGCAAGAGGTCGTCGCGATCCTGACGGCCCGGTCATGAGCGAGCCCGATCCCGACAACGCCAGGGAAGCCATCGAATACTGCTACGAAAAGGGCTGGACGGACGGCCTGCCGGTGGTGCCGGCCTCGCGGCCCTTGGTCGAGGAGTTCCTGGCCCGGACCGCGCTGGCCCCCGAGACGGTGATCGGCCGGCTGGAACAACTGGGCAAGCAGGTCACCGTCGAGCAGGCGGCGATCAACGCGGTGATGGCCGGGTGCCGGCCCGAGTACTTCCCGGTCGTGCTCGCCGCCTGGGCGGCGTTGATGGGCGACCGCGCCGCGCGGGGCGGCGGCTGGCAGAGCACGAGTGGTCCGGCTCCGCTCATCGTGGTCAACGGCCCGGTGCGCGGCGAGCTCGGGTTCAACAGCACCGGTGGGGTGTTCGGGCCGGGTTTTCGTCCTAACGCGACAGTGGCGCGGGCGATCGGCCTGATCGTGCGCAACGCGTTCGGCATCGAACCGCACGTGCTGGAGCAGGCCACCCAGGGGCTGCCCGGCCGGTGGTCGATCTGCATCGGGGAGAACGAGGAGGAAAGCCCGTGGGAGTCGGTCGCGGTGGAGGCCGGGCTCGACGAGCACACCAGCGCGGTTTCGGCGACGCTCCTGCGGACCTGTGAATACGTCGACAACCGGCACACGCAGGATCCCGAACAGGTGCTCGCCGATCTCGCGGACACCATGGCCCGCACCGGCGCGCTGATCTTCCGGGAGGAGTCGGTCGGTGTGGTGTTGTGTCCGGAACACGCGCAGATGCTCGCCAAGGCCGGCTTCTCGAAGTCCGATGTGAAGTCCTGGTTCATCGAGCATGTCGGCCGGACGAGGACCGAGTTGCGGAAGGTCGGCAAGGACGGACTGAGCGAGCACGGTGTCCGCCACGCCGCCGAGACCGCCGAGGGCGGCGAGGTGTTCGAGCGGTTCATGTCGACGCCCGCGCAGGTGCCGGTGATCGTGGCGGGCGCGCGCAACGCCGCGATGTCGATGGTGGTCAGGGTTTTCGGGCTGTGGACCGGTACCCCGGTTCCGGTGGGAGGCAATCCGTGATCAATCAGGAGGGACTGGAGGCCATGCGCACGACGCTGGCCGCCGACGGCTACGCGCTGGACGTGCGCGAGGCCGACGGCCGGGTCGACGTGCGGATCTCGGTGGCCGATCCGCAGGCGTGCGAGGACTGTCTGGCGCCGGAGCCGATCATGCGCGGCATCCTGCAGCAGACCTTGGGCGTGCCCGGGCAGTCCATCGATCTGACCTACCCGGCCGGGAGCGTGCATGAGTGAGCTCACGGTCGACCCGCACGCGGACTCCGGTCCACTGTGGATGGAGGGCCGCCGCGCGATCGTCAGTGGCGGCGGCCTTTCCGGGACGGCGGGCGGCGTCGGCTACGCGACCAGCCGTCTGCTGGCCCGGCACGGTGCCATGGTCGCGGTGGTGGACCGGGACCCGGCGGCGGGCAAGAAGACCGTGGCCGACATCGAAGCCGCCGGTGGGGAAGCCTTCTTCGTGCACGCCGATCTCACCGTCGACGCGGACTGCGAGCGCGCGGTGGCCACCGCGGCCGAGCGGTTCGGCGGGCTGGACACGCTGATCAACAGTGCCGCGTCGGGCGACCGCGCCGGGGTTTTCGACGTCTCACCGGAGCACTGGGACCGGCTCATCGCGCTCAATCTGAAAACGGCGTGGATGATGACGCGGCACGCGGCGCCCGCGATGACCGGCGGTGGCGCGATCGTGAACGTGTCCTCGTCGGCGGTGACGGCGAACGGCCCGGGAAGCGTTTACGGGATCGGCAAGGCGGGTGTCGAGCACCTGACCCACGGCGCGGCCTCGACCCTGGGACCCCGGGGGATCCGGGTCAACTGCGTCCGGGTCGGCGCGATCTGGAGTTCCATGGCGGAGCGCGACCTGCCACCCGAGGCGCGCGAGATGCGAGCGAAAGGTGTCGCGTTGCAAACGGAAGGCACGAGCTGGGACATCGCCTACGCGGCGCTCTTCCTGGCCAGCGACCGGGCGCGTTGGGTGTCCGGACACGTCCTCGCCGTCGAAGGCGGCGGCCCGCACCGGACCGGGTTCGCCAGCCGCTCGGCCGAGGCGGCGAAGCGATGAAGGTAGCGCTGGTCACCGGGTGTGGAAAACCGGACGGGATGGGTCAGGCGATCGCGCGCACGCTGGCGGCGGACGGCGTCGCCGTCGTCGTCTCCGACGTCGTGCCGACGGGGGTGCTGAACCTGCGGCAGGAACGCCAGGGGCCCCGGGACTCCGAGTGGCGCGGGGTGGAAAGCCTTGTCAAGGAGATCGAGAACGACGGGGGCACGACGTCCAGCGTCACCGGCGACATCGGCGACGAAGACGACGCGCGCCGCATGGTCGACGAAACCGTGCGGCGGCACGGCAGGCTCGACATCCTGGTGAACAACGCGGCCGCGCCGCAGGGACCGGACCGCCGGGACGTCGAAGAGGTGTCCATTGCGGACTGGGACCGGGTGATCCGGGTCAACCTGCGCGGCACCTTCCTGATGTCGCGCTTCGCCGTGCCGGTGATGCGCGCGCGGCGGTGGGGCCGGATCGTGAACATCTCGTCGATGGCCGGACTGTCCGCCGCGCCGGCTTCGACGGCGTATTCGGCGTCCAAGGCCGGCGTGATCGGACTGACCCGGTCACTGGCGATGGACGTGAGCAAATGGGGCGTCACGGTCAACGCGATCTGCCCCGGCCTGGTCGGCACGAGCCGGGCGATCCTCAACCCTGATCCGGCGCTGGACGAACAGGAGATCCTGGCGCAGCGTGGACAGGCCATCGCGGTGGGCCGGGTCGGCCTGCCGTCGGACATCGCGGCGGCGGTCCGCTACCTCTCGTCCGAGGCCGCGGGCTACGTCACCGCGCAAACCCTGGTGCTCGACGGTGGTGGTTTCTCCCCGTTCCCGATGAAGCGCCCGGAGAACTGACCCGGGAGGTGCCCGGGCTCACCGGTGCCGGACGTCGCTTCCGGCGCCGGTGATCGGCACTACGCGAAGATATGACAGTGAATCGGATTCCGACCTTCGTGCTCGTCCACGGGTCTTTCGGGAACTCCTTCAGTTGGGCCCCGCTGCAGCGGGAGCTTGCGCTGCTCGGTCACCGCACGCTCGCGGTCGATCTGCCCGGACATGGCTTCGACGGGACGTTTCCGGCCGCATACCAGGCGCCGCAGGACCTCGCGAAGCTCGCGACCGAACCATCTTCAGCGGCCGGGGTGACCGGGACCCACACCATCGAGTACCTGAACGGGATCGTCCGCCGAGCCGCCGCGCACGGGCCGGTGGTCCTCGTCGGCCACAGCCGTGGCGGGCTGGCGATCACCGGCACCGGCAACGCGATCCCGGAGTCGATCCACCGCCTCGTCTACATCTCCGCCTGGTGCTGTGTCGGCAAAAGCCCGGCCGAGTATGTGCGGACACCGGAACACTCGGCGAGTGCGCTCGACGGGATCGAGCCCGTGGCCGACCCGGCGCGTCTCGGCGCGGTGCGGATGAACTGGCGCACCGCGGATCCGGCTGTGCTGTCGGCGTTGAAGGCGGCGCTGCTGGCGGACGGCACCGACGACGAGTTCATGGCTTTTCTGAACACGCTCCAGCCTGACGAGGTGACCGGTCCGGCGGACGAGCGTGTGCAGGCCGATACCTGGGGCCGTATTCCACGCACCTACGTTCGCCTGACCCGCGACCGGTCGCTCCCGCTCGCGCTGCAGGATCTGTTCATCCGGGAGGCGGACGCACTGGTCCCGGACAACCGGTTCGACGTCGGGTCCCTCGAATCCAGTCATGTCGGGTTTCTCCTGCACCCGGCCGAAGCCGCCGCCCTCCTGGCCGGACTTGCCGACAGCTGAGGGAAAACCCACCTCGGTGGGTTCCCTCAGCCGCCCGCGACCCGGGCGGTGCTGCCGCGGACGGTGAGGGAAAGCGGCTCGGCCGGCACGCCGGCCGGGGCCGCACCGTCCAGGATCTCCGCCAGCGAGCGTGCCGCGGTCGCGCCGAACGCGGGGATGTCGCGGGCCAGCGCGGTCAGCGGCGGGTGCACCAGGCGGCACAGCGGCGAGTCGTCCCAGGACACAATGGACAGTTCCGCGGGCACCGCGAGACCCAGCTCCTGGGCGACCGCAAGGCCGGCCACGGCCATCACGTCGTTGTCGAAGACGATCGCGGTCGGCCGGTCCGGCCGGGAAAGCAGCCCGCGGGCCAACCGCGCGCCCGCTTCGCCGGTGAAATCACCGTCCGCCACCGTCGCGCGCACCCGCAACTCGGCGGTGACCCGGTCGAACATCGCGGTCCGGTCGGCCACGTGGCGCAGTTCGGCCAGCCCGGCGACCCGGCCGATGTGCCGATGCCCCAACGCCACGAGGTATTCGACGACCGATCGCATGGCGGCCGAGTCGTCCGCCGACACCGAGGCGATACCGCCGCGGTCGCCGGTGTGGCCGCCGACGATCACCGCGGGCAGCCCGAGCGCGGCGAGCACCGCCACGCGCGGATCGGAGACCCGCTCGTCGACCATGATCACGCCGTCCACCCGGTGCGCGGCCCACCAGTGCCGGTACACCTCGCCTTCGGCGGCGACATCCGGCACGACCTGAAGGACCAGCGCCAGCGCACGTTCCGCAAGCACCACCTCGATACCCGAAATGAACTGCATGAAGAAGGGCTCGAGACCGAGAATGCGGGCGGGCCGGGCGATAGCGAGCCCGATCGCGCCCGCCTTCGCCGCCGACAGTGCCCGCGCGGCGGTGTGCGGCACCCACCCGAGTTCCTCGGCGATCCGGAGCACGCGCTCCCGCGTCGGTTCCGAGACACCGGGGCGCCCGTTGAGCGCGTAGGAAACCGCGCCCTTGGACACCCCGGCGGCCCGGGCGATGTCGGACATCGTCGGTCGCTTCACCGGACTCCTCGGTGGTCGCCGCCGCTCAGGCAGAACCGGTTCAGCGTCCTATGTGCTCCGAACGGCCTCCCGGCCTGCTCCGATCGGAGCCTAGGAGGCGGCCGGGATCCCGTTTCGTTTGATGACGTCGGAATACCAGCCGGCACTGGCCTTCGCGATCCGGCGCTGGGTCGCGTAATCGACGAAATAGAGCCCGAACCGCTTGGCGTACCCCTCGGCCCACTCGAAGTTGTCCATCAGCGACCAGCAGAAGTACCCCCGCACGTCCACGCCTTCGGTGATGGCGTCGTGCAGCGCGCCGAGGTGGCCGTGCAGGAAGTCGATGCGGTCCTCGTCGTCCACTCCGCCTTCCGGATCGACGTAGTCGTCGAAGGCCGCTCCGTTCTCGGTGATGTAGATCGGCGGTAGCGCCGGGTAGTCCCGCTTGAGCCGCACCAGCAGTTCGCTCAGCCCATCCGGTTCGACCGTCCAGCCCATCTCGGTCTTCGCCAGCTCGGCGGGCCGGATCAGGTGGGCGTCGAGGCTCGGCAGCATCGGATGCCGGGCGTCCGGATCCTCCCCGGTGACCACCCACGACCGCGTGTAGTAGTTCACGCCGAGGAAATCGAGGGGCGCGCTGATCGCGGTCAGGTCCTCGTCGGTGAAGCCGGTGAAGCCGTACCAGCCGAGCATGTCCTCCGGATACCGGCCGCGCAGCACCGGATCGAGGAACCACCGGTTCTGGCAGCCGTCGAAGCGCGTCGCCGCGGCTTCGTCGGCCGGGGTGACCGGCCGGGTCGGGGTGAGGTTGAGCGTGATGCCCACCTTGCCGGAGGTCTCGCGGAGGATCGGCACCGCCGCGCCGTGCGCACACAGCAGATGGTGTGCCGCGAGCAGGGCCGACGGCCCGTCCGTGATGCCCGGCGCGTGGCGCCCGCTGCCGTATCCGACGAAGGAGGACACCCACGGTTCATTGAAGGTGATCCATTGTGGCACCCGGTCACCGAGTGCCTCGGCGACGACCTCGGTGTAGCGGGCGAAGGCGTCGACCGTGGCCCGGTCGGTCCAGCCGCCCTTGTCCTGCAGGACCTGGGGCAGATCCCAGTGGTAGAGCGTGATCGCCGGGGTGATGTTCCTGGCCAGCAGCCCGTCGACCAGCCTGCGATAATGGTCCAGACCGGACTGGTTGACCTTTCCGGTGCCCTCGGGCAGGATACGCGGCCAGGCCAGCGAAAACCGGTACGCCGACACGCCCAGCTCGCTCAGCAGGTCGAGATCCTGTTCCCACCGGCGATAGTTGTCGCAGGCGATCGCGCCGGTGTCGCCGTGGCGGACCGCGCCCGGCGTGGCCGAGAAGACGTCCCAAATGGACTGTCCGCGGCCGTCGGCGGCGACCGAGCCTTCGATCTGGTAGGACGCAGTGGCCACGCCCCACACGAAGCCTTCGGGCATGTTCCTGGCTGTCATCGCTTACCTCCGAGATGATTGGCGGTGCGCAGAACTTGGCTGAACGAAACGGGATCGGGGCGCGCGGTGGTGCGCACCGTGAAGGTGATGGTCTCGCCGGGAAGGAGGGTCAGCAGGGCCCGGTCGGCCACGGCGTCCGCCGCCACCTGGTCGGCGAGCAGGGTCAGCTCGCGCAGCAGGGTTCGTGCGGTGACCCGGATCCGGTACCCGCCGGCGACCTGTTCCGCCTCGGTCGAGAACTCGGCGGCCGGAAGTTTCTGCTCGAGATCGGGCGCAAAGAACCAGTACGCCGCCGCGGCATCGTTCACCGTCGCGACCAGAAGCTCGGTGGTCGCGTCCGCCGGCGTGCCCAGCGCCGCTGGGATATCCATAGTGGACGATTCTCGCGGACCGGCCGAAAGCGGAAGTTCCGCGCGTCCGAGTTCCGTGCCGTCGAAACCGACGCGTCGCACGAGAACCTGTGCCGACCACGGATCCGCCGTGTCGTTGACCGCGACGAGCGCGGGCCTTCCGTCGCGTGGCTGAACGGTCAGCAGCCGGTCGGCGAAGCTTTCGCGCAGCGCGTACCACGCGGGTTTGAGGCGGCCGTCGCCGTCCACCACCGACCAGGAGATGACCGGCCAACAGTCGTTGAGCTGCCAGACGATCGTGCCGGCGCACCGCGGCGCGTGTGAACGGAAGTGCTGCACGCCGAACCCGACCGCGCGGGCCTGCGCGAGCTGCGTGGCCCAGTGCCAGTCGTCGAATCCGGTGAGCGGTGGGAAATGCTCGGACAACCGCAGCGCGAGATTGTCCGGACCGGCACCGGCTTTGTAATGTCCGAGAACGCCGGGCGATGACGGTGTCAGTTCCTCGTTCGGCAGCGCCCGGCGCAGGGTGGTCCGGGTCGCGGCTCCACAGAAGCCGAATTCGCTGGCGAAGCGCGGTATGTAGTCGCGGTAAGCGGTGTAGTCCCGGCGGTTCCACACATCCCAGATGTGCATGCAGCCGTGGTCGGGATCATTGGGATGGATCTCGTCGGAGAACGACCAGGGACTGCTCGGCAGGTAGGGCCGGGTCGGGTCCAGCTCTTCGACGATCTCGGGCAACACGCCGGTGTAGTAGCCCATGCCCCACGCCCGGTCGCCGAGCTGCTCCTGCCAGCCCCAGTCGTGGTATCCCCAGGCGTTTTCGTTGCTGCCGTTCCACACCACCAGGCTCGGCCGACGCGACAGCCGCGTCACCGCCTCCCGCGCCTCGGCCACGACCTCGCCCCTGAGCGGTTCGTCCTCGGCGTAGGCCGCGCACGCGAACAGGAAATCCTGCCAGACCAGCAGACCCAGCTCGTCGGCGAGATCGTAGAAGTCCTCGGACTCGTAGATCCCGCCGCCCCAGACCCGGACCAGGTTCACCCCGGCGTCGACCGCCTGGGCCAGCCGGCGCGCATAGCGTTCGCGGTCGACCCGGTGGGGGAAACAGTCGTCGGGAATCCAGTTCACGCCCTTCGCGAACACCGGAACCCCGTTGATCACGAGGGTGCACTTGGTGCCGTGCTCGTCGGACGCGGTGTCCAGCTCGACGCTGCGGAACCCGATCCGGCCCGACCACTCGCCGAGCCGGGTACCGTCCATCGTGGATAGTGTGACGTCGAGGCGGTACCGGTCCGGCCGGCCGTAGCCGCGGGGCCACCACAGGTCCGGGTCGTCGACGCCGAGGTTCAGCACCGCGCTTTCGTCGGTTCCGTCCAGGACCAGCCGGGTTTCGCGCTCACCGATCCGGGCGGCGGCGACGAGCGGTCCCGCGTCCCGGCGGCGCACATCGAGGTGAACCCGCACGCGACCGGTTCCCGCGTCGAGGGTGACCACCGGTCGCACCGTCGCGAGCCGCGCGGTGTGCCACTCCTCCAGCGCGATCGGACGCCAGATGCCGGCGGTGACCAGGTCCGGCCCCCAGTCCCAGCCGAAGTTGCAGGCCATTTTCCGGATCGCGTTGAACGGGTGCGCGTTGGTGTGGGGCAGGGCGCCCAGTTCATCGTGCATCTTTTCGGCGTATTCCAGGGCACTGCCGAAGGTCACGGCAAGCTGGTTGGCGCCCGCCCGCAACGCCGTCGAGACGTCGAACCGGTAGGAGCGGTGCATGTTCCGGGTGCTGGCGATCTTCACGCCGTTCAGTTCGATGCGGGCGATGGTGTCGAGCCCGTCGCACACCAGATCCGTGCCGGTGCCGTCGCCGCCGGGGTGCCAGTCGAAGGTCGTCTCGTAGCGCCAGTCGACCCGGCCGATCCAGGCCAGCAGGGTCTCGTTGTCATCCAGGTAAGGGTCGGGGATGAGCCCGGCGGCGAGCAGGTCGGTGTGCACGCATCCCGGAACGGTCGCCGGCACCGTCTTCCCGGCCAAATCGGCCGGCACCGGCCCGCCCACGGCGCGCAGTGTCCAACCCTCGTGCAACGTGGTTCGTCTCATGAACTTCAGTTACCTCCTACCGACACCCAGCACCGAACAACCGGACACCTCACCCCCGAACCAGCGAACCCGCCACCCGGACCGGAGGACTCACCACCGGACCAGGGGACTCGCCACCCTGACCGGAGGACTCGCCGACCGGACCAGGGGACTCGCCGACCGGACCAGGGGACTCGCTGACCGGACCAGGGGACTCGCCGACGACTTTGGCCCGGCCGCGCGAGTCCCCTCTTCCCGTCGCCGAACTCTCTCTTCCGGTCGGCGACTCCTCGCTTCCGGTCGCCGTGTCCCCCGTTCCCGTTGCCGTGTCCCCCGTTCCGGTCGGCGTGTTCCCTCGTCCGGTCGCTGTGTCCTCGCTTCCGGTCGGTGAGTCCCCGGTTCCCGTCGGTGAGTCCCCGGTTCCCGTCGGGGAGTTCGCTGGTCCGGTCGCCGAGTCCTCTGGTTCGGGTGGTGAGTTCCCGGGTTCGGGTGGTGTGGCTTCGGCTCCGGGCCGGGTGCTTCCGGCACCCGGGTGGGCGGCGCGAACCAGGGGAAGGCTGTCATGCGAAGACCTCTCTGTCTGGTCGCGGCTGCCTCCGACGTTAACCGGTTAAGTATGATCCGTGTCAAGGGAGATTCACGGACTGGAGTAACGGGAGCCGACCCCGGCGCCTGCCCTGCCCGCGTTCTTGCTCGCCTCTTTGCGGGTCAGCTGTGAAAATGCGGCACATGAAACGAGCCGCCGCGCACCTGGCGAATCTCGATCTCAACCTGCTGGTGATCCTGCGCGAGCTGATCCGCGAGCGGAACGTCACCCGGGCCGCGGAGCGGGTCGGCGTCACGCAACCCGCGGCGAGCGCGGCGCTGTCGCGGCTGCGACGGCATTTCGGCGACGAGTTGCTGGTGCGGGGCAAGGGAACCTACGTGCTCACGCCCCTGGCGACGCAGCTCGCGGAGCAGGTCGAGGTCGTCTGCGCTGCGGCCGAACGGCTTTTCGCGGCGGGCGAGAGTTTCGACCCGAAGGTCGCCCGGCGCGAGTTCACCCTGCTCGTCGCCGACTACACGATCGCGGTTCTCGGCGAGGGTCTCGGCCGGTTGCTCGACGAGCGGGCGCCCGGCGTCGGATTGCACCTGCGACTGGTCCGCGAGGCGATGGCCGCCAACGTGGAGGAGAACATCCGGCTGATCGACGGCTTGGTCGCGCCACCCATCGGTCGGTTCTCCCTGCCGGGGATGCGATCGGCGGAGTTGTTCCGGGACCGCTGGGTGTGCATCGCCGCCGAGGACAACCGGCTCCTCGACACCGACCGGCCCAGTCTCGACGATCTTGCCAGGCTGTCCTGGGTCGCGCCCTATCATCCCAACCAGGGCTCGACGGCGGCGCCGGTCGCGCGGCAGCTGACCATCTTCGGCATCCGGCCGAACGTCGCCGTGCGGGTGGAGAGTTACCAGGCGGTGCCGTACCTGGTGGCGGGCACCGATCGGATCGCGCTGCTGCAGGAGCGCCTGGCCAGGCAGGTCGCCGACCGGTTGGGCCTGAAAGTGTTGCGGTGTCCGGGAAATCCGGATCCCATCGTGGAACTGCTGTGGTGGCACGGAAATTTCGACGACGACCCCGGGCACCTGTGGTTGCGCGCGCTTCTGCTCGAAGCGGCTCGCGGCCTCGAAGACCCGGCCGCCATGGCGGACGATCGGTCGTGACCGCCGGACGGCGAAGCCCTCAGAGGTCGCCGGCGAGGAAGCCGGCGATCGCGATGCCGAGCCGGTCCGGTTCGGTGAACGCGGTCGTGTGGTCACCGGGCATCAGCACATAGTGGCTGTGCGGGAAGGCGGCCGCCAGCGCCTCGGCGGAGGCCCGCCGGCTGTCTTCCGAGCCCACCAGCATGAGTGTCGGTGTCTCGATTCGAGAAAGCGCTTCCTCGGGTGTGGTGACGATGGTGTCGAGAACATGCAGCAACGCCGTCGGGTCGCCACGGAATGCCTTCAGGAAATCCTCCGCCCGCTGTTCCGGTGAACCGGGCTTGAACTTGCCCAGATTGGTGAGGAAGTGCCGGAAGAACGCGCGGGTCCGCCCAGCGGGCCGCACGACCTCGTCGAACCCTTGTGCGGCAACGACCGCGCGCCGAGGCGACGCGCCACGGACGAGCATCCGCACCACCATCCGGCCGCCGAGCGAGTAGCCGCCGAGATCGTAATCGGTGAGGCCGAGGTGCTCGATCAGCGCGAAGCCGTCATCGGCGAGCACGTCAGCCGGGTACGCGCTCGCGTCCTGGGGCTTCGCGCTGTCACCGTGGCCACGCAGGTCCGGCATGATGACGCGGAACCCGCGAGCGGCGAGTTGCTCGGCATGCCCGCAGCGGACCCAGTTCTCGATCGCGGTCGAGAAGAAACCGTGGAGCAGGACCAGCGCCCGGCCCGTACCCAGTTCGCGGTAGGTCAGTTCGATGCCGTCATGGCCGGGGAACGGGTGGGGCGGAAGGTCGATCATGCCGGGAAAGTTACCCGTCCGAGCGTGTGGTTCAGGCCAAGGTCATCCATTTTTCCGGCTTTTCCAGCGGTATGAACCCGACCTTGGCGTAGACCCCGTGCGCCGAGGTCGTGGACAGCAGAACCTGGCTGAGGCCGTACGGCGCGAGGTGGTCGCGGACGGACGCGGCCAAGGCGGTGCCGAGGCCCTTTCCCCGTGCGGCGGGCGCGATGTAGACGTCGCAGAGCCAGGCGAAGGTGACCTGATCCGTGACCACCCTGGCGTAGCCGACCTGATCACCCGACGAGATTTCGTAGACACCGAAGTTGACCGACGAAGCGATGGCCGCGTCCTGCTTCTCCCGCGGGCGGCCGAGCGCCCAGTACGCGTCCTCGGACAGCCATCGGTGGACCAGTGTGGCGTCGAGCCGCGCCGGATCGGTGGAAATCTCGTAGCCGTCGGGGAGATCGAAGTTCATGCCCGGATTCAAGCACCTGCCCCACCACGAGTCGACCCGGTCGACGACGATGCGGGCCACGCCTCGGCCGATCAAGCGAGTTCACAACGCCTTCGCCCAGCGCGGACGGTTCTCGGAGGGCTGCGACGTAACTCCGGAGAGTGCCGACACGGTGGTCGCGGGCGTTTTTCCGCGACCGCGGGCGCACCCGGCCCCCGAAACCGATGAAATTTTCTTCTTCGCCCGGTCTGTACAGCCAGGGCGAGCGAGGGAGAAGCTATGACCGTGACCCTGACCGAGCGCGGCGCGGACGAGGAGTTCCTGCGCGCGGCGGATCCGTTCCGGCGCGAGCTGCTCGCGCACTGTTACCGCATGCTCGGCTCGGTGCACGACGCCGAGGATCTGGTCCAGGAGACCTATCTGCGGGCGTGGCGGTCGTACGAGAAGTTCGAGGGTCGCTCGTCGCTGCGCACCTGGCTGTACCGGATCGCCACCCGGGTGTGCCTGACGGCGTTGGAGAGCCAGCGCAGGCGGCCGTTGCCCAGCGGTCTCGGCGGTGCGGGGGCGGACCCGGCGGGGGTGCTCGACGAGCGGCCGGAGGTGCCGTGGCTGGAGCCGGTGCCGGACGAGCTGGTGGGCGCCGACCCGGCGGCGGTGGTCACCACGCGCGAAAGCATCCGGCTCGCGCTGATCGCGACGCTGCAGCATCTGCCGCCCCGACAGCGCGCCGTGCTGATCCTGCGAGACGTCCTTCGGTGGCAGGCTGCCGAGGTCGCGAAGGCCGTCGGTACCACGACGACGGCGGTGAACAGCATCCTGCAACGGGCGCGCGCAAAACTCGACGAGGTGACCCCGGCCGAGGACACGGTCACCGAGCCCACCGACGCCGAACAACGCGAACTGCTCGACAAGTACGTCACCGCGTTCGAGCGTAAGGACATTCCGGCGATCGTCGAGTTGTTCACCCAGGACGCGGTGTGGGAGATGCCCCCGTTCACCGGGTGGTACTCGGGCCCCGCGGACATCGGCCGGCTGGTCGACACGCATTGCCCGGCCAGGGGTCCCGGTGACCTGAGGCTCCTTCCGGCCACGGCCAACGGGCAGCCGGCGTTCGGTCTCTACCTGGCCGATGAGGTTGCGCATCGCGCCTTCCAGTTGCACGTGCTCACGCTGGGGCCGGCGCACGTCACGCACGTCGTCGCGTTCAATTCCCCGGGATTGTTCGCCAAGTTCGGACTTCCGGAGATGCTGGGCCCCCGATGATCGGTGGGTCCGCGTCGCTCACGGGTGGCGTCGACCTCCTCGAACGAGCGATTTCCTACACGCTGGCCGGTCTCGACCGCGCCGGGCCGGAGCACCTGTCGGCGCCGACCCCTTGCGAGGGCTGGGATCTGCGTGCGCTGTTGGCGCATCTGAACGATTCGCTGCTCGCGTTGTACGAGGCCGTGCGGGCCGGGCGGATCCGTTCCCGGGTGTCCGATCTGGATGGTGATCCGGTCGCGCTGGTGCGGCAACGCGCGCGGCGGCTGCGCGGGGCCTGGGTGGCGGCGCCGTCGACGGGACCGGTTGCCATCGCGGACGTTTCGGTCACCACCAGCGTGGTCGCGGGCGCGGGTGCGCTGGAAGTGGCGGTGCACGGCTGGGACGTCGCGCGCGCCTGTGGCCTGGACCAGCCGATCCCGGACGGCTTAGCGGCCGAACTCCGGGAACTCGCGCCGTTGTTCATCACCGATGCCGATCGGCCCGCACTGTTCGCCGCGCCGGTCGCCTGCCCGCCCGGTGCGACCCCCGGCGAACGTCTGCTTTCCTTTCTCGGCAGATCGCCGGAAGCCGGTCCGCGCGGAAACCTTCGCTAGATCGTCGACCAAATTGTTGACAATTTTGTGGACCCGATTCTAGGGTCGGCACATGACCGAGCCATTGCTGGTGATCAGCGCGCATGCCGGTGACTTCGTCTGGCGGGCGGGCGGGGCGATCGCCCTGGCCTCGTCGCGGGGAAACCGGGCGAAGGTGCTTTGCCTCAGTTACGGCGAACGGGGTGAATCGGCCAAGGCCTGGCGCGAGGGCAAGAATCTCGAGGAGATCAAGGAACTCCGGCGGGCGGAGGCCACCAAGGCCGCCGAGGCACTGGGCGCGGAGATCGAGTTCCTGGACGCGGGCGACTACCCGCTGCGGGAGAGCGACGAACTGGTGGACCGGATCGTGCACGTCTACCGCGAGGTGAACCCGTCGGTGGTGCTGACGCACCCGCTCGTCGACCCGTACAACGGTGATCACCCGGCCGCGGCACGGATGGCCCTGCAGGCGCGGGTGCTGGCGCAGGCCGTCGGCTACGACGCTCCCGGCGAACCGCTCGGCGCGCCGCCGGTGTTCTTCTTCGAACCGCACCAGCCCGAGCAGTGCGAGTTCAAGCCGCAGGTGCTGCTGGACATCACGCCCGTGTTCGACCTCAAGCGCAAGGCGATGGAATGCCTTGCCGCGCAACAGCACATGTGGGACTACTACACGGATCTGGCCAAGCGGCGCGGCGTTCAGCTCAAGCGCAACGCCGGCCCGAACCTGGGTCTGCCGCACACCACCATGGGAGAGGCGTACATGCGGCTCTACCCCCAGGTGACGGAGGTTCTGGCGTGAGGAACGTGGTCGTGACCAATCCGCCGCGGGCCGACCTGGCGGCGGTGGACAAACTGGCCGAGTTCGGTGTCGCCACCGTGCACGAGGCCATGGGGCGGACGGGATATCTCGGGCCGGGACTCCGGCCGACGCATCTGGGCTCGCGGATCGGCGGCACCGCCGTCACCGCGGTGTGCTGGCCCGGCGACAACCTGATGATCCACGCGGCGGTCGAACAGTGCCGGCCCGGTGACGTCCTCGTGGTCACCACCACGTCTCCGGGTACCGACGGGGCCTTCGGCGAGTTGCTGGCCACCTCGCTGCGAGCGCGCGGTGTGCGCGGCCTGGTGACCTCGGGCGGCGTGCGTGATGTCGCCGAGTTGCACGAGATGGGATTCCCCGTGTGGTCGGCCGCGGTCAGTGCGCAGGGCACGGTGAAGGCGACCGCGGGAGCGGTCAACGTGCCGGTGACCGTCGGCGGGCAGCTGATCCGGCCCGGCGACGCGGTCCTCGCCGACGACGACGGGGTGGTGGTCGTCCCGCGGCAGGATGTCGACAGCGCGCTCGCGGGATCGCAGGCCAGGCTGGACCAGGAGGCGGCGGCGCGGGACGCGTTCCGCAAGGGCGAACTCGGACTCGACCGCTACGGTCTGCGCGCCAAGCTAGCCGAACTGGGCGTCGAGTACGTCACCTGGCAGGAATACTCCGGCTAGCGGTCTGTCCACAATGGAGCATACGAGGGGTCTTCACGACGGAGTCGGCGGGTCACCGGCATCCTTCCAGCACCACCCGTCGCTCTCCAGCGCCAGCTTTCCGGTGAAGGGCTGGGATTCTCCGTTGTAGGTGATGTCGACGACGCCGTCGTATTCGGTGTCGGACACCCTCGTGGGCCCGCTCACGATGCTCGCGTTGCTGACCCCGGCGACCTTGCGGATCGCGTTCGTGATCTTGAGATCGGCGTCGGCGCATTCCAACGCGGTCAATGCGACCTGATCGTGCTGGTTGAGCGCGTCGACGAGGGTCTGCAACGCGCGCTGCGGGGTGGCACCTGCCGCGTTGCTCTTGGTGACGTTGTTCTTGGTCACGAGGAAACCCGGTGCCCAGAAGCCGGTGACGCCCAAGGCCGCGAGGATCATCACGAGGCCGACCGTCAGCCCGATCCAGCGGCCCTTTTTGCCCTTTTCCGGAGGGCTCGGTGCCCCGAAACCCGGCTGACCGTTGCCCGAAGGGGGCTGCTGGGGAGGCCCGAATTCCGGATAACCGGACTGTGGACCGGCGTCGGATCGGGGATAGGCGGTTGGTGGCGGAAACCCCGGTTGCTGCTCTGGTTGCCCTCCGAACGGCTGGCCCGGCTGCGGCGGATACATCATCGATTTCGCCTCCCCGTCCCCTCGGTTCGCTCGGCACAGGATAGGCACGGCCACCTCGGCGGCGCGGCACCTTTCGGGGATGAACGCCCGGGAGGGCAACGCGGTGTGATCGGCGGGGGGCGATCCTGGGGCGATGGACTGCACCAGTGGAACGCGGAAGTGTTTCGCTTTCCAGGGGACGAGGTGGGCCGATCCGCCGACTGTTTCCCGGCGTCGGAAAACCGGGCGACCAGGGCGGTCGCACCGTCCCTGGTCGGTGTGGGCCCGGAGAGACTCGAACTCTCACTGGCACGGACCTAAACCGTGTGCCTCTGCCAATTGGGCTACGGGCCCGACCCTGGCAGCCTACCTTGCGGGCGGTGATCTAAGTTGGTGCCCTGGAAGGTGAGGAGGACCCGTGGCCCGCGACCCGGACACCATCGAGCGTGACATCCAACAGGCCAGGAGCGCCCTGGCGTCGACGCTGGACCAGCTCGGCGAGAAAGCCAGCCCGAAGCGGCTGGCGGACACGGCGAAGGTCAGCGCGCGCGCGAAGCTCGAAGAGCCGAAGGTCAAGTACCCGCTGATCGGCGCCGCTGTGCTGGTCGGCGCGCTCCTCGTGCGCAAGCTCTTCCGCTAGGACTCCGCGCCTCTTCCGCCGACACCCCGGGTGTCCCGAAACGGGACCCCGGGGCTTGTTCGGTTGCGGCACTCCTCGTCGTCGGGAGCGAGCGCTTGTTTCGCCGAGGCGCCGTGGTCGTCTTCACCGGGACCCGGGGCTCCTCGCGTGCTGCCTTCGTCGCCCAGGGGGAGTCCGTTCGCCGGTGTGCGGACCGGTCCAGGCGCTAGGAACCCTGCGCCGCCGCCTCGGCCACCCGCGACTCGGCCTTCACACGCGCCGGCTCGGGGCTGGGCTTCGGCCTCGCCGCGGTGAGCGCGTCGCCGATGTCGGCCGTGAGCTTGGCCCGGGGCCGGCGAGCGGACTTGCTCTGCGGCTTCCGCTCGGCCGCGGGCCGCGGTTCCTCAGCGGGCTTTTCCGCCGGCTCTCCGGGCCCTTCTTGCGCACTGTCCGGGCTGTCCCGGCTGTCCGGGCTGTCCCGGTCGTCCTTGTCGTCCGGCGTCGCGGCGGGCTCTTCGTGTCGCGCCAGCCGGGCCGTCATGTATGCGGCAGTGAACTCCAGTGCACTGCCGTTGAGCAGATGCACCACGGTGGCGCCCGCCGCGTCGGGCCCGAGATCGGCCACGAGTTCGTCCGCCCGGTCGCGCGCCGCGATGATCCCCGGGGCGTCGCCCGTCAACTCCTTGCCATAGCCGGACACCGTGACCGTCCAGTCGTGTTCCACCTGGACATAGCTCGCCACGATCGGTTCCGCCATGTGTTTTCACTTCCCTTGCTGGCGCCAAGCTCCTGGGGGAGCCTGCTCGCCGTTCGGTGACGCCGCATCGAGTTCACCCGATCGGGCGCAACTAGGCCGCCGTCCGCCAGACTTGCTGTTGCCTTCATCGATACCCGACACGACTCAGGGTCACAAGAGACGCGTCAGATTGTTCACTGCGTAACGGCTCAGCCGAATGCACGCGCAGGTGCACGAGCGCTGGGAGCAAAGTCACTGAGCGCGTCCGGATAGTCCGTTCCACAGGAGGTCCATCGCGGCGGCTGTCGCTCGTTCAGGGGTCACCTCCTCGTGCTGCTCACACCAGATGGCCAGGCGCTCACAGGCGCCGACAATGAATTCGGCGTCCGCTTCCACTCGTGTGGGTGACCTGTCCAGTAAGAAGTCCGCCAGCAACTTCGCGATCAGCCCGGTCTGCTGACGCCGGGTGGCCTCGATCTCATCCCATGCGGATGTCCCGGCCAATGACACCTCGTGCCGCAGCAGCGACCAGGCGCGACGGCGCTCCCGGACGAAGGCGAAGAACTCCCGGAGCCCGCGCCGCAGGGCTTCTTCGGCCGAAGGCGCCCCGGCGACGGCCTGCTCGGTGGCCTCCCGCAGTTCCGTCCTCGCCTTCTCGATGCACGCGATCAGGAGCCCTTCCTTGGACCGGAAGTACTCGTACAGCATCGGCTTCGAGACGCCGACCCGTTCGGCGATATCGTCCATCGAAGCCGCCGCGTAGCCGCGCTCGGCGAACACCTCTCCGGCGATCTGGATCATCTGGCGTTCGCGCTCGGCCCGGGGCATGCGCTTGCGGCGGCTCGGGCTAGTCATCTCCTCACCGTATCGAGGGGAAACCTACTCACAGTAAGATGAACTCCCCGGTAACACCGACGGCTCACAGCGGAGGCAACGAATGGGTGAGCGGACCGAGACGGGCGTGATCATCGTGGGGGCCGGGTTCTCCGGCCTCGGCATGGCCATCGAGCTGCGGAAACAGCGGCGCACCGACTTCGTCATCCTGGAGAAGGCCGACGATGTCGGTGGTACCTGGCGGGACAACACCTACCCCGGCTGTGCCTGCGACATCCCATCCCACCTGTACTCGTTCTCCTTCGCGCAGAATCCCGGTTGGACCCGCGCGTTCTCGCCGCAGCGGGAGATCTGGGATTACCTGCGCCGGGCGACCAGCCGCTACGACCTGGCCCGGCACATCCGCTTCGGCCAGGAGATGGCCGGCGCGCGCTGGGACGCCGACGAGCACCGCTGGCACGTCACCACCCGCGGCGGCGACGAGTTCACCGCCCAGTTCCTGATCAGCGGCATGGGGGCGCTGCATCTGCCCAACATCCCCGACCTGCCCGGCATCGAGCGGTTTCGCGGCCGCGTCTTCCACTCGGCCCGGTGGGATCACGACTTCGACCTCGCCGGGCAGCGCGTCGCGGTGATCGGCACCGGCGCGAGCGCGATCCAGTTCGTGCCGCGGATCGCGCCGGAGGTCGAGCGCCTGCACCTGTTCCAGCGCACTCCGCCGTGGATCATGCCCAAGCCGGATCGGGAGATGCCCGGCTGGGTCCGCGGCCTGTTCGGCCTGGTGCCGGGCGCTCAGCGGGCCTACCGAGCCCTGCTGTACTGGCTGCTGGAGCTGCGCGCGGTCGGTTTCAACGGCCACTTCGGCCTGCTCAGGTTCGGGCAGAAGGCCGCCAAGGCGCACCTGGAGCGCACGATCACGGACCCGGTGTTGCGCGCGAAACTGACTCCCGACTACGTGTTGGGCTGCAAACGGGTCCTGATCTCCAACGAATTCTATCCGGCGCTCAACCGGTCCAACGTGGACGTGATCACCGACGGCGTGGCCGAGGTGGGTGAACACGGCGTCGTCGACGCCGCGGGTGTGGAGCACGAGGTCGACGCGATCATCTACGGCACCGGATTCCACGTCACCGACTCGTTCGACAACATCGAGTGCATCGGGGAAAACGGCCGCAATCTGGCGAAGGAGTGGTCGTCGGAGGGGATGCGGACCCACCTCGGGATCACCGCCGAGGGCTTCCCGAACCTGTTCTTCCTGCTGGGCCCCAACACCGGACTCGGCCACAACTCGGTCGTGTTCATGATCGAGTCGCAGATCCGCTATGTCGCCGAAGCGATCCGGCTGGTCGAGTCCTCCGGCATGCAGGCCCTTGCTCCGCGCGCCCAGGTACAGGAGAAGTTCAACGCCGAGATCCAGCGCAAGCTCGACCACGGCGTGTGGACACAAGGCGGCTGCACGAGCTGGTACCTGGACGCGAAAGGGGTCAACCGCACCATCTGGCCCGGCTTCACCTGGCGGTACTGGCTGACCACGCGCCGGGTCCGGCCCGCGGACTTCGAACTGACCGGAACCCCGGGGAGGAAGTGAGGCCCGGTCGCCGGTCTTTTCCTCCTCCCGCGCGGTCCGGCTACGCGTTTTCGAAGGCCCTGAGCCGGGCGACCAGGTCACCCGGCGAAAGCCCGCACAGCTCGGCCATCCAGTCCAGGGCCGGCTGGTCCAGTCCGATTTCCCGCGGCGAGCCCGGATGGCGCAACCGGTCCGCGGCCCAGCGGCGCAACGAGAGCAGCTCCGGCTGTTGGTCGGCCACGACCTTGGTCAGGTCCAGCCGCACCTTTCCGGAATCGGTCGTGAACACTCGCCGATGCACGCGGGCGAGCAATTCGGCCGGCAACTCGTCCATTGCCACACACAGTTCGACGAGCCGCACCACCGAGCACTGGCGCGTGCCCAGCTCGTAGGTGGCCAGCGTCTGCAACGAGATATCGCTTTGCAGGCGCTGATTCAGCTCCTTGCGTGTCCACCCGCGTCTTCTCCGCAGTGTGCGGAGTTCCTCCCCCAGAACCCGCTGATAAAGCTCGCTGTCGATGTGCACTTCTTGTCCCTTGCCGTTGACTTCCGGTGCACCGTGCCCCTGCTCCGATGCGGCGGTCGAACTACAGCCCCGTCCACGGGTATGTAAGTCGTGAAATGCCCGGTTCTTACGCCACTCCGCGCGAGTCGCCGCCGATTAGGCCGAAAGGACTAATGAAAGGAGACCGGAAAGAGTGGTCAATTCACGCAAGTGATGCCATCAGCCGTGATGGGCTGGTCTTCCCCGGCCGGCGCGGGTGCCGGTGAACTCGGCGCGGCCGCCGCCTGGCGGAACCCCGACGCGCTGGAAGCGGAGTAGTCGTTGCCGACCACGACGAGCACATGTCCGCCGGCCACCGAGGAATCCAGCGTCAGCGTCGCTTTCGAACCGAGCGCGTCGGCCACGCTCTGGGCGGCGTCCCGGCCGCCCGCCGGGTAGCGCACCACCGTCGAGCTGACGCGTGCGCTGGCATTGGAGGTCTCGCCGGCGGTGAAACCCTTGCTGGCCAAGGCCTGCGAAACCGTGGCCGCGAGCCCGGTCCTGGCGGTGCCGTTGTGCACGTCGACGGTGACCGAGCTGGTGGTGGCGGAGGCCGGTGGCGGCGGCGCCACGCTGCCGCCGGTGGTGCCCTGGACGAAGGACCGCACCTGCGACGGGTCGACCTGGATGGCGCTGCCGTCCTCCGGGGTGCTGTAGTCCATGTTCACCACCGGAATGGTGCGGAACTCCAGCTTGCCGCCGGTCAGCCCCTTCATCTGCTGGGCGAAACCGAAGATGTCCCAGCCCTGGTTGAGCACCACGGATTTCTGGATGGCCTGGACCAAATTGGACAGTTTCGCCGGGTCGGTGAGGGTGCCCGCGGAGAGCACCTTGTTCGCCATTCCGGCCATGAACACCTGCTGCCGCACGACGCGGTCGAGGTCGCCGCGTGGCAGCCCGTGCCGCTGGCGAACGAACTTCAGCGCGTCCGGGCCGGACAGGGTGTGGCGGCCCTTGGTGAAGTGCGCGCCGGAGTACGGGTCGTCGACGTTGTCCTTCAGGCACACGTCCACGCCCTGGATGGCCTGGGTGATCTCGGAAAAGCCGAGCAGATTCACCGACGCGTAGTTGTCGACGGTCGAGCCGGTGAGCTGTTGCACGGTGCCGATGAGGGTCTTCGCGCCCTCCTGCGAGCTTTTGACGTCGACGTCGCGGCTGTCGGTGTCTCCGGAGTCCTGCAGCTTCTTCCTGGCCACCGCCTTGCCACGGGCGAACGCGGAATTGATCTTGTGGGTGCCGAAACCCGGGATACTGACGTAGGAGTCGCGGGGCAGCGAGATCGCGACGGCCTTGCTGCCGTCGTTCGGGATGTGGACCATGATCAGCGTGTCGGTGTTCTCTTCACCGTCCGACACGCCCGCGTTGAGCTGGTCGAGCAGTTGCCGGGGCAGCGGGTTTCCCTGCGCGTCGGTCCGGCTGTCCATCCCGACCAGGAGGATGTCGGTGGCGCCGTCGGCGGGCCGGTGCGCGTCGATCACGTCGGCGGTGGTCAGCCCGCCGAGCAGGCCCTGCATCTGGGACCACGCGTAGCCGGTCAACCCCAGCACCAGGGTCGAAACCACCGCGAGCGCGATCTTTCCGCCGAGCTTGCGGCTGCCCGGTCCGCGGGGGGCCGCCGACCGGGTTCGTGGCGGGCGGGCCGACGTGCGCCCTTCGTGCCGTACGTCGGGGTGTCGTGGCCGCCGGGGCGGTAGGGGCTGCCCCCCACGTGCGTCTCGCGGCGGATAAGTCACGACAGGTCTCCCTTCCCCGACATATTCTCACCTGCGGCGTAGCGTGGCATACCCCTGACTTCCCGGGGGCCACAACACCCGGTCAACTGTTTTGCGTCACCGCTCTGGGGGTAAGGAGCGTGCTTGTCGCGGCGGCGAGTGCGAACAGCGCTGTCAGCCCGTGCAGCAGCACGCTGACGGTGTCGGAGTCGTAGTTGTCGGCGGCTTCGAGCAGCGGCGGCACGCAGACCAGCACCGTGAGCAGCCAGGTGCTCGTGGAAGCGCTGATCCCGGTCCGCACGGCGTGCAGCAGGAAGACGCCGAGCAACAGCTGGATCAGGTTCTGCACCGGATCCAGCGGCATGCCGAGCAGGGTGGTGCCGGCGTCTCCACCGAACCGGGTGAGCGCGAAGCCGAACAGACCCAGGGTGGCGAAACCGATGCCCAGCACGGTCGCGGCGTGCGCCAGCCAGCCGGTCGGCCTCGGCAGGTGGACGGGTGCGTAGCCGTCGGAATGCCGTTCGAACCACCAGAACACGATCACGGCGGGCAGCGCCAGCATGGCCAGCGCCGTCAGCGTGCCCGGACGGGCGAGCCACGCGACCGTGTCGACCGGGCTGGCCGGCAGGTACACCATCGCGACCACCAGCAGCATCGCGGCCAGGAAACTCAGGTAGAGACTCATCGGGGCGCGCAGGGCGAACCGCACGGCCGCCCCCAGCGCCGGGCGGGCGGCCAGCGCCGTCAGCGGCTTGGCCAGCAATCCGAGCACGGCCAGTTGCACGGCGCCGAGCATGAGCAACGGCAGCGCGTCGCCGGCCAGCGCGGGCGGCGCGCTCGGGGTGCCGAGCAGGTCCGGATCGGCGCCACCGACGGTGCACAGCAGAGCGAGCCCGGTCGCGCCTGCCAGCGCGCCCAGCACGAGCATGCGTGGCCGCGGCACGCGCCCGAAGGCGAGCTGCTGGGCGAGCAGGGCCACCCCGAGCGCGGCCAGGTAGTGCGGGACCGGGGTGTCCAGCCAGCCGGCGCTCAGCTCGCAGAGCACGACGAAGGCGACGAGTCCGGCGACCGTCACCATGCCGGCGCGGCGGTGGAACGCGAGCAGGAACGGGGTGAGCACCGCGGTGATCAGGTAAACGGCGAGCAGCCACAGCGGATGCAGGGCGATCCGCACGATGGCCGCGTTGGTGCTGTCCGGGATGCCGAGCGATTCCAGCGCCAGCGGGACCACGAGCGCCACCACCACGAAGACCATGGCCGGGCGGAGCAGCCAGCTCGCCCGGTGCGCGAGGTACTGCCGGTACCCACCGCCGTGCTCCCGCACCGCGCGCCAGCCGCCCGCGTTGGCCCGGCCGCCCGCGAAGAAGAACACCGGGGCGAGCTGTGCCAGCCAGGTGAACGGCCACAGCCACGACTCGTCCGCGCCCGCCCAGCGGGCCAGCGCCAGCACCGACTCGCCGAAGATCAGCAACACCAGGCTCGCCACACCCAGCGTCGCCCACGGCGAGGTGGCCGGGATGTCCTCGCGCGCCACGCGCGGCCTGACCGGGCGGGCCCGGCGGACGCGCAGCCAGCCCCGCATCCGGAACACCAGCAGACAGCCGATCGCCGCGACGCCGGTGAGCAGCGGCCCGATCGGGTCACCCACCGGCGGACCCCAGCGCTGGTGCCAGGAGTTGGCCACTAGGCCGAACGAATAAAGCGAGGCGACCGCCTGACAGGTCCGCTCCGAGCCCATCGGATTGATCCGGCAGGTGTTGTGCATGTCGGCCATCAGCCGCGAGTCGAGCGCGGTCCGCGCCGAGGCCGGCAGCGGCTGTCCGATCTTGTCGGCGTACCGGAGCAGGTCGTAGCCCAGGTCGTGGGCCTTGCACGGCACGCTGAAGTCCCATTTGGTGTTGTCGTCACCCCACGGTGCCGAACAGCCACCGTCCACGTGCGCGACCCGCACCGTCCCGTCACGGGCCTTCAACACCCCGGGCTTGACCCCCATGACCTGGGTGAAGTTGGCCGGCAGCAGGCTGAGCGCGGTGGGTTGCGGGCCGGGGGAGGTCAGCGCGTCGATCGCCCGCATCGCCGCGAGACCGTTGCCGGTGAGCGGGCGGTCGGGCGGCGGGGACGGTCTGGAGGCGATGAACCCGAATCCCAGCAGGACCAGGGCGAGCACAAGAACCCACGCGGATGTCGACAGATGCCGCCTCAGGCGGGGAGTCTCGGCTGCGGCGGTCATGATCTCCAGAGTGGCAAAGGTCGCGGCCCATGGACACCCGGGAAACCCCCGAGTTGGCTCGCCACACTAGTGGGTTACGCGATCCACGGGCGACGGGGCCTTCGGACCGGCGCCCTCACCGGTCCGCGGCGAGGGCCGGCGGGTCGCGATCCGCACCTGGTTGCGGCCCCCTTCCTTCGCCTCGTACACGGCCGCGTCCGCCGCCTGCATCAGCGACTCCAGCGAGGTGCCGTGGTCGGGATAGACCGCGACACCGATCGACGCCGTGCGACCGGCGATGGTGGTCTGGCCGCCCCTCTTGTCGGTGGTCGGGATCCGGAGCGCGGCGACCGCACCGCGGATCCGCTCCCCGGTACCGGCCGCGCCCGCCTGGTCGGTCTCCGGCAGCAGCACGAGAAACTCCTCGCCGCCGAAGCGGCCGACCACGTCGCTGGGCCTGGTCACGTCGTTGAGCAGCTGCGCGAGGTTGCGCAGCACGTCGTCGCCCGCCGGATGGCCGTAGCTGTCGTTGATCCACTTGAAGTGGTCGAGGTCGATCATCAGCACCGCCAGGCCGTCGGCCGACTTCGCCGCCCTGGCCAGCGCGCGTTCGGCCGACTCCGTCCAGCCGCGCATGTTGAAGACCTGCGTTTTCGGGTCTGTGCGCGCGTCGTCCTGTAGCTGGTCGAGCTCGGCGAGCCGGTTGAACACCACCGTCACCGCCGCCATGATCGCGACCGCCGGCGGCAGCACCACCAGCAGGACCGCGGTCACCGCGCCAAGCCCGATCGTGATCGCTTCCAGCAGGTTGTCGGCCTTGCTGCCGAGCACGGAGTGGATCGAGGGGCGCTCCTTCGCGCTCAGCGTGAGGATGCCGCTGACGTAGACGATCTGCACCGCCTCGAACACGATGCCGGCCGCCACCACGATGCCGAACTCGCGCAGTGAGTTCCAGCCGCCGATGCCCCAGTGCTGTCCACCCAGTGAGATGAAGGTGAGGTAGGTCAGCGCGGCCGACAGACAATGAGTAATCGACGAGAAGATGAAGTTATGTGCCGGGCGGCGCGCTATGAACCAGTGCTGGATACGTAACAGCACCACGAGCAGCACGGACAGGGTCGCTGGAAGAATAATCGCGGCCGGAAACGTCCAGACGGCGGTCAGGTCGATGAGGACCGTCCGTGTCCGATTTCGCCGGCGCTCTTCCTGTCGCTGGGTTAATTGGATATGTACCGTCGCCCCCGCCGCGAGGATCGCCAGCCCGACCCAATCCCGGGTTTCCGGGACGGGGGACACGGTCCCGAGGATGTAGATGAGCGAGGCGATCGCGACGGTTTCCAATACGAGGAGGTAGCCGATGAATCGCTTGGGGCGCCGCCACAACGCCCATTGGCGCGGCAGCCATTTGCGGTGCCGCAGCGTACCGGCGCCGTTACGTCGCGGCTCGTCCGGACCGCTGAAGGTGGCAGACCGCGTTCGCGTGGGTTCGCTACGTGTCTCGGCATCCGTGCTACCGGCTTGTGCCGTCCGGCGAAATGTTGCGTTACCGGACGCGCGTCGACGCGGTGTCAACGGCATCGGCCACCTCCTCTCCCCAACGGCCCCGGTGTATAGGTAACATCCCTGATGCCCGCTCGGGCGCCGAACGAGTTCTACGGCAGGTATCATTCCACGCACTAGATGGGTCGTGCCGGTGAGGATGAGGGCGGTAAACTATCGCCGCTTCACCTATCACGAGAACATCGATCGGAGGTGTTCTAATTGTCCAGCCGCGACTTCTGATCCCCGATGGCCAGGCGAGCCCGTCCGTTTTCATCAGCGTGGAGGTGTTCCTGGTGTCCAGCCGCGACTTCTGATTCCTGCCGGTCAGCCCGTCCCAGAGTTTTCCGAGATGCGAGGTGTTCGACTTGTCCAGCCGCGACTTCTGAACCGCGTTCAGGGATTGAGACGTTTCAAATTTGTGTGACAGGGAGATATGCGAGTTGTTCAGCAGTGATTTCTGAACGTCCATGTCACGCCGGTGTTTCCGATTCCTCGAGGCGAGCTCGAGACCACGAGAACGCGACCGGGGCGCCGAGTACGACGCCCACCGCGGCCGCGATGGTGATGGCGGCGCTGGCCGAACCGGTCGACTGGGCCAGCACGCCGCCGATCGCCACCCCCACTCCCTGTGCCACCCGCAGCCCCGTCCGGTACAACCCACCTGCCCCGCCGCGAAGGTCGTTGGGCACCCAGGTGATGAAGGTCGCACCCACCGTCACGATGTAGGCGCCCGTCGCGCCCGCGGCCGCGATGATCGCCAGCGCCAGTCCCAGGGACGGCTTGCCCGCGAAGGCGAGCAGGATCGCCAGCGGCAGGATGGTGAGAACCCCGAGCGCCCGCCTGCGCGCCTCCGCTGACACATAGCGCGACAGCAGGAACACGCCCACGACGAAGCCGAGTGGATCGGCGGCTAGCAACCAGCCGACCGCCGCGTCCGGGGCCCCGATCTCCCGTGCCAGCGGTGCCACCAGGCCTTCCGGGATCACCGCGAGCCCCACCAGCCACGACATCGCGAGCAGGAGCCGCAGCCGCCGCTGCCGCCCGACCCAGCGAATCGCGCCGAACCAGGTCCCAGTCCCGTCTCCCGCGGCCGGACGAACGCGTACCCAGCGGTGCAGCGCCAGTGCGCTGACCGCGAACGTCATCGCGTCGATCGCCAGCGCCCAGGACACGCCGGTCGCCGTCACCAGCAGCCCACCGCCGGCCAGCCCGACCAGTTGCGCGGTGTTCGTGGTGATGCCGCGCAGGTCCTGACTGCGCAGGTAAAGCTCGTCGTCGAGGAAGATTTCCCTGGTCAGCGCGTTCTGTGCGGCGTTGGACGGCGCGCCCGCGAGCCGGGCCAGCACCAGGAAGGCGCACAGCGGCACCAGCGGCATCCCGGGAATCGCCATCGCCGCCACGAACACGGCCTGGATCGCGGCGGTGGCCACCAGGACCGTCCGCCGGGGATAGCGGTCGGCCAGTTGGCTCAGGCCGAGCCCGCCGGCCAGTGCGGGCAGGAAGGTCAGCGCGTAGGCGACCGCGGACAGCAGCGCCGAGCCCGTGCGGTGGTACACGGTCAAGGCCAGTGCTACGGTCGTCAGCTGATCGCCGAGCACCGACTGGGCTTCGGCGAGCCAGACCGTGCGGAACTCGCCGTTCGCGAGCGCGGCGACCATGGACGGGCGGGTTTGGGTCTGCACCTTGTCCCCATCTCCCCCTGATCGGGTGAACGCGCCGCGTCCACGCGTGGTGTTGCCTGCCGCGAGTGTCCGGTTCCGGGCCCTCATCCACCCGGAGGGCGAGACCGCCCTCAGTATGACGCTTACTGCTCGGAGGCGACCAGTCACAGGCCGACAGTATCCGGCATTGGGCCCATCCGGCCGCATAAGCCGACTTCCGCGCTACGACGAACGGCCGACCGGCGCGCTGCCGGTGACCGGTCCGCAGGTATGTCCCGCTGGTCACCACATGATCGCTCAGCGCAATCAAGCCACCGTTCGCCGTCACCCGTATCGCCCTTTCGCCGTAATCGGCCAAGACTTCAGGGGAGAGGCCGGTGGAAGCCAATGGCGGCTCCCGTCGGGGCCGGTCGGTCGACATTAAGGAACGATGAACATGCAGTTGCGGGGATTGCAGGACCGGGCCGTAGTGGTGACCGGTGCGGGGCGTGGTCTCGGCGAGGCCTTCGCCGTGCATCTCGCACAGGCGGGTACGGCGGTCGTGGTCAACGATGTCGACGCGGACGTGGCCGAACGCACGGCCGCGAACATCAGGACACACGGCGGCCGGGCGGTGGCCAGTGGGCACAGCGTGGCCGACCCGGTGCAGGCGCAAGCCCTCGTCGATCTCTGCGTCGGCGAGTTCGGGTCGATCGACGGCCTGGTGAACAATGCCGCGCTCAACTACGAGGCGCTGCCCTGGCAGGAGGAACCGGACCAGGTTCGGGAACTCGTCGAGGTCAATGTGCTCGGGGTGATGTACACCGGAATCGCCGCGGTGATCCAGATGCGACGGCAGGGACGCGGCGGCTCGATCGTCAACGTGTCCTCCGGTGCTTCACTCGGGCAGCGCAAACTCGGTGTGTATTCGGCGAGTAAGGGAGCCGTCGCTTCGCTGACCTACTCGTGGGCCCTCGATCTCGAGGAATACGACATCCGGGTCAACGCGATCTGCCCATTGGCCCACACCAGGATGGTCTGGCAGTCGGAACGGTCCCTGCGCGGCTGCCCGCCGGACCGCACGCCGTCGCGGATCGCGCCGCTGGTGCTGTTCCTGCTGTCCGACGATGCCGAGGGGATCACCGGACAGATGATCAGGTGCAACGGGCCGCAACTGCACATCATCGGCCAGCCGTATCTGAAGTCGCCGATCCTGGCCCGGGACACGTGGGACACCGAAACCGTCCGACGCGCCTTCGACGAGGTCTTCGGTGCCCATCTGGAACCTTACGGCCTGGAAAAGCGGGTACCGCCACGGCTGCGCAAATGGACCGAATCGCCCTCGTCGCCGCTCCGCTCCGCCTGACTCACCCCCGCCGGCGTGTCCCCTCTTCCCGTCGCCGAGTTCTCCCTTCCGGTCGGCGAAGTCGCTGTTCCGGTTCGCGAGCTCTCGTCTGGTGGCGTGTTTTCTCGTGCGCGAGGGGATTCGTCGGGCGTGGGGTGAGGTGTGGCGATCAAGGTGTGTAGAGGGACTCGATCTCCTTGGCGTAGCGCGAGTCGACGACGCGGCGCTTGAGCTTCAGCGTCGGGGTGAGTTCGCCGGATTCCGGTGTCCACGTCCCGGCGATGACGTGATATCGCTTGACCTGTTCGGCCCGCGCCAGCCGAGAGTTGGCGGCCTCCACGGCGCGATCGATCTCCGCGCGCACCGCGGGATGTTCGGCGAGCGCTGCCGTCCCGGCGGATTCGATGTCGTGGGCCGCGGCCCAGCCCGGCACGATTTCGTCGTCCAGGACGATGAGCGCGGTGAGGTAGGGCCGGCCGTTCCCGATCGCGACCGCTTGGCCGATCAGCGGGTTCTCCGTGAGCAGTCCCTCGATCCGGGTCGGCGCGATGTTCTTCCCACCCGCCGTGATGATCAGTTCCTTCTTGCGGTCGGTGATGGTGACGAACCCGTCGTCGTCGATCGTGCCGATGTCGCCGGTCGCCAGCCAGCCTTCGGCGTCGGTCGCGGGCTCGATCGAACCGTCCTCCTGGAGATACCCCAGGAACACCACCGGCCCGCGCACCAGCAGTTCCCCGTCCTCGGCGACCCTGACCTCCATGTCGGGGATGGGTCGCCCGACGGTGCCGGCGCGGAAGTCGCGCGCACAGTTGAGCGTGGCCGCGCCGCTGGTCTCGGACAGCCCCCACACCTCGTGGATCTCCACGCCGAATCCGGCCATGAAGTACAGCACCTCGGCCGGCAGCGCGGCCGCTCCGCCGGCGCAGTAGACCACCCGGTCGAAGCCGAGCATCGCGCGCACCGGGGCCAGCACGGTCCGGTCGGCTTCCGCGATGCGCTCGGCGTCCTCGGCGGGGACCTCCTTGCCGGCATTGCGCAGCCGGTAGCCCTGCCGCCGCAGTTCGGCCGCCTCGACGAGCGCGTTCCGGCGGTCTTCCGGCGCGGCGGCGAGCATGTTCTGCAGCGCGGCGGCCATCTTCTCCCACACCCTCGGCACGGCGAAGAAGCCCTCGGGGTGCACCTTGGACAAGGCCCCGGCGATGTTCTTCGGGTCGGCCAGGGTGTGCACGTGCCCGGCGGTGACCAACGGCAGGTAGATCGAGATCTCGCGCTCGGCGATGTGCGCGAGCGGCAGATAGGCGATGTTGGACAGGTGCATGGGGCCCGCGTGCATGCAGTGCGCGGCGAATGCTTCGTGGATGACGTTGCGGTGGGACAGCACGACGCCCTTCGGCTCACCCGTGGTGCCCGAGGTGTAGATCATCGACAGCGGGTCGCCGGGCTCGATGCCCGACCACGACCGTTCGAACGCCTCCGGCCCGGCCTGGTGCAGTTCCGCGCCGCGGCGGCGGAGGTCGGCCAGGCTGACGAACCGGTCGTCGCCCGCCGGGATCGCGTCGGCGTCGATCATCACGATGTGCCGCAGCGCGGGCAGGTCGGCGAAAACCTGCTCCCAGCGCTTGAGTTCGTCCATGCCCTGCAATACGACGACCGGCGTGCCGCTGTGCCGGGCGACATAGCGGATCTGATCGGAGCTGAGCGTGGCGTACGCCGTACACGAGACGGCCCTCAGGTGCACGGCGGCCAGGTCGACGATCAGGTGATCCGGTGTGCTGGGCGCCATGATCAGCATGCGGTCGCCCGGCCCGAGACCGAGTTCCCCCAGTCCTCGCGCGACGACGGCGATCTCGTTCCGCAGTTCGGCCCAGGTGAGGGTGGGCCGGTCCGGATCGTCCAATGAGGTCAGTGCGGGAAGATCGCCGTAATCGACGGAATTTCGGTGCAGCAGAGCGGGAATCGTCAGACCCGCGGCCAGATCCGCGACGGACGGCTGGATGGACAACTTGGCCTCCTGAAGTCAGCGGATTCCATTCGAACGTACCGCAAGTGACCGCCGTCACAGAGGCTCGACGAGTGTGGGCCGGCCGGAGAGGCGGGTAATGGGAGTTGGACCTCTCCGGCCACATCCCGGGTCACGTCGACCTGCGCGACCCGGCATGGTATGTGCCCTACTCCAGGATGGGCGGCGCTCGCGGGCGTCACCAGGGCCGAAGGACCCGGGCCCGCGACCGGAGGGGAACCTCCCGGATGGTCTCTGGGCCCCGCGCCGAGGGACGAAAATCCTCGACGTGTCCGTTGCGGCTGCGCTCCGAGCTCGGCCGCCGGAGGGGAGAGTTCACCGACCGGACGGGAGAACTCGGCCACCGGACGGGAGGTTCCCTGCCAGTTGCCTCCCGGTTCCTTGCCGCGGCCCTGGCACTTTCCTGGCGTGCTCGGGGACTTTCCGGGTCACCCGGACCGCACGGCCTCGGCGAGCGCTTCGGCCAGTGCCGTGGTCGCGGCGGCGATACCGGACCAGCGCCGGGTGAGATCCGGGTCGATCTCGAGGCGGCGGCCGTGCGCGTCGAGCACCGCGCCGCCCGCGGCCGGCACGGTGACCATAGCGGTGGCCAGGTCGACGATGCGGTGCGTGTCGGAGCCAGGGTCGCAGAACGCGTCGATCGATCCCTCGGCCACCAGCGCGCATTCCAGCACCGTGGTGGACAGGATCCGCACGCGCCCGGCCCGCTCCGCCACCCGCCACCAGGCGTCGGCGGTGCTGCGCCGCGGACGCAGGAGGTTCACGCCTGCGCCCTTGAGCGCGGTCCGTCCGCTGGTGCGGTACGCGGTGGGGCGACCGGCGATCGCATGCCAGGCCCGGCCGGTGTCGAGCCAGACCGTCAACGCCTCGACGGGCTCGCCGTCCACCGCCGCGGTGACGGCGAAACAGCACAGCGGCACCCCGGCGGCCGCGTTGGCTGATCCGTCCACCGGGTCGACGACGAGTGTCAGCGCGGAGCCGTTGTCGATGAAACCGGCTTCTTCGCTGAGCAGATTGGCGCGATGTGCCGCCGTGACCTCCGCGATCGCGTCCTCGACGATCCGGTCGACCCGCATGGTCGGCGTGCCGTCGGCCCCGTCCGCGACCTTCGCGGCGAGTTCGGCCCGGGTGTGCCGCCGCCGAGCCTCGCGGTAGGCGGCCGATGCCGCGCGGGCCGTGGCGGCCAGCGCGGGATGCACGTCGTCGGGAAGCTCCGGTTCGGCGACCGGCCAGGCGATCTTGGCACTCACCTGGCCGATCCTCGCACATCACCAGGACAACGAAAGCCTGCCCGAGTTCACCGCTCGGTTCGGTTCACGACCGAGACACGGCCGTAGGTGCGCAGGTAAACGGCGCCGACGCAGGCCGCGGCGAGGGTGGCCGCGACGGCGAGCCACCAGAACGTGCGGAACGCCGACTCCGCGGGCAGCGGCAGCTCCGGCAGGTGGCGATAGGTGAGGATGGCGGCGAACACCGCGCCCGAAATGCTGCCGCCGACTCCCTGCGAAAGGATCGGCGCGTTGCCGTAGACCCGGCCGACGTGCTCGGGTGCGACATCCTCGACGTAGACCAGGCCCCAGGCCGGTCCGACAAGTCCGGTCCCGGTGCCGATCACGCTCACGGCGAGGAGGATCGCCCCGACGCTGCCGTGGTCGGCCAGCAGCACCAGGTACCCCACGCACTGCACCAGGGGACCGGTCATCAGGAAGAACCCCTTGCCGATCCGGCGGGTCAGGTATCCCACGATCGGAGCCATCCACACGATCATCATCTCGGCGGGGAGCACGACCAGGGTGGCCACCAGGACGGACGCGCCCTGCCCGCCCAGACCGGGGACGGGCGGCAGTTGGATCAACGTGCTCGCCGAAGAGATCGAGCCGAAGATGGCGAAGCCGACCAGGACCGAGACCACGTTGGCCGTCCACACTGGACGCGACAGGAACACCACCATGTCGACCAGCGGCGCTCGCCGGCGAAGCTGGATGACCACCCACACCGGCAGCAGCGCGATTCCGATCAGGACCAGGCCGATGAACCGCGGCGAGGACCAGCCCCATTCGGTCGCGTAGCTGAAGGCGATCAGCAGTGCGGTGACCGGCAGCACGAAACCGATGGCGCCGGGCAGGTCGAGCAGTGGCGGGCGGGTCGCGGCGGGCCTGCCCGTCTTCGGCACGCCGGCGGCGACCAGGAGCACGGCGAGTGCGGAAATCGCCGCGATGAGCCAGAAAAGCAGGCGGAAGCCGTCGGGTCGTTCGATCACCAGACTGGCCAGTACCCCGCCGCCGCCCGCGCCGGTGAACAGACCGGAGCCGGTCAGCGCGATCGTGACCTTGCGGGGTCCTTCGGGGAAGACCTCGGCCACGATGCCGGACATCATCGGCATCGCCGCGGCGCCGATCCCGGTGAGCGCGCGTCCGGACAGCAACAGCGGAACGCTGTCGCTGAGCGCGTCGATCGCGCCGCCGATCGCCACGGCGCCAAGGGAAACGAGCAGGATCTGCTTACGCCGGGCCAGGAGATCGCCGATTCGGCACAACGAGGGCACGAACAGCGCACCCGCCAGCAGGGTGCTCAGGGTGACCCAGGTGGCCAGCACGGCGTTCATCCGGTAGGCCTTTTCCACGCTGGGCAGCAAAGGAACCAGCATGTTCGTGCTGATGGCGTAGCCGAGGATGGCATAGACGAACACCGCGGCGACGAGTGTCATCCGCCGTCTCGTCCACGCGATCGGCGCGGCCTCGACCGCGATGTTCGGGGAAGGTGTCACCATGAGCTCCTTTGCTCAGGCTGCCTTTCCCCGAACGAAAGCACCGGATTCCTTGCACAGCAAGGAATCCGGTTCCGCTCCCGCTATGCGGAAACGAGCGGCCGGCCGGCGGCGGTGCTGATCGCGGCGCCGGCCGGCGCGCCCGGTGTCAGTTCGCGAGCGGGAGCGCGCGCCGGACGGCGGGAGTCACGCCGTCGCTCGCGCGGGACGCGGCGATGCGTTCTTCGCTCGGGGTACCGTAGGTGGTCGTGCGCTGGACCAGGGGGCGGCCGAGCGGCTCGACCAGCGATTCCAGATCGGAGATGGTCTTGTAGGACCCGTTGGCGGCCCCGGCCATCCGGCTGATCGTCTCTTCCATGAGCGTGCCGCCGAGGTCGTTCACCCCACCCTTCAGCACCGCACGGCAGGCTTGTTCACCCAGCTTGACCCACGAGCACTGGATGTTGTCGATCAGGCCGTGCAGCAGCAGTCGCGCCAACGCGTGCACGGCGCGGTTTTCGCGCACGGTGGTGCCGGGACGGGCGAGCCCCGCCAGGTAGATCGGCGCGTTCTGGTGGATGAAGGGCAGCAGCACGAACTCGGTGAACCCGCGGCGGCCGTTGCGTTCCAGACTCCGGCGTTGCAGGTTTGCGAGCAGCTTGAGGTGACCGACCCAGTGCGCGGGCGTGTCGACGTGTCCGTACATCATGGTCGACGTCGTCGGGATGCCGAGTTCGTGCGCGCTGGTGACGACCTCGACCCAACTCGAGGTGGGCAGCTTGCCCTTGGTCAGCACCCAGCGGATGTCGTCGTCCAGGATCTCCGCGGCCGTGCCCGGCAGCGAGTCCACTCCGGACTCGTGTGCCCTGGCCAACCAGTCCGTTATGGACATGTTGGTCCGGGAGGCGCCGTTGACGACCTCCATCGGGCTGTAGGAGTGCAGGTGGATTCCGGGCTGCCGCCGCTTGACCTCGGCCGCGAGGTCGAAGTAGGCGGTTCCCGGCATGTCCGGGTGAATGCCGCCCTGCATGCAGATCTCGGTCGCGCCCGCGGCCCACGCCTCGTCCACGCGATCCCCGACCTGGGCGAGCGAAAGCGTGTAGGCGTCGGCGTCCGTGCGTCGCTGTGCGAAGGCGCAGAACCGGCAACCGGTGTAACAGACGTTCGTGAAGTTGATGTTCCGGGTAACCACGAAAGTCACGTCGTCGCCCACGGTGTCGCGGCGCAGGCCGTCCGCGAGTTCGGCCAGCGCGTCCAACTCGGCGCCGTCCGCGTGCAGCAGCGCGAGAGCGTCCTCATCGGACAACCCGGCGGGGTCGAGTTCCGCGCGACGCAAGGCTGCCGCTATGTCGGAATCCATCCGGCGTGGTGCCGTGGGCACCTTGGCGGCGAGTTCCTTCCAGTCGCCGTAGACCGAGTCGAAGTCGCTGCGCCGGTCGCCGGTGCGCCCGACGGTGTCGACCTCGACGTGCAATTCGGTGCGACCCTGCTGCTGCCAGCCCCCGTCGGGCTCCTGCCACGGCCTGCCTTCGGGACGAACCCCCTGTCGGGCCAATCCCGTTTCCGGCTCGGCGAGCGCGGCGACGTGCCCGGCCAGCCGCGGGTCGAGCCACGGCTCTCCGGCCAGCAGGTACTCGGGGTAGATGGTGAGGCGTTCCCGTAGCTGGAAGCCGGCCGCCGAGGTCCGCGCGGCGAGCTCGTCGATCTGCGGCCAGGCCCGCTCGGGATTCACATGGTCCGGGGTGAGCGGGGAGACACCGCCCCAGTCGTCGATTCCGGCGCGCACCATCAGCTCGTACTCGTCGCCGATCAGGTTCGGCGGCGCCTGGATCCGCATCTTCGGCCCCAGCACCAGCCGCGCGACCGCGATCGTGGCGGCCAGTTCCTGCAGATCCGCGTCCGGGGTGGCGCGCATCTTGGTGTCCGGTTTGGCCCGGAAGTTCTGCACGATGACTTCCTGGATGCCGCCATAGGCGCGGGCCGCCTTCCGGATGGCGAACAACGCGTCGGCGCGTTCGGCGAAGTTCTCGCCGATGCCGATCAGGATGCCGGTCGTGAACGGCACCGAGCTGCGCCCGGCGTCGTCGAGCACCCGCAGCCGCACCGCGGGATCCTTGTCCGGCGACCCGTAGTGGGGGCCGCCGCGCTCGGTGAACAGGCGGCTCGCCGTGGTCTCCAGCATCATGCCCATCGAGGGTGCGACCGGCTTGAGCCGCTGGAAGTCCTGCCAGGTGAGCACACCGGGGTTGAGGTGCGGCAGCAGGCCGGTCTCCTCCAGCACGAGGATGGCCATCGCCCGCACATAGGACAGCGTGTCGTCATAACCGTGTGCGTCCAGCCACTCGCGGGCGGCCTTCCAGCGGTCCTCGGGACGATCGCCGAGCGTGAACAGCGCCTCCTTGCAGCCCATCGCCGCGCCCTGACGGGCGATCTCGAGCACCTCGTCCGGCGACAGGAACGCACTGTCCACTTTGTGGGGAACGGTGACGAAGGTGCAGTATCCGCAGCGGTCCCGGCACAGTCGGGTGAGCGGGATGAACACCTTGCGGCTGTAGGTGATCACGCCTTCCCGGCCGGCCGCGGCCAGACCGGCGTCGCGGATCCGGGAGGCGTGCTCGGACAGGGTTCGGAGGTCCTCGTCGCGGGCGTGCAGCAGGACGGTCGCCTCGGCGTCGTCGAGGGTCTTGCCGTCGCGGGCACGGGCCAGCGCGCGGCGCATCGCGGAAGCTGTGGGTTCCGGCGAATCAGCGGATGCCATGACTCAAACGCTAGGTGCGGGCGGCGAGCCTTCTCCATGACCGGCCGAGGTGATTTCGCCCTTGCCCGGGCCGACACGCTGTTTGCGCTGTTCAGCGTCCACGCGCGCGTTGCGGGCCGGCCTCGCCGAGGGTATTACCTAAAGTGTGGCATCGGTCGTGGGCAAGCGGATCAACGGGAGCACCTACTACTACCTGGTGGAGTCCGCGCGGGTGGCCGGGAAGCCGCGCATCACCGCGCAGCGCTATCTCGGGTCCGCCGAGGACATCGCCGCCGCGCTCGACGGCGGTGGCGCGGTGCCCGAACACACCCGGCATCTCGCCTTCGGTGACGTCGCCGCGGTCTGGGCGACCCTGGAGCGACTCCGGCTGGTTCGCGCCATCGACGAGGTGGTGCGGTTCCGCAAGACCTCGGTCGGCGGCCACTTCGCGCTCGCGGTGCTGCACCGGGCCACCGCGCCCGGGTCCACACTGGCCGGTTGGTGGGCCGGCACGGCCGCGGACCGGTTCGTGCGCCCCCGGCCGGCCGCGAACACCGTGCGGGACGAGGAGTTCTGGCGGGCAACCCGGCGGCTCACGCCGGCGCACCTGGAGCGGATCCAGGAGGCCGTGGCCGCGCGACTGCCCTCCGCCGACCCGATCGCGCTGGCGGTGGACCTGCCGAACTTCGCCACCTATGCCGAATCGGACACCGCGGCGGCGACCCTGACCGGCGTGAGCGCGGTGGTCACGCGCTACGGCGCGATCCCGCTGGTTTCGCAGGCGTACCGGCGCGGCGGCCCGGAGGTGGTCCCGTTCGGCGTAGCGATGGACCGGCTGGCGGAGCGGCACCGGGGCGGCGTCACGCTCGTGTTCGACACCGGTCAGCACGCGCAGCTCGACCTGGATTCCGGGATGCCCTACGTCGGCGCCCTGCCGCCGGCCGATTTTCCGGAACTGCTGGCACGCGCGGCCTCCGCACGCCGCCCGGTGGATCCGGTGCGCTATGCCGGTCTGACCGCATTGGACACCCGCGCGCAGGTGTCCGGCGCCAGCCGCAGAGTCGTGCTCACGCACTCGCCCCGGCTGCACGCCGCGCAGGCCAGGGGACTGGCGCAGGCGTTGAGCACCGCGACGCGGCAGCTCGACGGGCTGGCGCTGACACTGGTGACGGGCCGGAACCGGCGGCCGCGGGAGGAAATACTCACCGAAATCACCAGGATCACCCGGGTGCGCTGGGTCGACCGGGTGCTCAGCGCCCGGTTGACCGGGACGAGGCCGGGCGAACTCCGGCTCGAATCGCGGGTGGACGAATCCGCCCGCGCCCGGCTGGACGCCGACTTCTTCGGCAAGCAGCTGCTGGTCACCGATCGCGACGACTGGCCGGTGGCGGATGTCGTCACCGCCTACCGGGCGCGTTACCACCTGGATTCCACGTTTCGGGCACTCAACGGTTCGTTCGTGGAGGGGCGGTGGAACGAGCACCGGATCGCGGTGCACGCGCTGGTCACGGCGCTGACCACGACGGTGACACATCTGATGCGGCAGGAGGCGGACCGGGCCGGACTCGACCTGTCCGTGCGCGAGTTGCTCGACCAGCTGTCCGGGATCGGGGAGACGGTGCTGCGCTACCGCTCCACCGGCGGCCGTCCGCGTACGCGGCGGATCCTGACCCAGCGGGACGCCACCCAGCAACGGCTGTTCGACCTGTTCGGGCTCGCCGCCTACGCGCCCTGACGGCACCTTTCTTCGAGAGGGTAGCTCGATCGGGTGAGATACCGCCCGAATTGTCCTTTTACGCAGGGTGAGCCGATCTCGTGACGATGGCGGCCACCGGCGGTTGGCCCCAGCCTGCCGTGGCCCGGCGTCGCGTCCGTGCCCAGTGTGGCGAACCACCGGGGTTTGAACTGCGACACGCTCCGGCGGACAGTGGTTGACCTGCATCTTTTCGAACCTGACGAGATGAGGTGAGGAGATGACCCAGACGGTCAGCGGAGGATGGGAGGCCCTGAGCGCAGCGATGAGCGGGCCGGTGCTGGGCCCGTCGGACGAAGGCTACGACGAGGCCCGCAAGGTGTGGAACGCCGACATCGATCGCCACCCGCGGGTGATCGCGGGCTGCACGTCGGCACAGGACGTGGCCACCGCGATCGCATTCGCCCGGGACGAAGGGCTGGAGGTCGCCGTGCGGGGCGGCGCGCACAGCGTGCCCGGCCACTGCGTGGTGGACGACGGCATCATGATCGACCTCAGCCGGCTGAACCAGGTCGTCGTCGACCCCGCCGCCCGCCGTGCCCGGGTCGGCGGCGGAGCGCTCCTCGCCGAACTCGACGCGGTCACCCAGGCCCACGGGCTGGCCGTCCCGGTCGGAGCCGTCGGCCACACCGGTGTCGCCGGGCTGACCCTGGGTGGCGGCATGGGATGGCTGTCGCGGCAGGCGGGATTGACCGTGGACAACCTTGTCTCCGCCGAAGTGGTGGTGGCAGACGGGCGAATCCTGCGTGTTTCGGCGACCGAGCACACGGACCTGTTCTGGGCGATCCGGGGTGGCGGCGGCAATTTCGGGGTGGTCACGGAGTTCGAGTTCCGGCTCCACGAGGTCGGCCCCACCGTCCAGTTCGGACTCCTCTTTTGGGAGATCGACCGCGGTGTCGAGGCGCTGCGGGTCATCCGCGACGCCATTGCAGAGCTTCCCCGTTCCGTCAACGCAATCGTCGCCGCCGCGCTCAACGCCCCACCACTGCCGTTCATTCCCGAACAACACCGGGACAAGCTCGGGCACGCGCTGCTGGTCGCCGGATTCGGCGACCCGGCCGAGCACGAGCGCGTGATCACCCGCGTCCGGGAGGCACTGCCGCCGTTGTTCGACCACGTCCAGCCGATTCCCTACACCGCACTGCAGCAGACCTTCGACGAGGCAAGCCCGTGGGGACTTTACGACTATGACAAGGGAATCATGCTCGACGAGCTTTCCGACGGGGCCATCGAGGTGATCGACGAGTACGCCCGGCGCAAGACTTCGCCGTTGTCGTTCGTGTTCGTCTATCGGTTGGACGGGGCCTTCGCCGAGATCGGGCCGGACGACACCGCCTTCGGCGGCGACCGTTCGCCGTGCTATTTCGCGTTCCTCATCGCCGAAGGACTCACGCCCGCGACGCTCGTCGCCGACCGGGAATGGGTGCGGGCGCTGTGGGACGCGCTGCAGCCGCACAGCCGCGGGCTCGGCAGTTACGTCAACGCCATCCACGAGCAGGACGAGGACCGGATCCGGGCGACCTATGGGCGAGAGAAGTACGAACGGCTGGTCCGGATCAAGCAAAGATACGACCCGGGCAACGTCTTCCGCCGTAACGCCAACATCAAGCCCGGTCCGGTGCGTGTGCACCGGTGATGCGGGCGCGACGGGAGAGTTCGGCGTCGGGAGGAGGGGACACGGCGACCGGAAGGGGGGACACGGCGACCGGACGGGAGGACTCGCGTGCTGGAGAAGGGGACACGGCGTCGGGACGGGGGGACACGGACAGCGTACGGTCCGCGTCGGCGTGGTGGGTCAGGATTCGCCGGTGTCCACGGGGGTCCAGAGGCTGGGCAGGTTCACCACGATGCCCTCCTGGCTGCTGCGCGCGATGATCACGACGGCCTCCTCGGCGCCGGGGTTTTCCTCGCGGTGCGGCACGTAGGGCGGTACGAAGATGTAGTCGCCGGGGCCGGTTTCCAGCCGGATCTCCTCCTCGCCCTCGGCGAACACGAACACCGGGTGCCCGGACTGGACGTAGATCGCGGTCTCGGCCTCGCCGTGGTGGTGGTCGCCGGAACTGGTCAGCGGAGCCACGTGCGTCTCGCCCATCCACACCTTCTGCGAGCCCACTGACTTGCCGGAGACGGCTTCGAACCTTGTCATTCCGCCGGTCTGGGTGGTGTCGCCGGACAGTTCGCCCGCCTTGATGTGCCGGAGCGGTCGGTGCCAGTCGTCGGTCATGCTTTGAGTCCCTTCCCGTTCGGCGTTCGGCGGACCCTGCCGCATCGATGCTATCCACGAAAGCCGCTGACCGAGGTTCGGCCACGCGAGCACGCCCCCGCGGGGCCGGCGGAGATCTTGATCACGGCGGGCCCCTGGTTTCGTGGGGGAAAAGGAGACCGAGCACCACGGACTGATTCCGCCGGCGATGCGATCACGAACAGCGACTTGGCCGTGACGAGGTCCACGATTAATCTCATACTGGTGAGTAAGAATATCCCGTCCGTAGTCATCATCGGCGCCGGCTTCGGCGGCCTCGGCCTGGCGATGATGCTGAAGCGGGCCGGATTCGCCGAGTTCACCGTGCTGGAGAAGGCGGATGACCTCGGGGGTGTGTGGCGGGACAACACCTACCCTGGCGCGGCCTGCGATGTGCCGTCCCCGCTGTACTCCTACTCGTTCGCGCCGAACCGGACCTGGCCGCACCGTTACGCCCGGCAACCGGACATCCTTGCTTATCTGCGCCGCACCGCCATCGATGCGGGCGTCCTGGATCACGTCCGGCTCGGCACGGAGGTGACCGCCGCGACGTTCGACGGCCGTTGGCGGATCGAGACCGCGCGCGGGGAGACGTTCGAGGCCGACGTCTTGGTGCCCGCCGTCGGGCAGCTCTCCCGGCCGGTGCTCCCGGATATCCCGGGCGCGGACACCTTCGCCGGTCCCGCCTTTCATTCGGCCCGCTGGGATCACGAGGTGGACCTGGCCGGCAAGCGGATCGCGGTGATCGGCACCGGGGCCAGCGCGGTCCAGTTCGTTCCGCATATTCAGCCTGGCGCGCGGCGTCTCACGATTTTCCAGCGGTCGGCGCCGTATGTCGTCCCCAAGCCGGATATCACTTATCGGCCCTGGCACCATCGGCTTTTCCGGACGCTGCCGATGAGCCAGTCGGCAGGGCGGGCGGGAATCTGGCTCGCCGGGGAGGCGCTCACGCTCGCGTTGACGGACGCGCAGCCGCTCGGCAAGCTCGTCGAGTTGGCGTTCCGGGCGCACCTGCGCCGCCAGGTCGCCGACCCGAGGTTGCGGGCCCGGCTCATCCCGGATTACCGGATCGGATGCAAGCGGCTGTTGTTCTCCAACGGATGGTTTCCCGCGATCAGCGCCCCGAACGTGGATCTGGTGACGGACCCGATCACCGAGCTCACGCCGCACGGGATCCGGACGGCGGTGGGTGAACACGAGGCCGATGTGATCATCTACGGGACGGGGTTCCGTGCGACGGACTTCCTCGCTCCGATCCGCATCCGCGGCCTCGGTGGGCGTGAGCTCGACCACGAGTGGGCGGGCGGTGCGCGCGCCTACCTGGGTATGACGGTGCCCGGTTTTCCCAACATGTTCCTCATCTACGGTCCGAACACCAACCTCGGCGGCAACTCGATCATCTCCATGATGGAGCGGCAGTATCGTTACATCCTGCAGGTTCTGGCGCGCCGGATGTCCTATGTGGATGTTCGTGAGGCGGTCGCCGGGCGGTTCGACGCCGAGGTCCGGAAGCGGCTGGCGCGCAGCGTGTGGAGCGGGTGCGCGAGCTGGTATCGCGATCCCGACGGCCGGATCCCCACGAACTGGCCGGGGCTGGTCTGGGAATACCACCGCCGCACGGCGCGCGTGAACCCAGCCGACTTCCACCTCGAACCCCCCACTACCCCCTGACCCCACCCCACAACCGACCCCACCCACCGTCGTGTCCCCTCTTCCGGTCGTCGTGTCCTCTCGTCCGGTTGCCGAGTTCTCCCGTCGTGCGGGAGTACCGCTGTTTCGCCAGGCAGCAACCCCGCCGCGGGCCGCTGAAACCTACTAGTGGTCACGCAAGAACGCCCTTCATGCGGCGCCGATCCGAATTCGGTGGCCACCGAATGTGGGCAGAGCCGATCGTGCGATAGACCGGCGGCCCGATCCGGGCACCCGACGGGGACACCCGCGCTGGAAGCGAGGGCGCGGTGACCGGAAGCGAGGGCGCGGTGACCGGACGGGAGATCTCACGGACCGGACGGGAGATCTCGGCGACCGGAAGGGGGGACACGGCTGCGGGAGGGGCCGAACCGGGGAGGTGCCGCGAAAAAGCGGTTGGATTGGCGAGGGCGCGGCGAGGACCATGAGGTGGCGAGGGAACAAAGGCCCGGTGGGACGACGTTGAATATGCTCGGGCTTTTCAGCGTGCTTTTCCCGCGGGGGAGAAGCCGTGCCCCGAACGAGGAGAGAAGGAGGCGGCAGGAGATGAAGCGGATGATCAGCGATTGGCCGAGCCGGGCCGCCTGCCGGGATGAGGACCCTGAGCTGTTCTTTCCGGTGTCCGAGATGGGTCCGGGAGCACGGCAGGCCGCGCAGGCGAAAGCCGTGTGCGCGCGCTGCCCGGTCCGCGCCGAGTGCCTGGAGTACGCCCTCGACAATGGGCTTGACCACGGGATCTTCGGCGGGCTGACCGAGCGGGAACGTCGCGGGGTTCGTACCCGGCAGCAGGCCGCGTAGGCGGCCGGCGCCCAGGTCGGTGACGGCACTGGTTCGAGTCGAGAAGGCGCGGAGGATTTCGCTTTCACAGGTTGGCTTGCTCCCCGTGACTCGAACCGGCGCCGAGCCGGGAGTCGCATTTCTCAATGGTGATCGTCAACGGCGGACATGCGGGATCACCGACCGGCGGTCGTTAGCCGAGCGCGGGGTTGCCACGCTCACCTTGCTTTCGTGATCACCATCGCAAAATCATGAGCGTCCGGGAGAACTCGGCAGGGGGAAAGAGATATCTCGGGCGACCGGAACAGCGAACTCGGCGACGGGAAGTGGGGACACGGGACCGGACGGGAGATCTTCGGGACCGGAACAGCGAACTCGGGACGGAACAGCGAACTTGGGGACCGGACTGGAGGGCTCGGGGACCGGAGGGGGCGAACTTGGGGACGGGACCGGCGAACTCGGGGTGGGGGCGGGATGGTGGTGGTCCGGGTGTCAGGCGATTCCGATCAGGCGCAGGACTGCCGTGGTCGCGGCCGCGGCGATGACGATCACCGCGAACGGTGCTTTGCGCCAGGTGAGCACGCCGCCCACCAGAACGCCCGCCGGCCTGGCCCAGCCGGCGAAACCGTGGGCCTGGGTCAGCGCCGACGTGGCCAGCAACGCGACCAGCAGGACGGCCGCGCCGGCGGAGAGCAGCCGCTGAAGCCGGTCGGGAAGCCGCACGCGGCCGTGCAGTAGGGGGCCGATCAGCCGGAACCCGTAGGTGCCCACGGCCAGAACGAGGATCGCGGCGACGGTCACGCGAGCACCACCCCGGCCAGCGCCGCCAGTTCCGGCATGCCCGGCGGCAACACCGGGGTGGCGGCGAGCGCGATGGCCGCGCCGAGCACCGCGGCGCGGCGGATCTTCCGGTCGCCCAGGGAAGGGAAGACCAGGGCCAGCAGCACCGCCGGGTATGCGCTGTCGAGCCCGAGCGCGTCGGTGTTGCCGATCGCGCGCCCGGCCAGCGCGCCCGTCAGCACGCAGGCGTTCCACACGACGAACATCCCGAAGCCGCAGGTCCAGAAGGCGGCGCGGCGGCGCGCGGGGTCGGACTCGCCGAGGGCGAAGGCCACCGATTCGTCGATGATCAGGTGAGCGCCGGGAAATCGGAACTTTCCCAGCACGTCCGCGACGGCGAAGCCGAAGGGCACGTGACGGGCGTTGACCAGCAGGCCGGCCGTGGCGGCTGCGAGCGGGCTGCCGCCGGCCAGCGCGACCCCGACCGCGCTGAACTGCGCGCCCCCGGCGAACACGACTAGCGACATCACCACGGGCACCCAGAGCGGCAGCCCGCCGGCCACCGAGATCGCGCCGAACGAGATGCCGACGATGCCGTCGGCCAGACAGACCAGGGCGATGTCGCGCACCAGTCTTGTTCGAAGTAACGAACGCATGTTTCCTAGAATGAACACATGCCTTGGTGTTCGTCAAGGCGAACGATCGGACGTCTGGAGCGAACATGACGGATGCTCGACCGCCACTGGACCGGATCGCCGCGTCGCTGCGCCGGGAGCGGAGTCGTGCCGGGCTCTCCCTTTCCGAGCTGGCCAAGCGCGCCGGCGTCGCGAAATCGACGCTCTCGCAGCTGGAATCGGCGACCGGCAATCCGAGCGTGGAGACCCTGTGGGCGCTGGTGAAAGCACTGGAGGTGCCGTTCAGCACACTGGTCGACCCGCCCCGGCCCGCGGTCCAGGTGATCCGGGCCGGTGAGGGGCCCGCGGTCCCCTCCGAACGGGCCGACTACACCGTGACCCTGCTCTCGTCCAGCCCGCCCAACGCGCGCAGGGACATCTATCTTCTTCGCGTGGAACCGGGGAACGCGCGCGAGTCGGATCCGCATATGCCCGGTACGGTCGAGCACCTCATCGTCGGGTCCGGGCGCGTGCTGGCCGGGCCCCAGGATGAAGCCGTCGAGCTCGGCCCGGGGGACTATCTGGTTTATCCGGGCGATGTTCCGCATGTCTGCCAGGCGCTCGAACCGGGCACGACCTGCGTCATGGTGATGCAGCACGGGTGAGGCGGGATTCGGTTTTGGGGAGTGGCGGGATAGTGGCGGGATATTGACGGGGGCGAACGGTCCCGCCACTGTTGCCGGCCAGGCCGGGGCGAGGATGCTGGAGGCATGAATCCCGTGCCCGTCCCGAGGGGGCTGCGGCGGCTGCTGGGGCTGCTCCGCGATTTCCATGATCAGCAGGTCGAGCTGGCCGAACGGCGGCGGTTGCTGAATCGGCCGTGGGAGGAAGAGTTCCTGCACTGGGGGCCGGACGGCAGCCTGCATGGTCATCTCGCGCCGCCCGGCCGCCGCCGGTTCGGCACCACAAGCAGTGGCTGGTGTCTCGCACTCGCCGGAAATCTCTAGCGCGGACTTGTCGGCGGGCGGGGTTTCGCCCGGTGGCTCCGTTCGGCCGATCAGGCTGGTCCGTTTTGTCGAAACGCTTTTCCCGGCCCGGAATCCGGAGTGCTGACGCTCTCCGAAGAGTGCCGTGTGCGGCGAAATGTCCGGGGAAGAACTCGATTTCGTCGACAGGTTTTGCGCTCGCAAGGGTTTGCGGATGGTCACCTTCGCGGCCAATACCGGCGGCCACTCCCAACACGAGCGCGCACCGGGCGCGGTTCTTCCGGCGGCGTCCCCTCCGAAACGGCCGGAACAGCCTGCTCTCGCCGGGAATCCGATTGTCCTCATAGGACTATGGGGTCGCCGATCCGCCGTGTGGTCGCACCGGCTCACCGGAGCGGCGGATGCGGGGCGGGCCGGCGCCGTGAGCCGGGCGGGGAGCGGCCCATTACCCGCACCCGGTGCCGGACCGCGTCGCGGTCGTCGCGCGGGTGAACGCGATCGGGTGCGTCCGCGGTCGTCCGGTCGCCGGTCCGGGCATTTCACTGGCGGAAGAAGAGCACCGGGTCAGCGCGTCGTCCCCGGCCGCCGTGCGTATTGGGCCGAACCGGTGATCTCCGGCCGAGGTCTGGACCGTGGGCCGGTGCGGTGGGTACAAGGGATTCCTGCGGCCGGAGAGACGGGAGGGGTGGCTCGTGAACGTGGCGTTCGGTGCCTTCCTGGCGTTGGCCTTCGGTTTGCCGTCGACGCTGGCGATCACGCTCACGGTGCGTCGTAGGGGATTGGAGCGCAGGGTGGCGGCCTGGAAGGGGGAATCGCGGGTGCCGGTCGCCGAGATCATGACGCGCGTGGCCGGTGAGCGGGTGGACCGCGCCGTGCCCGTGCCGCCGCGCTGGCCCGCTGCCGTCGACGAGCCGCGACGTGATCGCGAAGTCGTCCGGCGGCCCTACGTCAAACTCGAATACCGCCAGGCCGGCCTGGATGGGTCCGGAGTGGTGCCGCAACAGCGCGATGCCACGGCGAAGTGCCCCGGCAGTGCGCCGGTGGCCGACCGAAACGCCCAAACGGAGGGCACCGCGGTGCCTACGGCGGGCCCCGAGGCCCGACAGGTGGTCAATTTCTCCGAATCGTGATGTCGGCGGGGAAGTCATTTCCGGGCGTCCAGCGGGATCGGATTGCCCTTCCCACGACCGTCGGCCGGAACCGGACCGGGACGAACGGCATTCCGCCCGCATGGTCTGTGTGGCCGCGGCGGTTCGCCTGCTGAAACTTCTCGGCGCGAGCGGGACGGCGGGCTTCCCGGGCCGGTTCGCGCGCGGCAGGAATTCCGCTGGTCAGGGTGGTCCGGGACCACACCGCGGTTGCCGGACCGCCATCGGGTGGATGTGGCCCATCGCGACTCCTCCGGTTTCGAAATATTTCTGGGAGCGCTCCCATGGCTGACTCTAATCGGCCCCACTCGCCGTTGGCAAGGCGGGTGCCGGGCACTATCCTTGACCAGGAGCGCTCCCAGGCCAGGCCGTCCGGAAGCGGCTTTCCGTGGTGCTATCGGGTTCCGGGCAACCGGGTTCGAGGGAGTGTTTCGGGGCGATGGAGCGGTTGTCCGGGTTTGCCGGGGAGGCTATGAAAGAGTTGTTGACCCGGCGTTGACACTTAACCGGTTAACTGCCATTGTTTGACCCACTTCTCCGCCACCCGCTTACTGGGGAGGGAACGTGAGGTCATCGAAGACCGCGGCCGTGGTGGCCGCCCTGTCACTGGTGGTCGGCATCAGTGCCGGATGTAGCTCCGGGAGTTCGTCCAGCAGCAATACGCTCACCTACTGGGCGAGCAATCAATCGACCAGTCTGGACGCCGACAAGCAGATTCTCCAGCCCGAACTGGACAAGTTCCAGCAGCAGACCGGAATACACGTGAATGTCGAGGTCATTCCGTGGCCCGATCTGCTGAACCGGATTCTCGCCGCCACCACCAGCGGCCAGGGCCCGGACGTGCTGAACATCGGCAACACCTGGGCAGCCTCCCTGCAGGCGACCGGGGCGCTGGCGCAGTTCGACGACGCGACGCTGGCGAAGGTCGGCGGTCGCGACAAGTTCATCGCGAGCGGCATGGCCGCCACGGGTGCCCCGGGGCAGCCGCCGGCCGCGGTTCCGCTCTACGGCCTGGCTTACGGGTTGTTCTACAACAAGAAGATGTTCGCCGACGCCGGCCTGACTCCGCCGACGACGTGGCAGCAGTTGCTGGACGACGCGCGCAGGCTGACCGATCCGGCCAAGAGCCAGTGGGGACTCGGCATCGAGGGCGCCAGTTACACCGAAGGCGCGCACTTCGCCTTCATGTTCAACCGCCAGAACGGCGGGCAGCCCTTCGGGCCGGGCAACAAGCCCCAGTTCGACTCGCCGCAGATGGTCGCGGGCGTCAAGCAGTACGTCGACCTGATCTCCAGTGGCGTGGTCAACCCCAGCGACGCCGAGCACGTGAACGACACCGACATGGACGGTGAGTTCGCCTCCGGCAAGGCCGCGATGATCATGCAGCAGAACAACGCGACCGCCACCCTGAAGTCGGACGGGATGACCGAAGACCAGTACGGTGTCGTGCCGATCCCCGCGATCGATCCGGTGCCCGCCGGCGGCGCGCCGGTCTCGAGCATCGTCGCCGGGATCGACATGACGGCGTTCGCCAACAGCCAGAACCTCGACGGCGCCCTGAAGTTCATCAACTTCATGACCAGCCCGGACGAGCAGAAGATCCTCAACTCGGCCTTCGGCTCACTGCCGGTGGTGCCCGACGCCTATTCCGACCCGCGGTTTTCCACTCCGCTGATCGGGGCGTTCCGCCAGGTGCTGGCCAACCGGGCGGAGCCGATGCCGCAGATCGCGCAGGAGTCCCAGTTCGAGACCCTGATCGGGAACGCGGTGAAGGACCTGATGGCGCAGGCCGCCAGCGGGCAGAAGCCCGACGACAACGCGATCAAGGCACGGTTGACCACCGCCAACCAGCAGATGCCCGCCGGCGGATAACCGTGACCAGCACGCTCTCTCGCCCTTCCCGGGTGAACCCGCCGTCGGCCGAGCGCCGGCGGCGGGCCGTCAAATGGTTCCCGTATCTGCTGCTGGTGCCGGCGCTGCTCGCGGAGTTGCTGGTGCACGTCATCCCGATGCTGGTCGGCATCTGGATGAGCTTCCAGCAGATCACGCAGTTCACGCTGCGGAACTGGACCAGGTCGCCGTTCACCGGTCTGAACAACTTCAAGCTCGCGGCGACGTTGAGTTCGCCGGTCGGGCAGCAGTTGCTTCATTCGTTCCTGATCACCATCGCCTACGCGGCGATAGCGGTCGTCGTTTCCTGGGTGCTCGGGCTCACCGCGGCCGTCGCGCTGCAGAAACCCTTTCCCGGCCGGGGAGTGCTGCGTGCGCTGTTCCTGGTCCCGTTCGCGCTGCCGGTGTTCACCGCGGTGATCACCTGGCGGTTCATGCTGGAACGCGACACCGGAATCGTGAACTGGTTGCTGGTGGACGTGCTGGGAGTCACCGACGACCGGCCGTTCTGGCTGGTCGGGCCGAACAGTTTCATCAGCATCACGGTCGTGATGATCTGGCGTATCTGGCCGTATGCCTTCCTGACCATCACGGCCGGATTGCAGAGCATTCCGGATGAACTGTACGAAGCGGCGGAAATGGACGGCGCCGGGCCGTGGCAGAAACTGCGGCGCGTCACCCTGCCGATGCTCCGGCCGGTCAACCGGGTGCTGGTGCTCGTGCTGTTCCTGTGGAGTTTCAACGATTTCACGGTGCCGTACACGTTGTTCGGCGCATCCGCGCCGCCGCAGGCCGATGTGCTGTCGGTGCACATTTACCAGTCCTCGTTCGTGACCTGGAACTTCGGCCTCGGCTCGGCGATGTCGGTGCTCGTGCTGCTGTTCCTGCTGGTGGTGTCCCTGATCTACATGGGGATATCGGGAAGGAGGACCCGGAATGCGACGTGATCCGGCGTGGGTCCGGGCCGTCCGGATCTTCGTGCTCGTCGTGCTGACCTTGTTCGTCGTCGTTCCGCTCTACGTCATGCTGGAGTCCTCGGTGAAACCACTGCGGGACGTGCAGGGCGTGTTCACGATCTGGCCGTCGACGATAACGTTCCAGCCGTTCATCGACATGTGGCGAACGGTCCCGCTGGCGCAGTACTTCACCAACAGCCTGTGGATTTCACTCGGCGCCAGCATTTGCTCCGTGCTGCTCGCCATCCTGGCGGCGTATGCGCTTTCCCGGTACCGGTTCCGCGGCCGGGACGGGTTTTTGACCATGGTGCTGTCCACGCAGATGCTGCCCGGCATCCTGTTCCTGCTGCCGCTGTTCCTGATCTACGTCAATCTGGACCGGGCGACCGGGCTGCACCTGTTCGGTAGTCGGCTCGGCCTGGTGATCACCTACCTGACGTTCTCGCTGCCGTTCTCGATCTGGCTGCTGGTCGGGTATTTCGACTCGATTCCGCGCGAGCTGGACGAGGCCGCACTGGTCGACGGGTCCGGACCGTTGGGCGCGTTGCTCCGGGTGGTGCTTCCGGCGGCGCTGCCCGGCGTGGTGGCGGTGACCATCTACGCGTTCATGACCTCGTGGACCGAACTGCTCTTCGCGTCGGTGCTGACCACCTCCGACACCCGCACGCTGGCGGTGGGGCTCCAGGGCTATGCCACGCAGGCCAACGTGTACTGGAACCAGGTGATGGCCGCCTCGCTCGTGGTCAGTATCCCGGTCGTGGTGGGCTTCCTGCTCATGCAGAAGGCGTTGGTGCGGGGATTGACGGCGGGCGCCGTCAAGGCTTGACGCGGGGTGTGGACTCGCGCAGTGCCAGCGACACGGGCAACGTCCGGCGACCGGGCCGGACGTTCTCGCCCGCGGCCAGCCGCATCAGGAGGGTCACCATCTCGTGGACCTGCTCGGCCGGGTCCTGGTGCACCGAACTCAGCGGCGGGTTCATCGCGGGCGCCAGCGTCGGGTTGTCGTCGAAGCCGATGACGGCGACATCCCGGGGCACCCGCCGTTTCGCGGCCCGCAGCGCCCGCAGCGCGCCGGCCGCCATCGGGTCGCTCGCCGCGAAGACGGCGTCGAGGTCCGGAGCGCGTTCGAGCAGCCGCGCCATCGCCCGCTCGCCGCCGTCGAAGGTGAACCCGCCCTCCTCGGCCAGCCCCGCGGGATCGAAGCCGTGTTCCGCCAAGGCCTTCTGCCAGCCGGTGAGACGATCGAGCGCGGCGGGATGATCACGCGTGCCGATGATCGTGGCTATCCGGTGGCGGCCCAGCGAGACCAGGTGTTTCACCGCGAGGTTCGCGCCCGAACGGTTGTCGAAGTCGACCACGTGCAGGCCCCGGGTGGTCCCGGCCCGCCCGCCGAACACGATCGGGATCGGCAACGTCTTGAGCGTCGCCGGCAGCGGGTCATCACGGTGCGGCGCGAAAACGAGCGCGCCGTCCACGTGCCCGCCGCCGAGGAACCGCACCGTCGCCGGCACGTCCTCGGCGGTGTCCACGAACATCACCAGCATCTGGCTGCCGACCTGGGCCAGCTCACGGAAGGCGGCCCGGACCACGGCGGCGAAGTACGGGTCGTCGAGGACCTTCGATTCGGGTTCGGACAGCAGGAGCGCGATCGCGCCGGTGCGCCGGGTGACCAGCGACCTGGCCGCCTGGTTGGGCGAGTAGTCCAGCGCGTCGGCCGCGGCGAGGACGGCCTCGCGCGCCCGGGGGCTGACATAGCTTTCCTCGTTGAGCACGCGGGAGGCCGTCGAGCGGGACACCCCAGCCCGCGCCGCGACATCCTCCAGCGTCGGCCGGCTGCCACGGACGGGTCGACCCGCCACGAAGCCACCCCCACCCTCGTACTCGATCACCGCTTCGCTCAGCTTAGGCCCCTGGCCGCCGGGATGGTCGTACCCCCGGCGGCCGTGGCGGCGGCATCGTCGATGGCATCGTCGATGGCATCGTCGACGGCCGCTGACCTGATCCCGGGAAGACGTCTTCGTTAGCCCCTGCGAAATTGAGTCAGGGTTCGTGCCCAAAGCTGAGCCAATGTTGCTCAAGTTGGTGAGGTGCCCCGTCGGGCTGATCGCGTGCGCGCGATCTCATCTCCCAAATCGGGCTGACGGGCACATAGCGTCGTAGGGTTTCTCAAGTGAGCATGCCGATCCTGATGACCGTCGACGACGATCCCGCCGTCTCCCGGTCGGTCGCCCGTGACCTGCGTCGCCGCTACGGCCAGGACTACCGCGTCGTCCGGGCCTTGTCCGGTGCGGACGCGCTGGAGGCGCTGCGCGAGATCAAGCTCCGGGGCGACACGGTCGCGGCGATCCTCGCCGACTATCGGATGCCGCAGATGGACGGCATCACCTTCCTGGAACACGCGATGGACCTGTTCCCGGACGCGCGCCGCGCGCTGCTGACCGCCTACGCGGACACCGAGGCGGCGATCCAGGCGATCAACGTCGTCGACGTCGACCATTACCTGCTCAAGCCGTGGGATCCGCCGGACGAAAAGCTGTATCCGGTGGTCGACCAGCTCGTCGAGACCTGGCGCGCCGCGGGCGTCCGGACGGTCGGGGAGACCAAGGTGATCGGGCACCGCTGGTCCGCGCCCTCGTACAAGGTCCGCGACTTCCTCGCCCGCAACTCCGTGCCCTACCGGTGGTATTCGGTCGACGAGCCCGAGGCCGGCCGCCTGCTGGAGGCCGCCGGTGCCACCGCGGAACAGATCCCGGTGCTCGTCACACCGGACGGGACGGTGCTGACGAAGCCGGCTGGCGCGGAGATCGCCGAAGCCGTCGGGCTGTCCACGCGGCCGGCCGGGGAGTTCTACGACCTGATCGTCATCGGTGCCGGCCCGGCCGGTCTCGGCGCCGCCGTCTACGGTGCCTCCGAAGGGCTGCGCACGGTCATCGTCGAACGGCGGGCGACCGGCGGCCAGGCCGGGCAGAGTTCCCGGATCGAGAACTATCTCGGTTTCCCCGACGGGGTTTCCGGGACTCAGCTGACCGATCGGGCGCGCCGGCAGGCACAGAAGTTCGGCGCCGAGATGCTCACCGCGCGCGATGTCGTCGGGCTCGAAGCGCGCGGTTCGGCGCGGGTGGTCCGCTTCGGCGACGGCACCGAACTCGCCGCGCACGCCGTGGTGCTCGCGACCGGGGTTTCCTACCGGGCGCTCGACGCCGAGGGGATCGCGGAACTGACCGGGCGTGGCATTTACTACGGGTCGGCCGCCACCGAGGCGCCGGCCTGCGACGGCGAACACGTCTACATCGTGGGCGGGGCCAACTCGGCGGGGCAGGCCGCGGTCTATTTCTCGCGGTTCGCCAAGCAGGTGACGATCCTGGTGCGGGGAGCGTCGATGCGGGATTCGATGTCGCATTACCTCATCGAGCAGCTGAACTCGATCGACAATGTGCGGGTGCGCACCCACACGGTCGTGATCCAGGCGCACGGCGAAGAACATCTCGAAGCGCTGACCCTGTGCGAGAACGGCACAATGGAAAAGGTGACCACCGGGCATCTGTTCGTGTTCATCGGGGCCGCGCCGCGCACCGACTGGCTGGGCGAAGGGGTCTTCCGTGACGAATACGGATTCGTCCGGACCGGCACCGACCTGCTGGTCGACGGGCAGCGACCACGGGGCTGGCCACTCGACCGCGATCCACTGCACCTGGAGGCGTCGATCCCGGGGGTGTTCGTGGCGGGTGATGTGCGGTCACAATCGGTGAAGCGGGTGGCTTCCGCCGTCGGCGAAGGCGCGATGGCCGTCACCCTCGTGCATCGTTATTTGGAGGCGCGATGACCGACCCACAGTTGTCCCGCGAATTCCTGCGGAGCCTGTTCCTGTTCGAAAGCCTCGACGACGACCAGCTCGACTGGATCCTGGCGCACGCACAGGTGGAGCACTACGCCGCCAACACGACCGTGATCCGCGAGGGCGAGCCGGCCACCTGTTTCTACGTGCTGCTTTCCGGTGCGCTGCGGCTCGCCCAGCAGGTCAGCGGCACGGAGGTGGAAACCGTGCGCAGCGACCAGCGTGGCGCCTACTGCGGCGCGACGCGGTTCTTCTACGGGCAGATCCAGGAGCAGTACGCCACCTCGGTGCACGCGATCAGCGACCTCACCTTCCTCACCCTGCCCGCCGCGGACTTCGCCGGGCAGTTCCGCACCTGGTTCCCGATGGCGACTCATCTGCTGGAGGGGTCGTACCTGGGGTGGCGCGCCAACGAGGCCCTGATCGGCGCGCGGCGCCGCCTGCTGGCGCTGGGGGAGCTGTCCGCCGGGCTCACCCACGAGCTGAACAATCCGGCCGCGGCGGCCGTCCGCGCGACCGCGGCGCTGCGCGAGCGGGTCGCCGGCATGCGGCACAAGCTCGCCATCCTGGCCAAGAAGGACATCGATCCGGACCTGCTGGAACAGCTGATCGAAGTCCAGGAACAGCTGGTGAAGCAGATGGTGGAGAACACCGCCGCGCCGCTGAGCGCGATGGCGCAGTCCGATCGCGAGGACGAGGTCGGCGACTGGTTCGACGAGCACGGCATCCAGCAGGGCTGGGACCTGGCGCCGATCTTCGCCTCCGCCGGGCTGACCGTGGACAGCCTCGACGGCGTGCTCGAATCGGTCGGCGACTCGCTCCTCGACGGCGCGCTGCGCTGGCTCGCCTACGCACTCGAGACCGAGATGCTGATGGGCGAGATCGAGGACTCGACGAGCCGCATTTCCGCGCTCGTCGGCGCGGCCAAGCAGTACTCGCAGATGGACCGCGCGCCGCACCAGTGGACCGACGTGCACGACGGGCTCGACTCGACGCTGGTCATGCTGAGCAGCAAGATCGGTTCGGAGATCACGGTCGTCAAGGACTACGACCGGTCGCTGCCCGCGGTGCCGGCCTACCCGGGCGAGCTGAACCAGGTGTGGACGAACCTGATCGACAACGCGGTGAGCGCGATGGAGGGCAAGGGCACGCTGACCGTCCGCACGGCCCGGTCGGACGATCACGTGCTGATCGAGATCGGCGACACCGGCCCGGGGATCCCGGCGGAGCAGCGGCAGCGGATCTTCGAGCCGTTCTACACCACGAAACCCATCGGCGAGGGCACCGGGCTCGGACTCGACATCTCCTGGCGGATCGTGGTCCACCGGCACCACGGTGACCTGCGCGTGGAGTCCGATCCGGGCGACACCCGATTCAAGGTGCTGCTCCCGGTGACCGAACAGGCATCCGAGTAACGGTTTCCGACGGCGCCGCACGGGGATCCCGGCCGGTTTCCTGCCGCGCGCGGGCCGTTCCGGTGGTCGTTTGTCGGTTTCCTCCAAAGCGATCGCGGGCCTTTTGGTTTGGCGGTCCGCCACGTTAACGTGCCCGTCGTGCCAGCTTCGCGCCCCGCCCTTCCGGCGGCCGACCTTGCCCGGACGGTCGTCTTCGCCGCCTTCATCGCGGTACTCGGGATCTTCCCCGGTCTCTACGTCGGCGGGTCCGGCGTGCCGATCGTCGTGCAGAACATCGGGCCGTTGCTGGCCGGGAGCATCCTGGGTGCCCGCCGCGGCACCGCCGCGGTCGTGCTCTTCCTGGTGCTGACCGCGGTGGGCCTGCCCCTGCTGTCCGGCGGGCGCGGCGGGATCGGCCCGTTCCTCGGCCCCAGCGCGGGTTTCGTGCTCGGCTGGATCGCCTCCGCGCTGGTCGCCGGCCTGATCGTGGGGCGAGCCGCGCGCGTGACGCTGCCGTTGGCACTGTTGGCCAACTTCGCGGGTCTGGTCGCGGACTACGTCGTCGGCGTTCCGGTGCTGGCCGCCTTCACCGGAAGTCTGCCGGCCGCGGCCGTGCAGTCGCTGGTGTTCGTGCCCGGCGACCTGGCCAAGGTGGTGCTCGCCGCGCTGATCGCGGCCGTGGTGCATCGTGCGACGGCGGGGGCGGGCCGGGGAAAGTAAGGCCGGGAAAGTCAGGCCGGGAAAGTCGAGCTTGGCCAGAGGGGAAAGGCACGTGTTTTGATCGTCGAGCGGGTCCAGGCCGGTTCCGTGCTCCAGCAGGCTTACGGCGCGGCACGGGAACTGGCCCGGCGGGGCGTGACCGAGGGGGCTCGTGTCGCCGTCGACACGGCTGATTCCGCCGCTGTGCTCACCTGGCTCCTCGGCGCCGACCTGCTCGGCGCCGCGACGCTCGTGGTCGAGCCTTCGTGGGCGCCGCGCGAGCGCGAAGCGGTGTTCGAGGATGCGCGCCCGGACGTCGTCGTGACGGGTGGTGCGGAACCGACCGGCGAGCGCATCGCGCCTGCCGGCGACGAGGGCACGCTGTTCTACCTGCCGACCACGTCGGGCAGCAGCGGACGGCCGAAGGTCCTGGCCCGCACGCGTGGCTCGTGGTCGCGCAGTTTCGCCGCGCTCGGCCGGTTTCCCGAGCCAGGCCCGGTGTTCATCCCCGGGCCGCTCAGCTCTTCACTGTTCCTCTTCGGTGCACTGCACGCGGTGTGGGGAGGTCAGGAGCCGCGGCTGTCGTCCCGCTTCACGCCCGAGGAGGCCTGTGACGGGGTGACAGCCGTGCATCTGGTTCCCGCGATGCTGGCCAAACTGCTCGCGGTGCTGGAGCGGCGCCCGGATCTGCGGGAGTCATGTGCGCTGCGGACGGTTGTCTGCGGCGGCGCCCATGTCGGCGAAGAACTGCGTGCCCGGTTTTCCCTGCTGCTGCCGCACGCGGAACTGGTCGAGTACTACGGCTCCGCCGAACACTCGCTGATCGCCATCCGCCGTGGCGAAGACGGACTGCGGGTCGTTCCGGGTGTCGAGACCGATATCCGCGACGGTGTGCTGTGGGTCCGCTCGCCGTTGAGCTTCAGCGGCTACCTGCGCGGAGGGGTTCGTGATCCGGCGCCGGAATGGTCCACTGTGGATGATCTGGCCCGGTTCACCGGCGCCGGGGCGCTCGAAGTGCTCGGGCGGGCCGGGACCATGGTGTCCAGCGGTGGGAAACTGGTTCCCGCGGAGGAAGTCGAGGCGGTGCTGCGGGGCGTGCCCGGGGTGGTCGACGTCCTGGTCACCGGCACCCCGCACGCCACACTCGGCGCCGTCGTGACCGCGGTCGTGGAGGGCACGCCGCTGCTGCGGGAGTTGCGGGCGGCGGCGCGGGCCGGTCTCGAACCGGGCAAGCGGCCGCGGCGCTGGGTGATCACCGACGCGCTGCCGCGTACCGCCTCCGGCAAGGTGCGCAGGTCGTGATGGATCGGACACCGGTCGTGGTGGCCGCCCGCCGCACGCCCATCGGCAACGCCGGGGGCGCGCTCCGCCGATACTCGGCCGACGAACTCGCCGCTCCCGTCCTGCGCGCCGCGCTCGACGACGCCGGACTGACCACAGTGGACGATGTCGTGCTCGGGAACGTGTTCGGTCCCGGTGGGAACCCGGCGCGCGTCAGCGCGTTGCGGGCCGGGCTCGGGGAGACGGTGCCCGGCGTGACGGTGGACCGGCAGTGCGCGAGCGGGCTGGCCGCGATCACCATGGCCGCGGCGATGATTCGGGCCGGTGAGGGGGAGGTCTATCTCGCGGGCGGTGTCGAAAGCGCGTCGACCGCGCCCTACCGGGCCTGGCGCACCGAACCGCCCACCTGGTACACGCGGGCGCCGTTCGCCCCGCGGGACATGGGCGACCCGGAAATGGGTGCGGCCGCCGACTTCGTCGCGGCCGAAGCGGGTATCTCCCGGCAGCGTCAGGACGCTTTCGCCGCGCGTAGTCATGCGCGAGCGGTCGAAGCCCAGCACGCCGGGAGATTCGAACGTGAATTGGTCGCCGTCGCGGGTGTCGACCGCGATGAGCGTCCCCGCGCGGGTTTCACCGTCGAACGGATGGCGCGGTTCCGTCCCGCGTTCACCCCGGACGGCACCGCGACCGCGGCCAACTCGTGCGGCATCAACGACGGTGCCGCGGCCGTGGTCATCGTCAGTGAGGCGGTGCGGCGTCGGCTCGGGCTGCCGGGTCTGCGGCTGCTGGCTTCGGCGACCGGGGCGGTCGACCCGAACCGGCTCGGCCTCGGCGCCGTACCGGCGATGCGGAAAGTACTCGACCGCACACCGGATGTCGTCGAGTTCACCGAGGCGTTCGCCGGCCAGGTGCTGGCCTGCCTCGACGCGGTGGGCATCGACGAGGACGTCGTCAGTCCGGACGGCGGAGCCATCGCGCTCGGTCACCCGTGGGGCGCGTCGGGCGCGGTGCTGGTCGTGCGCCTGTTCAGCGCGTTGAGTGCGGGCGGTTCGGGACTGGCCGCGCTGTCGGCCGGCGGTGGGGTAGGAGTGGCGACGATGTGGGAGGCGGTGTCGTGATCGAGTTCGACGGGGTCGGCCACAGCTACGGCGATCGGACCGTACTGTCCGATGTGGATCTTTCGCTGCCGCAGCGGCGGGTCGCCTTCATCGGCGCCAACGGTTCCGGCAAGTCGACGCTCGCCCGGATGATCAACGGCCTGGTCCAGCCGACCTCCGGCCGCGTGCTCGTGGACGGACTGGACGCCACCCGGGACGGCCGCGCCGTGCGCCGGCGCGTCGGCTTCGTCTTCACCAACCCGGACAGCCAGATCGTCATGCCCACCGCAGGCGAGGACGTCGCGTTTTCGTTGCGCCGCACGGGATTGCGGGCGAAGGAGCGGGCGCGGCGCGCGGCCGAGGTGCTCGACGAGTACGGGCTGGGCGGCTACGCCGATCATCCCGCCCACCAGCTTTCCGGCGGGCAGAAGCAGTTGCTCGCGCTGTGCTCGATGCTCGTGCTGGAACCCAGCGTGCTGGTGTGTGACGAGCCGACGACGCTGCTGGATCTGCGCAACACGCGGCGGTTCGTCGAGTTGCTGGGCCGGCTGTCGCAGCAGGTTGTGCTCGTGACGCACGACCTCGACCTGCTCGGCGACTTCGACCGGGTCATCGTGATCGACCGGGGACGGGTCGTCGCCGACGACGAGCCCGAGCCCGCCGTGCGCTTCTACGCCAAGCTGGCGGCCGAATGAGCCCACTCGGCTGGTACGAACCCGGATCGAGCCCGCTGCACCGCCTGGCGGCTGGCTGGAAGTTCCTCGCGCTGCTGGCGCTGGCCGCCGCGGTGTTCGCGGTCCGTTCCCCGTGGTGGCTCGGCGGGATCTGCGCCGCGGTCGTGTTCGGCTATGCGCTGGCCCGGCTCCCGCCGCGGCGGTGCCGCCAGATCGCACTTTCGCTCGGTGGCCTCGTGCTCTTCGTGTTCGTCCTGCAGTGGTGGTTGCTCGGGCCTGACGCGGCGGTCCTCGCGTGCCTGCGCATCGTCGCCGCGCTGGGTGCGGCGAACCTGTTCACCCTCACCACGCGCGTCGACGACCTGGTGTCCACTGTGGAGCGTGTGACACGCTCGGCGCGGTTGGGGTTGCTGGTCGGGCTGACGCTGCGCGCGGTCACGGCACTGTCCGTGGTCGCGGTGGAGGTGCGGGAAGCGGCGAAGGCGCGCGGTGTGGAACGGTCGGCCGTGGCCTTCGCGGTGCCGTTCCTGATCCGGACCCTGCGGCACGCCGACGAACTGGGCGAGGCGCTCGCGGCCCGCGGCATCGGCGACGAGCCCTGAAGCGGGTCCGGTCAGGTCACCCGGCCGGGCCGCGCGGAGAAACGTTCGTGAAGACCGTTTTCCAGAATCGACCGCAGCCGGTCCATCGCGTCCCAGACTTCGCTGAAGCGGGTGTACAAGGGTGCCGGTGCGAGCCGGAGGCAGTCGGGAGCGCGGAAGTCGCCGATGACTCCCGCGTGCGCGAGGGCCTGGCACAGCCGCCACATGTCGGGCCCGCGCAGGCAGACGTGACCGCCCCGACGCCGTTCCGAGCGCGGCGTGTCGACACGGATCCCGTACCCGTGCAGCCAGCGGTCGGCCAGTTCGATGATCAGCTCGCACTGCCGGACGCTCTTGCGCCGGATCTCGTCGATCCCCGCCGCCACGCAGACCTCGAGCGCGGGTTCGACGGCCGCCAGCGAAAGGATCGGCGGGGTGCCGGCCAGGAACCGCTCGATGCCCGCGGCCGGTTCGTACTCGGGGCCCATCGCGAACTGGTCCCGCTGCCCGAACCAGCCCCAGACGGGTTGCCTCAGCAGCGGCTGGAGGTCTCGTCGCACATAGAGGAAGGCGGGTGCGCCCGGCCCGGCGTTGAGATACTTGTAGGTGCAGCCCACCGCCAGTTCGGCGCCCGCCTCGGCGAGCCGGACCGGTAGCGCCCCCGCGGCGTGACTCAGATCCCACAGCACCCGCGTCCCCGCCTCGCGTGCCATGGCGTTCACACTCGCCATGTCCAGGAGTTCGGCGGTTCGATAGTTGACCAGGGACAGCACGACGAGCGCGACATCCTCGCTGAGCGCGCTCTCCAGCTCATCGGGCGCGACGCCGCGCGCGGTCAGGCCACGCTCGGCAGCGAGCCCCTGGACCACGTAGCGGTCGGTCGGGAAGTCCTCGCCGTCGAACAGGATGGTCCCCGCGACGCCGGGGTGCCGCTCGGTCCAGGACGTCACCGCGGCCGCCGCCAGTTTGTAGAGGTTGACCGACGTCGAGTCGGAGAGCACGACCTCACCCTCGCCCGCGCCGAGCAGCCGCGTGCCGAGCACGTCCCCGAGCCGCCGGGTCCAGTCGATCCAGGTCGACCAGGAACGGACCAGCCCACCACCCCACTCGTCGGTGACGACCTTGGCCAGCCGCTCCGCCGTCTCCGCCGGCGGCCGGCCGAGCGAGTTGCCGTCGAGGTAGCACAGGTCGTCGCCGACGGTGGCGAACCGGCCGCGGAAGGACCGCAGCGGATCCTCCGCATCCCACGTCAGGACGGCTTCACGAGTCAGATCGGGCACGATGTCACCCTACGAGCCCGCTGCCACGGCGTGCCCACTAGTCATATCGTTGACTAGGAGCCGCGTGGACCCGCATCGGGCCTGCTCGCGCGACGTTGGGGGGCACCGCGAGAAGCCCTCGGGGGCCGTGCTAATCTTTTCTCCGTCGCCAAGGGAAACCGACAGCGGCGAGATCCGGCGCCATTAGCTCAACTGGCAGAGCAGCTGACTCTTAATCAGCGGGTTCGGGGTTCGAGTCCCTGATGGCGCACGCAAGGCCCCAGATCCGAGCATCTGGGGCTTCTTTCATTGTGCGGACCACCTCTGATCCTCGACGTTTCGGGGCGTAGGGGGTGTCACACCGGCGCCCGGCGCACACCCCGGACCAGCCGTCTCCGACGGAAATCGCCACGACTTTCGATGGTCGCGCTGCCGTTCTCAGGTGGGTGGTTCCGCGCCTGTTTGTTCACTCACCATGTATTCCGCGTACCAGTCGGGCCAGTTCGGATCCGCTTTCCCGGTGCGCTTTTCGTGCTCACCGTGGGCGGCCTCCGCGCGCCGCATCGCGGTCGCCAGGTCGCTCGCCGAACCGAACGAAGTCGCGGCGGCGTCGACGCGACCAGGAAGCCGCGTCGTGATCTCCTGCAGTAGCCATTTGTTGCCGTCGGGATCGTCGAAGGAGGCACGCGAGAGGTAGCTGCGATGCTCCGGATCCGGACCTTTGATCGGGCCGTCCGGGCCGGTGTGGAAGACCTCGGTCACCTCGATGCCCGCGGCGATCAACGCGTCCCGGGCCGCCGCGATGTCGGAAACGATCAGGTACTCCTTCGCCGAACCGGGCGCGGCCGCCGTGAGGTTCGCACCGAATTGGACCGAGCAGCCCGAACCGTGCGGCGTGAACTGGACGACGCCGGGTGGCGTGACGTCGAGTCTCCACCCCAGACTGCCGTAGAACTCTTTCGCTCGGTCGACGTCCGAGACGGGGATGACGACGACTTCGAGCTTCATGTCGACATCCTTGACGCTCACGGTCCCGCTCACGTCGTCCCGCCGGACATCCGTCGTGCTCATCACAGCCTCCCTGGGTTGTGGTCCCGGGCTTCACGCGTTTCCCCGGCGCTTCGTGCCAGCGGATCTCCCGGTCGGCTCCGTGGTCCGCGGGCCCGCCGTGGCACTGCGGAAGCCGGCGAAAGCATTCGCCTCAGGGCACTCCTGTGTCTGCTCCGACGGCTAGGGTCCAAAGGCCTCTTGACCGGTCAAGGCGAGACCTCGCGGTCTCTCGCCGGGCCGGACCTCGGCGGTCTGGACCAATGGGATTTTTGCCGCGCCGGTACGGTGGGCCCGAAGGGACTTCCTCCGGTCGGGTCCGGATCTCCGTCGTGGGAGTGGTGCCGTGGACGTTCGTGAGCCGCATTCCTGGCCCGTCGACGTGGCCGAGGCAACCGCGCTTCAGCTCGCGCTCCGCCCCTTGGTACGGCTGGAAAGCGAACTCGCGGAGCCCCTGCGCAGGGTGGCCGGGCTCGACGTCACCTACGAACCGTCGTCCTCCCGCGTGGCCGCGGCCGTGGTGGTCATGGCCGCGGACGACTTCAGCGTGCTGGAGGAACAGATCGTCGTCGATACGGTCGATTTCCCTTACGCGCCCGGACTGTTCGCCTTCCGCGAGTTGCCACCGCTGGTCAAGGCGCTCCGGAAGATCTCGGCGGTGCCGGACGTGCTCCTCTGCGACGGACACGGGATCGCCCATCCGCGGCGTTTCGGGCTGGCCTGTCAGCTCGGCCTGCTCACCGGGCTTCCGGCGGTCGGGGTGGCGAAGACGATCCTGGTCGGCGACTTCTCTCCGCTCGCCGCGGAGCGGGGCGCCCGGGAGCCGATCGTGGATCAGGGCGAGACCGTCGGTTTCGCCCTGCGCACCAGCACGAACGTCAAGCCGGTGTTCGTGTCCCCGGGGCATCTCGTCACGCTCGACGACGCGGCACGGCTGGTCCTGCGCTGCAGCCCGTCCTACCGGCTTGCCGAGCCAATCCGCCGCGCCGACCACATCTCCCGGCAAGCGCTGAGATCGTGACGAACGCGCGGCGCGTCAGGTCAGCAGCCGGTTCTGCAGAGGGGTCACGACCAGTTCGTTGATGCAGACGTTGTTGGGAAGCGCGACGATCGAGCCGATCACGTCGGCGAGGTTCTCCGGCTTCAGCATCCGCTCGATGTCCTCTTCGGACGGTGGCACCGGGCGGCGGCGGATGATCGGCGTGTCGACCTCGCCTGGGCACAGGAGCGTGGCGCGGATCCCGTGGCGCCCCTCCTCGTCGTTGAGCGCCATCACCAGCGCACCGAGTCCGGCCTTGGCGGAACTGTAGGCGACGCCGGAGGCCCTGGCGTAGTGCCAGCCCGCCCACGACGACACGACGACGATCCCTCCGACGCCGGCCGCCCGGAATCCGGGTAGTACCGCGAGAACACACCGACCGATGGCGGTGAGGTTGGTGTCGACCAGCCGTGCGAAGTCGGCGGTGGTCAGGTCGGACCACGACCGGTTGGGCACGTTGGCCCCCGAGGAGCAGACGAGCACTTCGAGGGATTCGATGGCCGCGTAGGCGGCGGCGACCGAAGCGTCGTCGGTGACATCCACCGGGACCGCCTGAGCACTCCCGCCCGCGTCGGCGATTTCCCGCACCGTCTCGGTCAGCGGTTCCTCCCGCCGGCCGGAAACCGTGACGTGGTATCCGTCTCGTGCCAGGCGAAGCGCCGTCGCCTTGCCGATTCCGCTGCCCCCACCGATCACCCAAGCCCCACGTGTCATGCCGCAGAGTGTAAAGGCGATCTTGGAAACGTGGTGCGGGTTCGCCGGTGAGACGACTGTGATGTCAGCGGCGGCCGATCGCCGAGCGCCTGGCCCAGCTGATCACGCCCGTGGCGGCGAACAGCACCGCGCCCACGATTATCAGCCAGAACAGTCCCTTGACGGCCACGCCCAGCACGATCAGCGCCAGCCAGATCACGAGCAGCAAACCCAACAACACCAGCATCTTCCACCTCCACCGGATTCGCGCGTCAACGAAGGAATTGCCGCGGATCGGCCAGGTCAAACGCCGGCCACACGATCTCGCTAGCGAAGCGGCCGGCGTCGTCGCCCGCGCAGGGTGAGGCCCAGCAGCGCGCCGAGAACGAAGCCGATCACGTGCGCCGCGTAGGCGACGGACCCGGCGCCCGCGGTGCCGTATCCGGTGGCGTAGAGCGCCTGCAGGACGAACCACATGCCGAGCATGAACCAGGCCGGAACGCGTAGCGGCAGGAAGAACAGGACCGGGATCAGTCCCCACACCCGCGCTCTCGGATAGATCACCAGATACGCGCCGAGCACTCCGGCGATCGCGCCGGACGCCCCGACCAGTGGATCCGTCGAATCCGGGCTGGTCAGTGCGAAGCCGTAGGACGCCGCGTATCCGCAGGCGAGGTAGAACAGCAGAAAGGGGATGCGGCCGAGGCGGTCTTCGATGTTGTTGCCGAAGATCGCCAGGAACAGCATGTTGCCGAGCAGGTGGGCCCAGCTGCTGTGCAGGAACATCGCGGTCAGCACCGACAGCGGGGGTGACTTGTCGTATTCGGGCGGCGCCACCAGGCAGCCGGTGCCCTGCGGGCCCGCGACGGCCGTACCGGTCGGAACGAGCGTGGGAAGCTGGTCGCGCAGCAACTCCACCGGCACCGCGCCCCAGCGTTCGAGGAAGGCCTGCAACTGGCAGAGCTGGCCCAGCGTGGTCTGGCCGGCCAGCGAGTGCGCCGCGCCCGGCATCAGCAGGAACACGACCACGTTGGCCACGATCAGCGCGTAGGTGACCCAGGGCGTGCGGCGTAACGGGTTGACGTCGTGGACAGGGATCACATGTTCACCGTAATCGCCCGAATCATCCCGCGGCGCGGCACGAAAATCGAGGAGTCCGTTTCGTCCTGAGGTTCACGGCGTCCAGTGCCACGGGCGGGTCAGGGCCGGGGGTATCACGGTGCTGCGGTCGCCTTTGGCCGCGTCGAGCTGCGGCTGGGTCAGGAAGATGCTGGTGGACAGGTCGGCTCCGCGCAGATCGGTGCCGCGCAGATCCGCGCCGATCAGGTCGGCCCGCCGCAGGTCGGCGCGGTGGAGGGTGGCGCCGATCAGGTAGGCGCCGCGGAGCGTGGCGTGCCGGAGGTCGGCACCGGTGAGGTCCTGCCCGATGAGGTCGGCGCCCTTGAGGTTCCGCCCCTTGCCGCGTACCGCTTCGCTGACCGTGACGAGCAAGGCGTTGACCTCGCGCCAGCGCCGGCTCACGTCGAGGCCGAGCAGGGTGTCGGGTCCGGAACCGGTCATGGACTCGAGCTGGTCTCGCGCGGTCTCGAGGTCTCGGCGGAAGCTTCGCGCTTCGCCGAGTTTCAACGCTTCGCCCAGGTACCAGAGCAGTTCGTGGAGTTCACGCATGACCTTGAACACCGCGAACATGGGTTCGGCGATCTCGGGGGTGGCGCGCCAGTCACGTCCTTCGAAGACGACCTGGGAGACCTGCTGTCCGGCTCCGAAGCAGTCGTAGACGGTGCAGCCGACGAACCCTCGTGGCCGCAACTCGTCGTGTACGGAACAGTGGAAGTTTTCGGCCAGGTTCAGGCAAGGGCGGCCGGCGGGTTTGTCGACGGGGAAGTCCGCGGACGCGGAAAACCCGGGAACCACACAACACAACCCGAAACACCGCCCACAATCCCCCCGCAACACCCCAGACAACCCCGCCCCCTAACACGCCGACACTCGCCCCCGGCTCATGCACCCATCATCGGACGCTGGCCCAACCCACACCAGCCAGAGTGCGGTGCCACCAGCTTATCCGTGCACCATCCGATGCTGGCCCAACCCGCACCAGCCAGAGTGCGGTGCCACCAGCTTATCCGCTCATCATCCGATGCTGGTCCAAACGACCAGCCACCAGCGCCCGCCAACGCAAGAAGCTCGCACCGCGGGGGTTTGGGGGGCTCGGCCCCCCAAATACAACGACGAACCCCCACACACCGCGAAGCGAGAATCGCGAGTACGACTCTTGGGGTGAGTGACGGGACTCGAACCCGCGACATCCTGGACCACAACCAGGTGCTCTACCATCTGAGCTACACCCACCATGCGAGGTCTGCTCGACCTCGGCTCGAATATCGTAGCGTGCCCTCCCGGGGGCTTGGCACCGGGTTATCCGCTGTGGTCTTGCCGCACTTCGGCGGCCGCGGCGCGGGCTTGTTCGCTGGTGGGTCCGGGCAGTGGCACGAAGGCGGTTCGGCGGTAGTAGCGGAGTTCGCCGATGGACTCCTTGATGTCGGCGAGCGCGCGGTGGGCGAGGCCCTTTTCGGGCTTGGCGTAGTAGATCCGCGGGTACCAGCGGCGGACGAGTTCCTTGATGGAGGAGACGTCGACCATGCGGTAGTGCAGGTGGGCGTCGAGGGCGGGCATGTCGCGGGAGATGAAGCCGCGGTCGGTGGCGATGGAGTTCCCGGCGAGTGGGGCGCCGCCCGGTTCGGGGACGTGTTCGCGGACGTACTCGAGCACCCTGCGTTCGGCTTCTTCGAGGGTGACGGTGGAGCGGCGGACCTCTTCGGTGAGCCCGGATCGGGCGTGCATGTCGCGGACGACGTCGGGCATCGTGGCGAGGACGTCGTCGCCGGCGTGGATGACGAGGTCGAGGCCGTCGCCGAGCACGGTGAGGTCGGCGTCGGTCACCAGCGCGGCGATTTCGATCAGGGCGTCCTTGGCGAGGTCCAGCCCCGTCATCTCACAGTCGATCCAGACAAGACGGTCGGTCACCGGAAAACCCTAACGCCTGGTGTTCGGCTCCGGTCGAAGGCACAGCTTTTGGCCGGTGACGAGGCCGAACCGACGCCGGACCGTTGTGTGCGGGCACGGCGGCGGCGGGACCGGCACGGACCGCCCCCTCCGCGGTCCGTGCCGGTCCCGCAAGCTTTTACTGGCCGGTGATCTGGTTGACGATCGTCTCGGCGTCGTTGATCGGGATGGCGAAGCCGATGCCGGCGGACCCGGTCGATCCCGACGGGTTGTACAACGCGGAGTTGATCCCGATCACCTGTCCGGACAGGTCGACCAGGGCGCCTCCGGAGTTGCCCTGGTCGATCGCGGCGTCGGTCTGGATGGCGGTGTAGCTGGGCGTGGTGCCGGGCGTGGTGCCGGTCCCGTCCTGGGGCGAGGACCGGCCCCCGCCGAGGTCGGCCAGGTTGCGGTCGAGGGCGCTGACGATGCCGGAGGTGACGGTGTTCTGGAGTCCGCCCGGGGAGCCGACGGCCACGACCGCTTCGCCGACCCGGAGCCGGCTGGAGTCGCCGAGCGTGGCGGGGGTGAGCCCGCCGGCGTTCTGTGCCTGGAGGACGGCGATGTCGGCGGTGGGGTCCGCGCCGATGACGCGGGCCTGGTATTTCCGGCCGTCCGAGAGCGTGACGGTCACCGTGGTGGCGCCTTCGACGACGTGCGCGTTGGTGAGGATCTGGCCGTCGGCGGTGAGGATGACGCCGGAGCCGATTCCCTCGCCTCCCGGCAGTGTGACGTTGACCTGGACCACGCTGGGGAGCACTTTCGCGGCCACCGTGCTGACATCGGCGATGCCGGAGACGGTGCTGGCCGTCGCGGTGGTGGGGGCCGTGAGCGGATTGCGGCTTTCCATGCTGACGATGGCGGCGCCGCCCGCTCCGCCGGCGATCGCGGCGACGATGGCGGTGGTGCTGAGCAGGATCCCGAGCCGGTTGCGCTGCCTGCGGGGCGGGGGCCTGAGGGAGAGCTCCGGGCCGGCGGGCCGTGGCGCGCCGGACGGGTGGCCCGGCGGCGGGGTCTGGTGCCCGTCCGGCCGGGGGTCGTTCTCGCTCATGTACCCAGGATCGTGGGCGTTGCTGGGAAAATCCTGTGGGAAAACCCAGGAAAGGGTTAAGAAGATTTTGCCGAGACGCTGTCCGTGTCCGTGTCCGTGGGCCTCGGCCGGGCGGGCGCCCCGGCCGGTGGCGGTCGATCTCCGGGACCGCCGCCCGTCACCGGTGGCCGCGGAACCGGGACGGCCGTGGCCACGGATCGGGTGTTCGTGGCGGGCGCCGTGGGAGAACAGGGCGTCCTGACCGTAGGTTCCTGGCCAGCGCGGCCCATCGTGCCGGCGGAACGGTGCGTGCCGCTCGTGCCGGGTCGATCCCGGCGGCGCGAAGTGCCGGGTGCGGGTTACGCCCGGCACCGGCCACGGCGGCCACGGTCTTGGCGGGCCGCCCCGGGGCGCGGTAGGCCGCGTCAAGGAGTGTCCACAGTGTCCGTTCGGTCGCGCGGTCGAGGCACCGGCGTTCGATGACCAGGTGTGCGGAATCCACGCGCGGCGGCGGGGAAAAGCAGCGGGCCGGGACACGCGACACCAGCCGGATGTCGAATCGTGCCGCCCACCAGGCCTGTTCCAGCCGAGGCGGAACAGCGGTCGTGACGCGCCGCGCGAAGCCCCATTCCACGATCAGCGCCGCCCGGGTCAACGTGGTGCGCTCGGCGCCGAGCAGCCGGCGGAACAGGGCCGTCGAAATCGCGTACGGAATACTCGCGATGACCGCAAATCCCTTGCGGGGCAAGGAGAATGTGCGCGCGTCCGCCAGGATGACCCGGACGTTGGCGGCGCGGTCGAACCGGTGCCGCAACCGGTGGGCGAACGCCGGATCCCGCTCCACCGCGAGGAACCGGTTCGGGTCGGGGCTCTACTTCGTGGCCGTTCCACCGGCGATTCCGTCGGTCCGCGCGATCGAGGTGACGAGAATTGTCGGTGGCTGTCGCTACGGTCGGTTCGTCAGTCAGTGACCGGAGAGGAGCATCCGATGGCAGCAACGATGAGCACGACCGTCCAGCCCCGACTCGTGACGAGGGAGATCACGCCCCAGGGGCCGTTCGATCTGGCGGCTTCCGCGCGTTTCCTCGCCGGGTTCACCCCGGCGGCGCGGGCTGACGCGGCCGAGGAGGAAGGCGTGCTACGGCTGGCGTTCCCCGTCGAGGGCGGGTGGTGGCACGCGGGGGCGCTCGTCCGTCAGCGAGCACCCGGCACGGTCGAGGTCTCCGTCGAGGTTCCGCCGGAGGTCGCCGCCGCCGAATCCCCTCCCACCGCGCAGACCGTCGCCTCGGCAGCCGCTGCCGAGACCGTCGCCGAAGCCGTGATCGGGCAGGTCCGCCGGATTCTGTCGCTGGACGTCGACGGGACGGGGTTCGCGGCGATCGGGCGGGCCGATCCGGTGGTGGCCGGAGCGCAGGCCCGCGGTCCTGGGCTGCGTCCGGTGTTGTTCTCCTCGCCGTACGAGGCGGCGTGCTGGACGATCATCGGCAACCGGCTGTCGATGGCCCAGGCGGCCCGGATCAAGCAGCGGATCGCCGAACGGCACGGCACCGCCGTGGAAGTCGCGGGAAGCACCCTCTTCTCCTTTCCCGGCCCCGACGAACTGATGGCCATCGAGCAGCCGCTCGGGCTTTCCGCGGTGAAGGTCGATCGCCTGCACGCGGTCGCCAGGGCCGCGCGCGAAGGCCTGCTCACCGCCGAGTCGCTGCGTTCCCCGGAGCCGGCGGAAGCGATGGAACGCCTCCGCCGCCTGCCGGGCATCGGGCCGTTTTCGGCTCAGCTGATCCTGGTTCGGGGAGCCGGTCATCCGGATGTCTTCCCGCGCGACGAGCCGAGGCTGCACGAGAAGATGCGCGAGCACTACGGCCTGTCCTCACCAGCGGTCGAGGACCTCGAACGCATCGCCGACGGGTGGCGTCCCTACCGGAGCTGGGTGGCGTTCCTGTTGCGTTCGCAGCAGTGACGAAACCCCCATGGTTCCCACATCTTGTCCAGCCACCTTCAGCGAGGGGGTAACACGACATAGACAACTCATATGGTGAGCTTCCCGGGTGAATTTCGCGGACACCACAGGCGCGGCGGACACCACCGGCGCGACGGGATTCCACGATGCCCACCTTGTAGGTGCGCAACTCTTCGGAACCCAGCCGAGCTCCAGCATGCTGGTGCCACTGGTCACCGGCGGGCTGGCCCTGATCCTGGTGCTGTCCGGGGCGCCGTGGCGGCTCGCACGCAACGTCGTGACGATCGTCCACGAGGCCGGGCACGCGCTGGTCGCCGTGCTGGTGGGCCGTCGCCTGCAAGGCATCCAGTTGCACTCGGACACCTCGGGCGTCACGGTCTCCCGCGGCAAGCCGACCGGCCCCGGCATGGCCTTGACCGCGCTGGCCGGATACCCGGCGCCGGCCGTGCTCGGGCTGGGCTTCGCGGCACTGGTCGCCGCCGGCCAGATCACTGCCTTGCTCATCATCGCGGCCTTGCTGCTGCTGGGCGTGCTCGTGATGGTGCGCAATGCCTACGGTGTGCTGACCGTGGTGGTCACCGCGCTGGGGCTCGCGGCGCTCGCGCTCGTCGCCGGTCCCAGCGTGCAGTCGTGGTTCGTTTCCCTGATCACCTGGTTCCTCCTGCTCGGCGGGATCAGGCCGGTGTTCGAGCTCCAGACCAAACGCCGCCGCGGTCACGCGCGGGATTCCGACGCCGACCAGCTCGGTCGGCTGACCGGGGTGCCCGCGATCCTGTGGGTGCTGATCATGGGTGTGCTGGCGCTGTGTTGCCTGGTGATCGGCGGTGCGTGGCTGCTGGAGCCCGCGCTGCAGAGCTGACCGGTTCGTGAGGCACACTGGACACCCACGAAGGCACGCGAGCGGGTTCGTGACGAAGTCCGTCCGCCGGCGCGTGGCTCGCGCGCGGAGCAGAAGGGAACAGCGGTGGTGTCCGACGAGGTGGCCAAGGCGGTCGAGGAGTGCGCGCGAGCGGCGAAGCGGGCTGCTCCGTCACTGGCCACCGCGACCGACACGGCGATCGACGCGGCGCTGAGCGCGATGGCCGACCGGTTGCTGGACGGCCGGGATGCCGTCCTGGACGCCAACCGCGCCGACGTCGCCCGGGCGCGCGCGGACGGGATGAGTGCCGGCCTGCTGGATCGGCTGACCATCACCGAGCAGCGGTTGACCGGGATGGCCGAACAACTGCGGCTGCTGGCCGGTACCCCGCACCAGCCGCGCGCGATCCCGTTGCCTGGTCTGTCCGGCGGGTTGCGGTTGGTGGAGCGTCGCCGTCCGGTCGGTGTGATCGGCGCGAACTACGAAGCCCGGCCCAACGTCACCGTGGATGTCGCCTCCCAGCTGGTGAAGTCCCGCAACGCCGGTGTGCTGCGCACCGGGTCGGCCGCGCTGGGGTCGGCCGGGCGGCTGCTGGACACCGTGATCGCGCCCGCGCTCTCCGATGCGGGCATCGACTCCGATGTCGTGCAGCTCGTGCCGCGGGTGGAGCGCGAGGCCGCCGCCGCCCTGGTCCGGCTGCCGGACCTCGTTCCGCTGGTGATCCTGCGGGGCAGCGGCGAGAGCACCCGCGCACTGGCCACCGAGGCGGCCACCCACGGCGTCCGAACCCTCGCGCACGCCGACGGTGGCGGCGTGCTTTACGTCGACGACGCCGCGGACGCCGCGACAGTGCGGTCACTGGTCGTCGACAGCCTTGACCGGCTCGGCGTGTGCAACCGCCTCAACCTGCTGCTCATCCATTCCGCCGCGCACGACCGGTTGTGGCCGGTGATCTCCGAAGCGCTCGCCGAACGCGAAGTCACCCCTTCACTGGCGCCACACGAACACGCCATCGGTTACGAGTGGGCGCTGGACTCCGAGCGCGAAGCGACAGTGACCGTGGCGCAGGTCGCCGGGGTCGAGGAAGCGATCCGCATCGCCAACGAGCAGACCTCCGGTCTGGCCGCGGGCATCGCCACCGAGAACGCCGCCACGGCCGACGCCTTCTTCGACGGCTACACCGGCACCGGCGTCTTCTGGAATGCCCCGACCCGCCTGCTCGACGGGTTCAAGCTGCTCGCCGTCCCGGAAACCGGGATCAACCTGGACAGGGTCCCCGGCCCGCGTGGCCCCGTCACCTACACCGACCTCTACATCCGCCAGTACGCCGTCCTGCCCGACCGGCGCTGACCCCGGGAAACCCGAGTCGGGCCAGCGAGCACAACCTGGGGTAGTTCCAGGCCTGTCATCGCAGGCCAGGCGGTGTTCGTCGGATCTCCCTCGGCACATCCGGCAACGTCTGGTCGTCGAGACTGGTCCCAGGTGCTTTCCCACGTCTTATCGGTCAGCTGCCTTGGATTCCCGGAGCGCTCGCCGCCAGATGGCGTACTCGCGTGCGACTCGGGCCAGCCGCGATGACGCCGGCTTCGGGGCTGTCGCGGACCGGAAGCTCCACAGCCCGGCTACATATGCCGAGAACGAGGTCAGGGCACCGGCGGAAAGGTCGCGCCAGCAGGTGAGCGACCGGACCCACCGTTCCGCCTCAGCTGGGCTGTGCCCAGCCGAGCACAGACGGATCACCAGGAACGCGGCGTCCACCCAGGTCGCCCCGGCGGCCGGTCGGGCAGGACCGAGCTCTTGCCGATCATGCGAGTCGGCGCGCCTGGTTCACCCGGCGAGGGAAGCTCGGTCAAGAACAGCCGGGCCGCCTTGATCGAATTCTTGATCCGCTCAGCCCGGGGATGCGCATGGCCCGGGTGTAGGGAAGCCGAGCCACTCACCCGGGCTGTTCACTGATCGCGCTGAGCAGATCGACGACGGCGGGGTCGTCGATGGCTTCCTGGATGCACTGCCACAGTTCCAGGTTGGCCATTGCCCACCGGGAGTAGGTTTCCGCGGCGGCCGGGTTGTAGAAGTAGTACCCCTCGTCGTGTGGACCGCGCTGCTCCCCGACGATCTTGTTCGCGAGTTCCCGCAGGGTGATCCCGTTCTCGGTGAGGTATCGGTGCGCGAGCATCACCGGGGTGATCGGCAGTGCCTTGAACAGGGTGTCCGCGTCGCTGAGCGCCTGGGCCTCCAGCGAGATGTGCGGTCCGCGGGTGGTCATCTCGGCCTCGTCGACGATGTGATCGATCCGAGCGGCGACGTCGGCGGTGACGCCGGAGGCGATCAGCAGGTCCAGCCGCAGGCGGCTGCCCGCGGCGGCCGGGGAGTTGCGCCGGATCAGGTAATTGACGTCGTGGACCAGCGCGGCGGCTTCCACGACGGGGATATCGGCGCCGTTGTGGCGCGCGAAACCGGCGGCCTTGGTGCGCACGAAACAGACGTGGTGCCAGCCGTGGAAGGGCAGCCGTTCGGCGTGGCGCCGGCACAACGCGTGCACCGCGCGAGCGAGCGTGGCGATGGTCGTCTCGGAAAGCGTGCGCTCGGCGACAAGGTTTCGGGCGTGCATCGACCTCTCCAATCCCGGCCGGTTCTAGTCGGGTGGAGCGATCGTAACCGCCAGACGTCGGTGTTCTGGGCGGGAAAAGGAATCAGATCCGGGCCGACATTTCCCCCAATCGGTTTTCGACGGGCACGTGCCGGTGCGTCGAGCCGTGATCGACATCGTAGGAAAGGCTCCACGCGGTCACCGGGCGTGATTTCACCAGAAACGTCATCGTGTCGTCTTCGGCGGTGACGATCCGGTGGAAGTCGGCGGCCAGCATCATGGTCGAGGAACCGGTCGGGCAGGTGGCGCGTCCCCGCGCGGCGACCGCGGTGATCAATCCGGATTCCGGGCTCACCCGGGCGTCGTAGTGTTCCTGGAGATAACTGCCGTGCAGCATATAGCTGGAGAAGTGATAACGGTGGTTGTGCACGGAATCCGCGTAGCCACGCCGCCAGTCGTGCTGGGGTTTGTATTCGTGCAGCCACAGCGAGAAATCCGCGTCGGGCTCGTCGAAAAGGCACCAGGCGAAGTGGGTCGTGGTCTCCCGCGAGCGGGCCGCGATCTCGCCGGCGGGCAGCCCGGCCACGAAGTTCCGGAGCTGTGCGCGGAACTCGGGCTGTTCCACCCGGCGCAGGAAGGTCTCGTGTACGAGCGCCCAGCGGCCGGCCAGCGGGCGGCCGAGCTCGCGCAGTTCCGCCGCCAGGCCCCGCGGCGACGGGGTCTCCGTGAGCATGTCAGGCCTCCAAGGATGCGGTGTTCGAGAACTTGTGCCGGAACGAGTGGAACTCCGCTTCCAGCGCACGGAACCGGTCCTCGGTGAGCGTGCAGCCGGTGACCTTGCGGTACAGCGCCATGAATTCCCCGCGCGTGGTGTCCGGGCCGAGCTCGAAATGCCGTGCCGCCCGCGACCGGCAGATGCGGAGGAACTCGACGCGTTCCATGTTGTAGATGAACGAGCCTTCGGAGAACCGCAGGGTGCGGGGGTAAAGCGTGTTCGTCCGGCCGACGTCGCTGTAGAGGTGGATCCAGACACTGTCGTCGAACATTTCGAGTCGGTCCAGCGGCGGGTCGGCGACCACGGTGAGATCGACCCGCGTGCACCGGCTGCGCGCGAGATAGAGTCCGACCAGCCCGATGGAGACCTCGTGCGAAAGATCCCGCTGGATCTTGGCGACGTCCGCGGCCGCGCCCTCGTGCCGCAGCAGGTAGCGGGCCCGGCCGCTCAGCGTGGTGGCGTCGCGCGGATCGGCGATGATGACCCGCAGTTCCCATTCCGCGTGCGAAAGCAGCAGCCGGGCCGCCGCATATCGGGCGGAGAAGCCGCGGAAGAAGAACTGCCGGCTGGCCAGCAGGTCCTGCATCATCAGCCGGTTGAACGTGGGGTCCGGCTCCGCCGTGGCGTCGAAGATGTCGGTGGGGAAGAACTCGCGGTTCATCGACCGGTATTCGGCGGCCAGCTCGCGCAGGGTCCGCCGGCTGTCCTCGATCACCGGCGAGACCAGTGCCCGCTGGGATGCGCTCGCCGTGATCAGCGTCTGCCCGAAGGTGACGATCGCCGATACCAGCGTGCCCGTACCGGCCGCCGTGACCAGGTTCTTCAGCGTCCCGGGCTCGATCGTGCCGGAAAGGAGCAGGCACGAGCCCGAGACGACGACGAGCACGGCGAGTAGAAGCCCCGTCCTCGTCCAGAAGATCTCCTGTAACGGGTTGTGGCGCGGTGGGTCGGCGTCTGCGACCATCGCCCCATCTCCTTGCTAATGAAACGGGCACTTCGAAGCGTGGTGGTCCGCGCGCGCACAGTCACACTAC
>DASSAD010000389.1:0-9097 GCA_035685725.1 Amycolatopsis sp. | reverse complement strand
GGTGAGGATGTTGCGGTAGGTCTCCTGCCGCGAGTACCCGGTGAGCACGTTGAACAGGTCGGTGAGGTCGGCGCCGATGGCCGGGTCGGCGGTGAGCAGCCCGAGATCCTCGTACAGGCGCGCCGTCTTCGGGTTGTAGTTGCCGGTGCCGATGTGACAGTAACGCCGTATCGTCGAGCCCTCCTGGCGCACCACCATCGAGACCTTGCAATGCGTCTTGAGCCCGACCAGCCCGTAGACCACGTGCACCCCGGCACGCTCCAGTGTGCGCGCCCAGGTGATGTTGGCCTGCTCGTCGAAGCGCGCCTTGATCTCCACCAGCGCCACCACCTGTTTGCCCGCCTCGGCCGCGTCGATCAGCGCGTCCACGATCGGCGAGTCGCCGGAAGTGCGGTACAGGGTCTGCTTGAGCGCCAGCACCTTGTCGTCGTGCGCGGCCTGTTCGATGAACCGTTGCACGCTGGTGGAGAAGGAGTCGTAGGGGTGATGCACGAGGACGTCGCCCTCGCGCAACGTCGCGAAGACGCTCTTGGGTGTCTCGTGCTCACCGAACGCCGTGTGGGTGGCGGGGACGAAAGGGCGGTCCTTGAGTTCCTTCCGGTCCAAACTGGACAGCTGGTGCAGGCAGGTCAGATCGAGCAACCCGGGCACCTCGACCACGTCGCGGGGGTCCACCTCCAGCTCGCGCAGCAACAGGTCGAGCATGTGCTCGCTCATGTCGTGCGCGATCTCCAGGCGCACCGGCGGCCCGAACCGGCGCTGCGCGAGCTCGCGTTCCAGTGCCTGCAACAGGTCTTCGTCGCGGTCCTCGTCGACCTCGAAGTCGGCGTTGCGGGTGACCCGGAAAACGTGGTGCTCGATCACCTCCATCCCGGTGAACAGGTCACCGAGATGCGCGGCGATGAGTTCCTCCAGCGGCAGGAAGGTCGCGACGGGGCCTTCCCGGCCCGGCTCGACCCGAACCAGCCGGGGCACGTTGTTGGGGACCTTGACGCGGGCGAAGCGTTCGGTGCCGCCCTCGGGGTCCCGCACCGTGACCGCGAGGTTGAGCGAGAGACCGGAAATGTAGGGGAACGGGTGCGCGGGGTCCACCGCGAGCGGGGTGAGGACGGGGAAGATCTGCTCGGTGAAGAACGCGGACAGCCGCTGCCGGTCGGCGGCGTCGAGATGGGACCAGGTGACGACGTGGATGTCGTGCTTGGCCAGTTCGACCCGGATGCTCTCTTCGAAGGCGAGCGTGTGTCGCTCCACGAGGTCCTGGTTGCGCTTGGCGATGTAGGCCAGTTGCTCACGGGGCGTGAGCCCGTCGGCACTGCGGACCGGCAGCCCGGTCTCGTCGCGGCGCTTGAGCCCGGCCACGCGTACCATGTAGAACTCGTCCAAATTGGACGCGAAGATGGCGAGGAACTTGGCCCGCTCCAGCAGCGGTTCCGAGACGTCCTCGGCAAGGGCGAGCACCCGGGCATTGAAGTCCAGCCAGGAAAGCTCGCGGTTGAAGTAGCGATCGTCGGGCAGCGTTTGGCCCTGCTCGGTGTCGGCGGCGGTGACCGCGGGCGGGGCGGAGGGGACGGCGCGGAACCGCGGCGGGGGCTGGGAGTCCAGGCGGGACGAGGACTCGCCGGGGACGATCTCGTTGCTGCTCACATCAGTATTGTTCCTCAAACCGGCGGCATTTGCCGATACTCCGCCCGGACCGATCAGCAGCGCCGCGGTGGCGCGGAGGACGACATCGAGCAGTCGGCCGAGCGGGCGTGCGACGCTCACGCGACCCTCCTTTCCTCGAGTACCGCGGTCGTCCACCGACCGAGACCGAGTCGCTCGGCGGCGGCCAGATCGCGCGGTGTGTCCACGTCCCGGCGCAGCGTGGGCACCGGCGCCGTCAGCGGGTTCGCGCCCGACTCGGTGTGCGCCCGCGCCGAACCGGACCCGAACCGCGGAGCCAGCTCGCCGCCCGGCGCCGACAGCAACAGCGTGGTGCCGGTGCCCTCGGCGTCGGCCACGAACGCCCGCGCCGAGCCGGCCTCGGCCAGCGCGGCGGACAGCTCGGCGGCGCGCAGCGCGGGCAGGTCCGCCTGCAGCGCGCCGATCACCGACGCCGGATCGGCGGCTCTCAGCAGGGTCTCCCCGTACCGCAGCGCGGTGTTGAGGTCGGCACCGCCGCCGTCGCCGGTGATCTCCACGCCGAGTCGGCGCAACGGCGCGACGGCCGCCGGATCGGCCGCGACGACGAGGATCCGCCGCGCGACGGTGGCGGCGGCGGTCAGCGTGTCCGCGGCCAGTGCCAGCACGAGATCGGCGTGCGCGGCCTCGTCGACCGCGCCGCGGAGCCGGGACTTGCCGACGCGCGGCGGTTTCATCGGGACGATCAGATCGACCTTGGCCACGCTCCCATCTTCCCGGACGGGGGAGCCTAGGATCACGGGGAGCCGCACACACCACACCAGGAGGAGCGTTGTCCGGTCGCGAGAAGGGTGGCTTCTGGGTCGCAGCCGCCGCCGCCTTGTTCTACCCCGTCACCTGGCTCACGCGGCGGAGCATCCGGGGCGCCGAGCGGATTCCGCGCGAGGGCGGGGCGCTGGTGGTGCTGAATCACGTTTCGCACCTGGACCCGGTGGTCGACGCCGTCTTCGTGCACCGCTGCAAGCGGGTGCCCCGGTTCATGGCCAAGGACAGCGTGGCCGCCGCGCCGATCTTCGGCCGGATGTTCCTCGGCTCCGGCGGCATCCCGGTGTACCGGGGCTCGGCGAGCGCGGGGGACAGTCTGCGCGCCGCCCACCAGGCGTTGCGGGACGGAAAGGTCGTGGTGATCTACCCGGAGGGCACCGTCACCAAGGAGCCCGGCCACTGGCCCAAGCGCGCCTTCACCGGCGCGGCCCGGCTGGCGCTGGAGAACGACGTGCCCATCATCCCGATCGCCCGCTGGGGCACCCAGGACGTCCTTGACTTCTACCAGAAGAAGCTCCGGCTCTTCCCGCGCAAGACGGTCACGCACCTGGTGGGCGAACCGGTCGACGTGTCCGCGTACCGGACCAAGGACGCCACCGCGCCGCTGCTGCGCGAGGTGACGGACCTGCTGATGGACCGGATCACGGGCCTGCTCGTCGAGATCCGTGGGGAACAGCCCCCGGCGAAGAAGCCGCGCGAGATGGTCTCCCCGGACGTCTCCGAGGATGTCTCCGATGACCCGGCCGGGCCCGCCGCCGCGGCCGGGAACTGAGGAGCGGTCCCGAGAATGACGACACAGGCGACCACACAGCCGCCGGGGGCGCGCGCCGACGTTCAGCGCATCACCGTTCTCGGCGCCGGATCGTGGGGTACGACCTTCGCGAAGGTGCTCGCCGACGCGGGACGGGACGTGACGATCTGGGCGCGCCGCGAGGAGGTCGCCGCGGGGATCCGCGAGGCGCACCGCAATCCCGCTTACCTGCCCGAGGTGCGGCTGCCCGGCCGGCTGACCGCGACCACGGACGCGGCTTCCGCGCTGGCCGGCGCCGAAGCGGTGGTGCTCGCGGTGCCGAGCCAGAGCCTGCGGACGAACCTGACCGCGTGGCGCACGTTGCTGCCGCCCGAAGCGATCCTGGTGAGTCTGGCCAAGGGCGTGGAACTCGGCACGCTGAAGCGGATGACCGAGGTGATCGGCGACGTCACCGGTGCACCCGCCGAAGGTGTCGTGGTCGTCTCCGGACCGAACCTGGCGCGGGAAATCGCGCAGGAGCAGCCCGCCGCGGCGGTGCTCGCCTGCCAGGCGCACGATCGCGCGGTCGCGATCCAGCGGGCGAGTTCGACCGGATACTTCCGGCCGTACACCAACACCGATGTGGTCGGGTGCGAGCTCGGTGGGGCCTGCAAGAACGTGATCGCGCTGAGCTGCGGGATGGCCGCCGGTCTCGGCTACGGCGCCAACACGATGGCGACGCTGATCACCCGCGGTCTCGCCGAGATGGCGCGCCTCGGCGTGAAACTGGGCGCGGACCCGTTGACGTTCGCGGGCCTGGCCGGTGTCGGTGATCTGGTGGCGACCTGTTCGTCGCCGCTGTCCCGCAACCGGACCTTCGGCGAGCGCCTCGGCCGCGGCGAAACGGTGGAACAGGCGCAGGCGGCCACCGGCGGACAGGTCGCGGAGGGCGTGATGTCGTGCACGTCGATCCGGGAACTGGCGAAGGCACACGGCGTCGACATGCCCATTACCGACGCGATGCACCGCGTCTGCCACGAGGGTGTCGATCCGCGGAAGGCCGGCGCCGAACTGCTCGGGCGCCAGCAGAAGCACGAGTGGTCCTAGCGGTCACAAACAGGCCGTAGACAGGTCACGGCCAGGCCCTGGACAGCGCGAGCCCCCGTCGCGGGCCGCCGTTCATTCTGTGGAATCGGTTTGACGGGGGCCGCCGACGGCTGGTTTCCTGGCCGCATGTCGACGCGTGGCAACACCGGATGGCGGGGCTGGTTGGGCCTGCGCCGGGTTGCCAGCGCGCTGTGTCCTTGTCGGTGATCCGCCCCATCCCGACCACCGACCGCTTTTTCCCAAGGACACCTTCTTCATGTTCGCTGTTCCCGACAACACCATCGCCATGACCGAAAAGACCGCGTTGCGTCACCCGGTGCGCGTCGCCTTGGCCTACGCTGCCGAGCGCGACCGCTGGGGTGGCCTGCTCCGCTACGACCCCGATGAGCGGTTCTCGGCACTCATCGAGCGTGACGAGGACCAGGACCAGGAGGTCTGGCTGCTGAGCTGGCTTCCCGGCCAGCACACGGATCTGCACGACCACGTCGGTTCCGCGGGCGCGTTCACCGTGGTGAGCGGCTTGTTGACGGAAACGGTGGCGCGGCGCGCCCCGGACCGGCGCACCGTCACCGAGTCGCACGAGGTGGCTGCCGGGAAGTCCCGCGTGTTCGGTCCCGGCTACGTGCACCAGGTCCGCAATCTCGGCCCCGATCCGGCGATCAGCATCCACGTCTACCGCCACGGCGGCCGCGCGATGCGCCCCTATCACCTGGACCCGGTCGCCGGCCCGGTGCCGGACGGGCCGGTGCCGCGTTCCGCCACGTGGGCGGGCACCGGGACACCCGCCGGTACGTAGCCGGCCGGGATCGGGCTGCCGAAACCGGTGTGAACCGGCAGGACGCCCGCCCACGCGGTCCCGGTGGCGATGTCCTCGGGCTCGTCGGCGGGCGCGCCGGCCCGTGTCTTGACCGATGCCTCCGTGAGGTCCAGCGCGATGACGCTGACCGAGGCGAATTCCTTGGCGTTGACCGCTCGCGCGTGCTCCCACGAGCCCGGGCTGAGGTGCTCGCTGAGCACGCGCAAGCCGTGCATCTTCGCTTCGGGGGCGTCGACCTGGCGAGCCCGGCCGTGGATCACCGCGCTGCGGTAGTTCATCGAATGGTTGTTGAGGGAACGTGCGTAGACGATCCCGTCCACCAGCGTCACGGTCACGCAGACGTCGATGCCTCCGGCGGCCGAGCGCAGGCTCGCGGCGCCCGTGGAGCCGTGCAGGTACAGGGTGTCTCCGTCGCGGCCGTACCCGGTGGGCAGGACGACGGGAGAGCCGTTGAGCACCAGACCCAGGTGACAGACGAGACCTTCGTCGAGCACCGCGTAGAGGGCTTCACGATCGGTCTCGGCACGGTGCTTCTTGCGGGTCAGGGTGCTGCGGGGGGTGGCGGACAACCTGGTCATGAAGGCAGCCTCCCGCGTATAGTGGCCTTGCCAAAGGGCCACTGCTCGATCAATAGGAAAGTCCACTTCGCCGTGTCGACCGCATTGCCCGTCACCCTCGACCGGGACTCCGGGATCCCGCTGGCGGTGCAGCTCGCGGACGCGCTCCGGGAGTCCGCGGCCACCGGGCACCTGCGCAGCGGGGACCGCCTGCCTTCCACGCGGGCGCTCGCGCAGCGGCTCGGCGTCAGCCGCACGGTCACCGCGGCGGCCTACGAGCAGTTGCACGCCGAAGGCTGGATCGCGGGCCGGCACGGCTCCGGCACCTACGTCACCACGTCGCCGCCCAGCGACCGGCCGGTCCGCCCGGCCGCGCCCGGGGAGGTGTCCGAGCCCGACGGGCTGCTCGATCTCACTCCCGGCGCGCCCTGGGCCGAGGGCATCGACCGGGCCGCGTGGCGCCGGGCCTGGCGGGCCGCCGCGGACGCGCCGCCGCTGGTGCACGCGCCGTTGGCCGGGCTGCCGGAGTACCGGGCGGCGGTCGCCGAGCACCTGTTGCGGCACCGGGGACTGGCGGTCGGCACCGATTCCGTCCTCGCCACCGGCGGGACGGCCTCGGCCGTGGTGGAACTGGCCGGCGCGGTGTTCACCGCGGGAGAAGTCGTAGCGGTGGAGGAACCCGGATATCAGCGCGCGGTGCAGGCGTTGACGGCGGCGGGGCTGACCGTCGTGGGCGTGCCGGTCGACGGGGAGGGGCTGCGGCCGGACGCGATCCCGACCGCGGCCCGCGCGGTCTACTGCTCCCCGGCACACCAGTACCCGATGGGCACCCGGATGAGCGCCGCCCGCCGGGTCGAGCTGGTCGAGCGGGCCCGCACGGAGGGCATGCTCGTGATCGAGGACGACTACGACGGCGAGCTGCGTTTCGACGTCGCTCCGCTGCCCCTGCTCGCCGCGCTCGCCCCTGATGTGGTCGTCCATCTGGGCAGCACCAGCAAGATCCTCACTCCGACGCTGGGCGCGGGGTGGATGGTCGCGCCCAGCGCGGTGACCGCGGCGGTGCTGGCCTACCGGGATCGCACCAGCCTGCGGCCGTCACCGGCCGGTCAACGCGTGCTGATCGAACTGGCCCGGCACGGCGATCTCGGCCGGCATCTGCGCAAGCTGCGCCGTGAGCTGGCCGAACGCCGTTCGCTGCTGGTCGCGGCACTGCGGGCGGCGGAGATCCCGGTGCTCGGTGACGACGCGGGCGCGCATCTGGTCGTTCCGTTCGCGTCCGCGGCGCTGGAACGGGAACGGCTCGCCGCCGCACGGGCGCGCGGAATCCGCCTCGACGGGCTCGCCCGGCACTTCACCGGAACACCGGATGCCTTCGGCGTCGCGATCGGATACGCAGGGTGTTCGCGTGATGCGTTGCGCCACGCCTTGGCTGTGCTCGTCGGTCTGTTGTGCTGAGACACCGGTAGGGTGACCGCCCATGAGCGCACGGAAGACGCGGGTGGCAGTCGTGTTCGGCGGCCGCAGCACCGAACACGCCATTTCCTGCGTGTCGGCGGGAAGCGTGCTCGCCCAGCTCGACCCCGAACGGTTCGAGGTCGTGCCGATCGGCATCACGCCCGACGGCGGCTGGGTGCTGGCCGCCGGCGACTCGAAGTCGCTGGAGATCCGCGGCCGGGAGCTACCGTCCGTTTCGGACGGCCGGGCGCTCGTGCTGGCCGGTGACCCGACGTTGCGCGAACTGGTCAGCGTCGAACCGGGCGAAACGCTCGGCGGTGTCGACGTCGTCTTCCCCGTGCTGCACGGTGCCTTCGGCGAGGACGGCACGATCCAGGGTCTGCTGGAGATGGCCGGGATCCCCTACGTCGGTGCCGGTGTGCTCGCCAGCGCCGCGGCGATGGACAAGGAGTATGCGAAGAAACTCCTTGCCGCGGAAGGACTTCCGGTCGGCAGGTACGCCTCGATTCGGCGCGGACAGTCCACATTGGAGGATGCTGACCGGGAGCGGCTGGGGCTGCCGGTGTTCGTGAAGCCGGCCAGGGCGGGGTCCTCCGTCGGCATCAGCAAGGTCACCGACTGGGCCGATCTCGACGCCGCGGTCGCGCTGGCACGGGAGACCGATCCCAAGGTGCTCGTGGAGGCCGCGGTCGCCGGCAAGGAGGTCGAGTGCGGGGTGCTCGAATTCCCCGACGGCCGGGTCGAGGCGTCGCTGCCCGCCGAGATCCGCATGCTGTCCGAGGATTCCGGTGCCTGGTACGACTTCGAAACCAAGTACATCGGGGACGACGCCGAGCTGGACATCCCGGCCAAGCTCGACGACGCCGTCACCGAAGCGCTGCGGGCCCTTGCCGTGCGGGCGTTCCAGGCGCTGGACTGCCAGGGACTGGCCAGGGTGGACTTCTTCGTCGGCGAGGACGGCGAGCCGACCATCAACGAGGTCAACACCATGCCCGGCTTCACCCCGACCTCGGCCTACCCCAAGATGTGGCAGGTCACCGGGATGGACTTCCGCACCCTGCTCTCCACCCTCGTCGACACAGCGCTGGCCCGCGGCACCGGACTGCGGTAGCCGCCCGCTCAGCCGAATCGCAGCGGCGCCGGCGGAAGCTGGGCGGAAACGGTGTCCGAGGTCTGTTGGAGCGGACCGGTTCCCGCCGTGTCGGGCACCGTCAGCGCGACGTAGACGTCCCGGTCGACGACGTACCAGCTGGCTTGTCCCTGGCCTTCGACCGGCAGCCACTGCACCCCGGACACCACGCGCAGCTGTGCGTCGGGGGTCAGCTCGGGCGGCCGGTCCAGTCCGCAGCGCAGCACGATCGGATCCGCTTGATCCGTTCCGCCCCAGGCCATCGTCGCCGCGGGGGCCGGTGCGGCCAGTTCGCGCCGGGCCAGGTGCGCGCCGTTGGAGAGCAGTTCGCCCGGCATCGCCGCCAGCAGCTTCGTGCACTCGGGCGAGTTCGCCTGCGGCGCCGGCACGGAGGGCAGCGCCAGCGGACCCGAGGTCGGCGTGCTCGTCGTCGAGGTCGCGTAGATCCCCGCCACCGCGATTCCAGCGGCCAGGACGATCGCGACGACGGCGGCCGCCACGATCAGGCGCCGGGGCGGGGCGCCGGTGATGTCTTGCTCAGGCACTCGTCAAATATGCACCACGGGGCAGGTCAGGGTGCGGGTGACGCCCGATACGGCCTGCACCTTGGCGACGACGAACTGCCCCAGCTGGTCGACCGTCTCGGACTCGGCGCGGACGATCACGTCGTACGGGCCGGTGACGTCTTCGGAACTGGCGACGCCGGGGATTTCGGAGATCTCCGCCGCGACCGCGGCGGCCTTGCCGACTTCGGTCTGGATCAGGATGTATGCGTGAACCACGGCGAGCCCCTTCGTCTTCTTCGTCGGACTCAAGGTAGGAACGTGCCAAGAACCTACCTCACCCGGCGCGACGAT
>DASSAD010000388.1:0-10531 GCA_035685725.1 Amycolatopsis sp. | reverse complement strand
GGTCCGGTGTGGACCGGGCGGGTACGGACGTGTCGCCGGACGCGGGAGCTGGTGGGGGTGCGGCACCAGGTGCGGACTCGGGCGTCGACTTGGGGGTGAACGTGGCGCTGGCCCACGGATCGTCCGAGGACACCAATCCGGGTGGGAGTAGCGAAGTGAGGGCGGGGACCGTCATATTTGGAGCATACCAGGACATTCGAACAATGTTCGAACACTTTCGGGTGAATCGGACAAGAGTGTCCTTTATGGACACATTGGGGGTGTCGACTGAGAGAGCCGAATTCCGGCCTGGAAAGGAGAGGATCGACGGCTGTGCCAAGCGGCGCTGGACGCGGCCGGGGTCCGCTGGAGGAAGTCGTCACGGGCCTGAGCGCACCACGGGCGACCTAGATCGCTCCACTACCAGTCGCAACGCCCTCACGAAGCCAACCTGCAGTCACAGCAAGCTCGCCGCGGAATCAAGTGTGGCAGCAGCGACCCGGTCGCGGAATCAACTGTGGGGCAGCAACCCGCCATCGAATCGCGCTGCGCCAGACCGCGAAAGCTGTGACGTCGGCAGAGCACGAAGGCTGCTGTGCCGGACCGCGAAGGCCGCCACGCCGCGAGGGCCGCCACGCCGTGAAGGCTGCTTCGCCGGACCGCGGGGGCCGTTGTGCCGCGCGGCGAAGGCTGCCACGCCGTCAGGGCCGCTGCGCCACACCGGGAAACCGGCACGTCAGCAGAACACGAAAGCCGCCGCGTCACACAGTGAAACTCGAAACGCCGCCTTTCCCGATCATACGGCGAAACCCGCAACCCGGTCGCACTCATCACACTCGCGGGATAGGTCACGAAGAACGTGGATCAGCGGGCAGCAGGAGGGTGAAGGTCGGCGGTGCGGGTTGGGAGAGCCATAGGCGTCCGCCTTCTGCTTCGGCGAGGGTTCGTGCCAGTGCGAGTCCGATTCCCTGACCGGCGGCGGTGTCGGTGTCGGTGTCGATGACGGGGCCGGTGCCGGTGCCCGAGTGGCGTCGGCGGGCGAAGACTTCGGGGTGGCCTTCGATGCCGGGTCCCTGATCGGACACGTCGACGGCCAGTGCGTTGCCGGCGTCGCGCGCGGTCACGGTGACAGTTCCTTGGCCGTGGGTGATGGCGTTGTCGAGTAGGACCGCCAGGATCTGGCGGATCGCCGCCGCCGAGGCACGGGGCGCGGGTGGGGAATCGGAGACGACGTGCAGGCTTCGGTCCTGTGCGGTGAGCAGGGTTTGCCAGCAGTGCTGGATTTCGGTGAGCAGGTCGGTCGGATCCGCGGTCTCGCCCGGGGAGCCGGTGTCGCGGGCGAGGGTGAGCAGATCGGTGATGGTGCGTTCCAGCCGGTCCGCGGTGTCGATTCCGGACCGCAGCGCCGCGCGGGCGTCGGCGTTCGGGGTGTCGAGGGCGGCTTCGAGTTGGAGCCGCAGGCCGGCCAGGGGAGTACGCAGTTGGTGCGAGGCGTTCGCGGAAAACGCGCGTTCGCGGTCGAGCATCTCGCCGATCCGTTCGGCGGTCGTGTCCAATGAGTATCCGAGTAGATCGATTTCGGGTACGTGGGCGAAAGGAGCGCGCACGGTGAAGTCGCCTTCCCCGAGTTGTCTCGCCGTCTGGGCGAGTTTCTCCAGCGGATACGCCAGCCGGGCCGCCATCCGGCGCGCCATCAGCCAGGTCAGGGTGAGCGCGGCGGCGGCCAGCCCCAGCATCGCCAGCCAGGTCAACCCGATGCGCGGATAGACCTCCAGCCGCGGGGAGGTCGCCCGCACCACGCCGATCACGACGCCGTTGTCGGTGACCGGGGTCGCGAAGACCAGGTTTCCGTCCACATCATCTTGTGCGGGGTTTCCCTGGTCGGCGTGTCGGACGACTTCATCGGCGGCTGGCGGGCCCTGGCCCGTCAGCAGGCTTCCGCCCGGGGTGTAAACCCCCAGCGCGGTGTCGCTGCCCGTGGCGGGCAAGTGAACCGAGCGCGGGACGGCGGCCAGCGTGTCGGCAATGGACAGTGCCGCGGCATCGGTGACGCGTTCGACTTCGACACGCTCGTCGTCGAGATAGTACTTCGCGACCCAGGCAGCGAGGGGCAGACCGAACAGGCTGATCGCCAGCAGCGCGGCCGCGAGGGTCAGTGTGACGATCCGCTTGCGCACAAACCCTCCTCATCGCGTTCCCGTGGGCGGCTGGGCCTTCCGGGACAACCGCGCGCCACGGGCGCGTCGCGGAACTTGACGCGCCGTCCCGGAAGGTCCAGCCAGGGCCGGGATCGGGATCGGGCGCGGAAGTGCGTAGGCCAGTGGTGTAGTCCAGCCGTAAGCGACCGCGCGCGCCGCGTCCGGGGCAGTGCGAGGTTCACGCGTGACCGACGCCGAGGCCGATACGGCTCGATGCTGTCGCCGATCGTCCTGCGTTCGGGTACTACCACCGGCCGGCGCCATAGCCGCAGACTAACCCGGAAGCGGCGGGACGGGGGGTCGCGCGCCAACTGAAGGGGAAGTTTTTGCCGTCACCTAACCTTTTTCGACGTTCTCGTGCCGGTTTCTCCCGTCGCGGCACGAGAATTTCGGGCGATCTCTGTCCGAATCGGCCTGTTCGGTGCAAGGCCGGGCACGCCTGATCACGGGCGCCGCCGCTGGGTCTGGTGGGGCAGGTTCGCGGGAACAGTGGGGAGGACGGTGGTGTCCGCGTCGGCCGGCTGGCTTTCCCGCTTGTCCGAAGTGGGTCCGGCCGGTTCCCGCTGCACGTCGGCGCGGGTGACGGCGAGGTAGCCGACGAGGCCGGCGATGGCCAGCGCCAGGACCAGTGCGACCGGCCCGTCGCCGAGGCCGAGGCCGCCGGCGTCGGCGGGTTTGCCCAGCCAGTCGGCGACCGACGCGCCGAGCGGGCGGGTGGCGACATAGGCGAACCAGAACGAGAAGATCGGGTTCCAGCCCAGGAAGCGGTAGCCGATCATCGGGACGGCGATCACGACGGCGTAGAGCACCGCCGAAAGGAAGTATCCCAGGTTCAGCGAAATCGAGGTGAGGTCACCGGCGGCCGTGCCCAGGGCGAAGGTGGCCATGACGGCGGCCCAGTAGAAAACCTCGCGCCGGGTGGAGTCGATGCTGTGGATGGACAAGGTCTGCTCGGTGCGGTGCCAGGTCAGGAACACCGCGGCGAGCGCGATCACGCCGAGCGTGGTGGAAATGGCGTAGGGCACGCCGAGCGCGACGTGGACCACGTCGGCGGCCATGGTCCCGAACACGCCGACCATGACGACCGCGAGCCAGTAACTGGTGGCGCGGTAGCGGCGGGTCGCGAACTGCCAGGCGAGGGCGGCCACGAACCCGGCGAACCCGATGCCGACGGCGACGACCGGGTCGATCACCTGAACCAGATAGTCCGAAGTGGACTCGCCCAGCGCCGTGGACAGCGCCTTGACGATCCAGAAGAAGACCGTGATCTCCGGGACCCGCAGGAGCGCGGATCGTGCGCGTGGCGCGGCGGTGTGCTCGGTCATGGGTCGTCCGTCCTTCGCGGTTTCGGGGGAGCGGTCACGGCCGGCCGGCGCGGTGCGGGAGCCGGGCGGTGACGGTGGGCCGCCGCGGGTGTTTCGAGTTCCTCCACGGGCCGGGACGTCAGCAGGGGCCACACCGTCTTCTACGGGAGTGTAGAAGACGGTGGATGACCGCCCGGGTGCGCCCGGTTGGTCCGGCGCGGCACGGTCGGTTCACCTGGGCGGAAAGGTGCCATGGCGTTCGGCGCTCGTCCGCGCCGGCCCCGTCGGCCGGCCCGGTGTGGAAGCCACGCATTCCGTCGTGATCGGTGGGTCGAATCCGGGGACATCGATCATGAAGAGCCCGTGGGCGGGAATGGTCGAACGGGGTGCGAAGAGTGGCGGCGCCGAGCAAAGATTTTCACGCAGTGTGACAGGTGTCGGCGTACTTCCCGCGGGAATGTCAACCGATCGAGTGTGAGAGCAGCCACGCATATCCGGCTCTCGACCCGGTGATCTTCCTCTGCTAAATTTTCCCCAGTTCGAACGATTTACGCCGGTCCCTTTTCCGGATCGCATTTCTCGGTCGAGTCCCTTCTTCGCGCAACTGAGGCGATATGCTGCAAATTCCGGTCAGTGAGCTGGACATCGAACCCGGTCAGGTGTCGGAATGGCGAATCGGGTGCGCCGGGCGGCCCGCCGCGGAAACCGGACCGGAACACCTCCGCGCGGCATCGTTCAACCAGGACAAACACTTCACCGTGGCGGTGGACGCGCGCCGGGACGACGACCCGCTCGCGTCCTGGGTGGCCACCACGTTCGAGCTGCCGGGCCGGCTGGACCGGGCCGCGCTGGAGAAGGCGCTGCGGTATTTCGTGGGCCGGCACGAGGTGTTGCGCTGCGACTTCCGGCAACTCGCCGGGGGCGACCTCGGGTGCGCCGCGCTGTCGCCGGACGAGATCACGGTGCAGCGCCTCGACGTCGGCCACATCGACACCACCGAGGAACTGCGGCGCTACATCTTCGACTTCTTCGTGAAGGGCGTCGACACCCTGAGCTGGCCGCTGATCGTGGTGGGCGCGGTGGAGCGGGAAACCCACACGACGCTGTTCATCGCCTACGACCACCTCGTCTCTGACGGGATGTCGAGCCCGATAGCGGTGAACGACGTGACCGCCGCCTACACGGCCTATGTGGACGGGCGGGAACCGGAACTGCCCCCGGCGGGCAGCTATGTCGATTTCGGACACCAGCAGCGGCGCAGGTACGCGGCGATCGAGGCCGACGACCCGCGGCTGGCCTACTGGCGCGGTTTCATGGCGCGCAACGGCGGCTTTTTTCCGCCGTTCCCGCTGGACCTCGGGGTCGAACCCGGCGTGATGTACCCGGCCGTCAACGAGACCGACAAGCTGCTGGCGCACGCGGAACTGGAAGCCTTGGACGGGCACTGCCGTGCGGCCGGCGGCCGGCTGTCGATGGCCATGCTCGCCGGGATCGCGATCGCGTTGCGCGAGGCCGGGGGACCGGACGTCTACCGTGGACTGATGCCGGTCAGCGAACGGGGGAGCGGGGACCGGCGGCATGCCATGGGCTGGTTCGTGAACACGATGCCGATCGAGTTCTCGGTCGCGGCGGACCTGGATTTCGCCGGGATCATCACCGGTGTCGACGCGGCGTTCCGGGAAATGCTCGCCAACGTCGACGTGCCTTTCGTCAAGGCGTGGCACCTGCTGGCGCCCGAACTCGGCACCATCCGGTCCTGGCCGTACCCGGTGAACTTCTTCTCCTATCTGGATTTCCGGAAGGCGCTCGGTGGTGAGCACCTGCCGAAGTGGAACGCGCACAAGCACATCTGGGCGGCGACCAGCAACGGAATCTGCTACTGGTTTCACCGCAACGCCGACGGGCTCTTCCTCAACACGATCCATGCCCGGACCCCGCAGGCGATCCGGACGAAGGCGACGGTGCTCGACCTGCTGACCGGCACGCTCGGCCGGATGGCGCGGCACGGCGCGGTCTGATCGGCGGAGGGCCCGGGCGCCGGCTCAGGCGTTCAGCAACCTCTCCGCGTTGCCGGCGTCGGGAGCCAGGAGCCCGGTCTCGATCCGGTGTGCCAGTTCGAGGGTGATCGAGTTGGCCGGCGCCGTCTTTCCCGCCTTTCCCGTGGCGGCCAGCGTCTCGACGACCAGGCCGTTGATCTCCGCGACCTCGCTGCGACGGCCCTTTCCCCAGTCCTGGAGCACTGTGGTCTTCGAATGCGGCAGCGCGAACGTCTCGACGACCAGGTCGGTCAGGGTTTGCACATACTCGCCCAGATCCGCGGTGTCCGGGATGGGCCGACCGAAGATCGGGGTCGGTCGCACGCCGAGCGACTCCGCCGCGCTGAGGGCTTCCAGCGAGGCGCGCAGCATGAAATCGCGCATCCCGGGCACCCGGCTCGCCTCGTACAACGGCAGACCGAGGATGGCCGAGGGCACGAGCTCGCCCGCGTTGACGATCAGCTTCATCCACTTGGCGGCGACGATGTCCTCGACGACTTCCACGGTGCCCGCGTTGCGCAGGGCGGCCGCGGCCGGGCCCGCACGGTCGGTGACCTCGGGCACCAGGCCGCCCACCGCGAACCAGGACAGTGCGTGCGGCGTGTGCCGCTCGACCACGCCCGGCCGGTACATCGCGGAGCCGACCTCGATCACGCTGCCCAGCGTCCGCTCGACGCCCACGATGTCGGCGATGGCCTCGACCGTCATGCCGTTCTGCACTCCCACCAGCAGCCCGTCCGGCGCCAGCAGCGGCTTGACCAGTTCACACGCCCACCGCGTGTCATAGGCCTTGACGAGGAGGAAGACGATGTCGAACGGCTCCCGCAGCGTCGCCACCTCGCAGAGGTTGACGGCGCGCACCGGCGTGACGATCTCCTTGTCCGGCAGCTCGACCCGCAACCCGTGCTCCCGCATCGCGGACACGTGCTCGGGCCATTGCTCGATGAGCGTGACGTCCAATCCGGCTCGGACGAGGTCGGCCGCGATCGACGCGCCGTTGGCGCCGGTGCCCACGACCGCGATGCGCACGTCCACCATCGGAACCTCCGGGTCGTAGTGGAAACCTTTCCATCACCTACTGATCACACTTGCCCTGCGGGGGGTGCTTGTCAAGGTCGTCGGGCCGCGGGGGTGTTCCCGTCTGGCGGGAACGCGGATCGAGGATGGTGATTTGGCCCGGTTTGCCGCAGAATACCGACGAACGGGGAGGTGGCGGGCACGCGGACCATCGGTTGGGGACCCCGCTGAATGATCATGCACTGCCCTGCATATAATTCCACCTGTGTCCAAGGTGCTCACTTCTCTTCCTGTCGGCGAACGTGTCGGGATCGCCTTCTCCGGCGGCCTCGACACCTCGGTAGCGGTCGCGTGGATGCGCGAGAAGGGCGCCGTGCCGTGCGCCTACACCGCTGATATCGGGCAGTACGACGAGCCCGACATCTCCTCGGTGCCCGGGCGTGCCACCAGCTACGGCGCCGAGGTCGCCCGCCTGGTCGACTGCCGCGAGGCGTTGGTGGAGGAGGGGTTGGCCGCGCTGGCCTGCGGCGCGTTCCACATCCGCTCCGGCGGCCGCGTCTACTTCAACACCACGCCGCTCGGCCGTGCGGTCACCGGCACCCTCCTGGTGCGCGCGATGCTCGAAGACGATGTCCAGATCTGGGGCGACGGCTCCACCTTCAAGGGTAACGACATCGAACGGTTCTACCGTTACGGCCTGCTCGCCAACCCGTCGCTGCGGATCTACAAACCGTGGCTGGACGCCGACTTCGTCGGTGAACTCGGCGGCCGCACGGAGATGTCGGAGTGGCTGCTCGCCCGTGACCTGCCCTATCGGGCCAGCACGGAGAAGGCGTACTCCACCGACGCGAACCTCTGGGGCGCCACGCACGAGGCCAAGGCGCTCGAGCAGCTCGACGCCAATGTCGAGCTGGTCGAACCGATCATGGGCGTGCGGTTCTGGGACCCCGCCGTGGAGATCGCCGCCGAGGACGTCTCGATCGGTTTCGAGCAGGGACGGCCGGTGACGATCAACGGCAAGGAGTTCGGCTCCGGCCTCGACCTGGTGCTGGAGGCCAACGCCATCGGCGGCCGGCACGGGATGGGCATGTCCGACCAGATCGAGAACCGGATCATCGAGGCCAAGAGCCGGGGCATCTACGAGGCACCGGGCATGGCGTTGCTGCACGCGTCCTACGAGCGGCTGGTCAACGCGATCCACAACGAGGACACCGTCGCCGCCTACCACACCGAAGGACGGAAGCTGGGCCGGCTGATGTACGAAGGCCGCTGGCTCGACCCGCAGGCGATGATGCTGCGCGAGTCGTTGCAGCGCTGGGTCGGCACCGCGGTGACCGGCGAGGTGACGCTGCGGCTGCGGCGCGGCGAGGACTATTCGATCATCGACACCTCCGGGCCTTCGTTCAGCTATCACCCCGACAAGCTGTCGATGGAACGCACCGAGGACGCGGCGTTCGGCCCGGTCGACCGCATCGGCCAGCTCACGATGCGCAACCTCGACATCGCCGACTCCCGCGCCCGGCTGGAGCAGTACGCCCGGCTCGGCCTGGTCGGCAGCGCGCACCCGGCGCTGGTCGGCGACACCCGGACGGCCTCGACCGGACTGATCGGCGCGATGTCCGAGGGTGGGGCCGAAGCGATCGCCTCCGGCGGCGCGGCCTCCGCGGACGAGGAGTTCCTGGACAACGCCGCGATGGAGTCCGGCACCGACTGATCGGGCCCCGTGCCCGGGATCCGCGCCCACCCGCGACACCCGCGGGTGGGCGCGGCTCGGTCAGCCGGCCGAGGCGGCGCGGTGGGCGCGGATGACCTCGGCGTAATGACGGCCGCTGTCCTTGATGGTGCGGCGTTGCGTGGCGTAGTCGACGTGGACCAGGCCGAACCGCTTGTCGTAGCCGTAAGCCCATTCGAAGTTGTCCAGCAACGACCAGGCGAAGTAGCCGGTCAGCGGCGCCCCGGCGGACGCGGCGCGGGCACAGGCGGCCAGATGCTGATCCAGGTAGGCCGTCCGCTCCGGGTCGTGGACCTGCCCGTCCGGGCCGACCTCGTCGCGGTAGGCGGACCCGTTCTCGGTGACCATCAGCTCGCGCACCCCGTATTCGCGGGTGACCCGGAGCAGCAGTTCCTCCAGTCCGGCCGCGTGGACCTCCCAGTCCATGAACGTCCGCGGCCCGGGGCCCGGGACCTGCCGGGTGAAGGGGACCACGCCGCCCGGGTCGTCGGCGATGATCTGCCGGAAGTAGTAGTTCACGCCGAGCCAGTCGAGGGGCTGCGCGATCGTTTCCAGGTCGTGGTCCCGCTCCGGCAGCTCGACACCGTAGACGTCCAGCATGTCCTGGGGATAGCCGCGACCCATGATCGGATCGAGCCACCAGCGGTTGATGTGGCCATCGGCGCGGTGTGCCGCGGCCTTGTCGGCGTCGCTCGGACTCGCCGGTTCACAGGTGCTGAGATTGTTGGTGATGCCGAGGCGGACCGCCCCGGGGGAGGCGGCGCGGATCGCCTTCGCGGCGAGCCCGTGGCCGAGGTGCAGGTGGAACGAGGCGCGCACCGCCGCGGTGAGGTCGGTGAGCCCGGGGGCCATCTTTCCGTCGAGGTGGCCGATCCAGGCGCTGCACAGCGGCTCGTTGAGGGTGGCCCAGTCGGTGACGCGGTCGCCGAGCCGGGCGGCGACGACGGCGGCGTAGTCGGCGAAGGCCTCGGCGGTGTCGCGGACCGGCCAGCCGCCGCGGTCCTGCAGCGCCTGCGGCAGATCCCAGTGGTAGAGCGTGACGTTGGGGCGGATGCCCGCGTCGAGCAGGCCGTCGACGAGACGGTCGTAGAAGTCGAGTCCGGCCGGGTTGACCGCACCGGTGCCGCCGGGGACGATCCGCGGCCAGGCGATCGAGAACCGGTAGGTGGAAACGCCGAGGGTGCGCATCAGGGCGACGTCCTCGGGCCAGCGGTGGTAGTGATCGCAGGCCCGCTCGCCGGTGTCGCCGCCGTCGACGGCACCGGGGACCTGGCAGAAAGTGTCCCAGATGGACGGAGACCGGCCGTCCTCGGCGACGGCACCCTCGATCTGGTACGCCGACGTCGCCACCCCCCAGTGGAAGTCCGGGCCGAAGGCGGTTGACTCGGGTGAACGCATGGGGCTCCTCAGGTTACGGTGTCGGTGCGGGGAATTCGGCGGGCTCCGGTGACCGCCTGGGAGCGCTCCCGCGGCCGCCCGGCGCGAGCCGGACGGCCGCGGGCGGGGTCACTTGACCGAGCCGGCCGTCAGCCCGGCGACCAGATACCGCTGCAACAGCAGGAAAGCCGCCACCACGGGCAGGCTGATGACCAGGGAGGCGGCCATGATCTGGTTCCAGTACACGTCGTTCTGCGAGGCATAGTTGCGCAGGCCGACCGCCAGCGTGCGCGTCGAGTCGTCGGTCATCACGGAGGCGAAGAGCACCTCGCCCCAGGCGGTCATGAAGGAGTAGACCGCGACGGTGACGATGCCGGGCACCGCGGCCGGGAGGATGATGCGGACCAGCGCGCCGATCGGGCCGTTGCCGTCGACCCGCGCCGCCTCGTCCAGTTCGCGCGGGATCGAGTCGAAGTAGCCGACCAGCATCCAGATCGAGAACGGCAGGGTGAAGGTGAGATAGGTGATCACCAGCCCGAGCTGGGAGCCGGACAGCTGCACCCCGGTCGCGGCGCCGATGTTGACATAGATGAGAAACAGCGGCAGCAGGAAGAGGATTCCGGGAAACATCTGGGTGGACAGCACGGTGACGCTGAAGACCTGCCGCCCGGGGAACCGGTGGCGGCTGACCGCGTAGGCGGCCAGGATCGCGATGACCACGGAAACCACGGTGGAGCAACTGGAAACGACCAGGCTGTTGAGGAAATACCGTGCCAGTGGCACCGTCGTCCACATATCCGCGTAGGGCCGCAGCGTCAGATGCACCGGAATCCACTGGAACGCGGCCTGCACGTCCTGGAGCGGTTTGACCGAGCTGCTGATCATCAC
>DASSAD010000387.1:0-8865 GCA_035685725.1 Amycolatopsis sp. | reverse complement strand
GATGACGCTTTGGCGGCGATTCGGGAGACGGGTTCTGATCTGAATGCCGGGCAGGCGTTCGACTTGTTCTCGTCGTTTTTCCGTCCGGATTCGCTGCTGCGGGCTTATGAGTTCGACCTGACTGGTGCCAAGGTTGCCGAGCATATTTCCCCTGACGGCCTGACGCGTACGTTTGTGGTTACGCGACCCGATATCGCGGATCACCATGTGACGTTCACGGTCCAGCACGATCCTGGTACGAATTCGGTGCGGGTGGACCTGACGACCAGCGAGGATGAGAGTTGGGTCACCAATTGGGACACGTCGAACCTCGACAGGATCGCCTCTTATCTGCGCTCGGGGGAGTTGCACCAGTCGGTCGTGTTTGAGTCGATCCCGGTGCCGAGCCCTTGGTACGACACACCGCCACCCGTTGCGGAAAGCCACGTCGACGCCACGGCAACGGCCGAGGACCTCATGACCTCCGGATTCGATGGTCGTGTTGACGCGGTCGAACCTGGGACCCCGCGTCCGCCGGAACCGGTCACGACGGTGGACGGTGCGGACGATTCCGATACCGAGTTGGTCTATTCCAGTCTCGATCACAGCGAGACGAGCTCGGACATCGGGTCGGAGATCGCCGACCACACCGACCTGACGACCAGTGTCGACCATCCCACGCCAGCCACCGAGCCGGCCCAGACACACCCCACGGAACCCGTCGCCACGGACGTCCCCCACACCGCGGCTGTGGACTCGCCGCGGCCGCAAGGCTCGTACGGGTCCGTGGCCGACCAGGTTGCTTCGTATCGGCCCGATCCCGCGGCTGGTGAGCGTGAGGGTGGTCAGTGGGTGTTGCCTGCCGAGGGTGAGACGGGCTCGCCGACCTATGAGCAGCATCAGCCGTCGACGGTGGTGCGGTTGAAGGTGGACGATCAGACTACGGTCGGCCTGACGCCGTTCATGGCCAAGAAATGGCTTGCCGACTACGGAATCCACTATCCGTCGAACGGCGGCCTTCACTTCGCGGTGAACGAGCATCTCTACCGCGACCCGTTTACCGACGATCATCCCCATGTTTACGACGTCAGCGAGGCGTCGCGCTTCCACGCGGCGGTCAGCGAACTGTCTCGCCAGGGGCATGTGGACGGGCAGCAGCAGGTTGTCCATGCGGTGAACCAGCTCAGTGACTGGATTGTGGCGAAGTACCCGCCGGAGCAGTATTCCTACGTCGGGCTGGGGCGTAGCCCGGCACCGGTTGTGGCGGCTCTGCAGGGCCGGGGGCATGGCGCGTTGTCGGTGCCGTTGTCGGATTTCCGCCCGGCGCCGACCGACCCGAGGTCGATCCTGGGCCCGAGTTTCACGTTGGTCACTGGTGAAAAGTTGTCCGCGCTCACGCCTGAGCAGCACGATCTGCTCACGCAGCATTTCGACGAGTTTCTTGGCGGGCTGCCGCCCGAGCGGGACATTCTGTTGATCGACTACACCCAGAAGGGTCTTTCGCTCATCGCTGCGCAGCATTACCTGCAGCAGCATGTGAGCGAGCAATGGGGTTCGGACGCGAGGGTCAGTGCGCTCGCGCTGGTCCAGGACATCAGCGCGAGCGATCTGGCCAAGTCCGTCGACAAGATCACCAAACCGGGTTCGACGTTCGATTGGCTGCACGAGACATTGTGGAACCATGATCGTGCGTTGCAGCGGGAGGAATGGCAGGCACACTTCGACACCGTCCAGCTCGGCGAGAACGGGCCGCTGGGCGAGGCCGGTCCGGTGCTGGGCCAGGCGTTCAAGGCTGAGTCGTTCGACGCGTTGTCCCAGTACGGTTCTTACAAGTTGCTTCAGCAGAGCGCCGGGTCGTTCGCGACCAACCGGCCGCATCGTGAGCAGCCGGTGGATCCGGCCGGGCCGCCCACGTCGTACGACGTGCTGGGCGAGGTGGTAAGGGCGCCTCGTCCGGCCGGGCAAGGCCACGCCGCGGAGCCGGTGCCCGGTGATCACCGGCCGGGCACCGATCAGCCTTCGGGGGCCGGGAATCGGCCGGCCAGTCCGCACGCGCCCGAGCCGGGCGGCAGCCGCTCGGCCCGGGCGGGAAGCCCCACGGCCGGGCACACCCAGTACACCGTCAATTCGGCCTTCGATGTCCGCCGGTTCGCGGCCGAGGGCAAACCGGTCACCGACCTGACCGTGCGGGTCAAGGTCGCCAACGACGACGTGGTCGACGACCGGACGTTGACCGCGTTGGCCGCTCGCGCTCAGGCCGGGGTGCAGCGTTATCTCAATGATCCGGCCTATCGGCTGCCCAACGGCGACGAGTTGCACGTCAGTGTGGAATGGGTTGGTCGTGACGTGCCTGCCGGTCTGTCCCCGAAGGACGGTGGGGCTCATCTGGTCATCGACGTGTCCAACGACGGCGACCGGATGAGCCAGCACACGTGGTCCACCAACGCGCCGGAGATCGCCTACGCGCACGAGATCGCTCACCAGCTCGGTTTGCGCGACGAGTACCGCGACCCGGGCGCCGAGCACCGTCCTGAGATCACGGGCAGCCTGCTGGGCGACTACCACCGCCCCTCGCCGGAGGGTCTCAGCCAGGGCGGGCTGCGCCCGGGGCGGCACCTGCCGTTGCTGGGCGCCCTGATCGGGGATGTCCCGGTCGGATATCACGGGCCGCCGCGGCACGAGGCCGGCGGGGCGCACGAGTCCGGTCGCGGCGCCTCGCGTTTGTCGCCGCGGGCCGGGGGGCGGGGCGCGTCGCCGCAGGCACCCCCACGGCCCGGCGGCTCTCGGGCGGATGCCGGGTCTCTGCCTGACTCCGGAACGCCTGCCACGAACCAGGCCGGTGACGCGACCGGATCGCGCCGGCCCGGCGGCGAGCTGCCCGCTGCCGGCGGTCTGTCGGGCACCGGCGCACCGCATGGCGCCCGCGACCTTCCCGGTCTGCCCGGCCTGGACGACCTGCCCGGCCTGGACGACCTGCCCGGCCTGTCCGATCTGCCTGACCTTCCTGGCCCGCGGAGTCTGCCCGGTCTGCACGACCTACCCGGCTTGCAAGGCTTGCACGACCTTTCCGACCTGCCTGGCGCGCACCTCCCCTCGGCCGGCCACCAGCCCGCCGCCCACGATCTCGCCGGGCACGCGAATCCCGCCGTGCACCAGGCGGACCACGCCACCACGGAGCAGCCCTCCGGCCCCGGCGGTCAGCCGTCCATCGTGGACGTCGGTGGCCGGAGCCGGGTGGTCGACCCGGTGAATCTGGCCGCGCAGGCCAAGACGGCCCGGCCGACGCTGTCCGGCACGTTCGACGGGAAGGCCATCCGCGATTCCGTCGTCCAGTCGATCGGAGAGAACTCGCCTTGGCGCGACGCGGCGGACCTGGCGCTCTCCGACGAGAACCTGACCGCGGCGTTCTCCCAGATCGTCGACGGCAGGTTGACGATCAACCTGGGGCCCAAGGCCGACCGCGGCGGTCCGGAGATCACCGTCCACCTCGCCGGGCTCGGCGCGGGCCGGGACGCGGTGTCCGGACAGCTCGATCTCAGCGGCAGCCGTGACGGGTGGGCCAGCGGGCGCTCGACCGGCACCCGGACCTCCGGCCCCGTGACCGAGCCGAACTGGATCCGCATCCCCACCCCCCACGTGATCGTGCTCGCCAAGTTGGCCGGGATGGTCAACAAGGTGGTCACCGCGGTGTCCGCGTCGCATTCGCACTCCGGCGGCACGAAGGTGACCGAAAGCAAGGCACCGGTGACCACGTCCGAACACGACGCGACCTTCCGCGTGACCGTGACTCAGCCGCGCCGATGGACACTGCGCAGGCCGGGCCCGGTGACCGACTACGTCGACGCCACGGTGAAACTGTCCTGGCCGCGGCACGACGCCGGGCGGCCCGCGCAGGTGACCGATCCGACGTTGATCGAACACGCGGAGTTCTCCGGCGTCGGCGACATCTACCACCAGGTGCAGCAGCAGATCGGTCCGTTCCGGGCCAACGATCCCGAGGCCCGCCGGTTCAGGGACTGGCTGGGATCGCTGCCGAACCACGCCGCACAGCTGCTCTCCGGCAAGCCCGCCCAGGAGATCTTTTCCTTCAGTGGAAAGGGTTCGCAGCGGATCACCGTGGGAATCCAGGGCATGCCGGACGACCAGTTCGGCCACCGCCAGCCGCTGCCCGCGAACGTGGTGCACGAAGGTTCCGGCATGGTCGAGCAGACCACCCACGCTGAGTTCACCAGCGCCGTGACCGAGTCGATCACCCGGCGCTGGGGCGCGGGCTTCCAGGTCGCGGCGGGTGAGGTGACAGCGCTCTCCGGTCTCGCGGCCGGCCCGGTGGCCACCTACTACCGGGTGACCGGCCGCGACGACCGTGTGATCGACAACGCGGCCCACGACGCGAAGACCACCTTCAACGGCCTGATGCGCCAGTACCAGGCCCCGGTCACCTTCGTGGTGCGGGTGGGCGACCAGCAGCGTGCCGTGGCGGACCCTTCCGGACCGCGTGGTCTCCTCACCCGCTACGAGCCGGCACACCTGGTGAAGGTGGACGGCACGGCGAGGTGGTGGACGCGTGGGACGCCGTCCGTGGACACGGGAACGCCACATCTCGGTGCCGCGCTCGACTCCGGTTCGACTGTCCACACTGGATCCTCGGTCGACACCGGCGCGGCGACTCACTCCGACTCGATGGCCGCCTCCACGGTGCCCGATGTCGCGACACTTCCCACCGGCCAGCACACCGGAAATCATCCGCCGGCAGCGGAATCCGGCAACGTCGACCGGGGCACGCCGGAGGTGGACGACCCGGTCGGCGACGGCAGGCACGAACTGCCCGACCGGGTGGACGCCCGGTACCGACTGCCCGAGGCCACGGTGGCCGACATCGTCGGACGGGTGCTGCACCGGATGAACGCCCAAGGGATGATCACCCCAAGGCGTGGGGTGATCGGTACGGTTTGGCACGCCTTCGACACGCGTCGGGCGATTCCGAGCGACCAACTGCCGGTGCTGGAACGACGGGTCACCGGGTTCCTCCAGGCTCGTGCGCGGCAACTGGTCGGCGGCGACGGGGTGCGGGTGCCGCTCAGCTCGTGGTACAAGGGTGCGCCGGACATCTTTGTCCGTGGCAGCATGGACACCGCGCACGCGAGCTACCTCGGTTCGCCGGAGGGCGAGCGGCTTTCCGGCACGCTCGCGGGCAGCCACCAGGTCGACATCGTCCGGGACAAGTCGTCGCACCTTTCCACGGGTGTCGGGATGACCGGCTACGCCGGCAGCTGGTGGCCGGGCGGGCAAGGCCTCTACAAGCAATCCGACGGCGTCGTCGAGGAGGTCAGCCAGCAGATCGGGCACGAGCAGCCGATCGGCGGCGTCCGCCCCGTGCACGAGTACAGCATCCCGACCGCGTTCGAGGTGCGCACCGACGGTCGCTGGTCGCAACCCTCGGCCGTGCAGCAGTGGCGTGGCCAGGCTGGTTCGGCGGAACAGGTGATCAGCGGGCGGGTGGAGGTCGCCGCCCCGCAGCGACCGGGAGTGGACCACACCAGTGTTGCGGATCGGCTGGGCACGACCACACACGACAGCTGGCACAACGGAGAACCGCCGGCGCCCGCCACGCGGGAGGGCCACCTGCCCGCGGGCTACGAGTTGGCGTCGCTCAAACCGGTTCCCGACCTGAGGTCCACCGCGGCGGACATGCTCGGCGCGTCTCCGCGGGCGCGCTGGAAGCAGTGGTTGTCCTGGCCGTTCCTCGGCACTTCGGCGCGGGCGTTCGACCAGCCGGGCACGGGCACTTTGCTGGGCACCCGGGACTTCGGCGCCGACACGGTGGGCGAACACGACTCGGCGCTGGACACCCTGGAGGGATTCACGGATCCCTACGTGCGGATGTCCCGGATGCAGCGCACCGCGCTCTACCAGGACAGCGCGCGGTTGCAGACGAACAACTTCGGCGGGGTCTCGGGTACCCGGACCCTGTCCGGAAAACTGGACCTGGGGATGACGCTGGGCGATCCACGGATCCTCGGCGTGGACGAGCAGCATCGCTTCTCCGGCCAGCAGGAGTTCACCGAGGACAGCGTCACCGCGGGCACCTCGCAGTCCTGGGGGATCAGGGGCAGGTTCAGCGCGTCGGATTACTTTTCGGCGAACCGGTGGTTGCTGGCGGGGTTCGGGGCGGGCGGCCCGGCCACCTACCTGCGCGGCGGCGGTGACAAGAACGCGGACACGGTGCGCACCGAGACCGCCGCGGGCCAGACCGAGCGCGGTTACCTGGTGAGCTTCGGCGGGACGTACCAGTTGCGCACCTCGGTGTGGCGGCGCTGGCAGGACTTCATCGGCCTGCATCACACCGGCACGAAGACTGACCGTGCCAAGTGGACACGGGTGCCGGATGCGGTCCGGGTGTGGGTGCCGGCCGGCGAGATCCACCGGATCGGCACGCTGACCGCGTCGGACATCGGCAGGCTGCACACCACCGACAGCGAGCGCTACCACCAGACCCACCCGGCGCCCGAGCCGCACGCCGCGCCGATCACCGAACCGCACCTGGCCGGGCAGGAATCGACGGCTCTGTCGCAGCCGCACGGGACCGATGGGGAATCGGTGGATGGGGCGCAGTCGCACCGGACCGACCCGGGATCGGCGGGCCCGCGGTCGCATCCGAGGGACCCGGGACCGGCGGAAACACCGGCCCCGCGGCAGGCCGGTTCGGCCACCGGTGCCCCGCACACCGAGCAGCGGCCGACCGTCGAGCCCGTCGACCAGAGTGGTCGAGACCATATCGAGACCGCCACGGTGCGGCCGCCGGACAACGTCGGCCAGGGGGTCGGCTACGTGGAGCTGTACCGGCTCGAGGCGGGCCGGGAGCTGGTCGACCAGATCGACCGGCGGCTCACCCAGTGGTCTCGGGACCAGGCTCAGCAGATCCGCGCGATGCAGGAGGACGGCTGGAGCGAGACGCGCCGCAGGATGGACACGGCGTACCAGACGTTGTTCAAGCCGCCGCGGCGCGAATCGCTGGGCAAGTTCGACAGGCTCAACGAGCGGCTGGTAGAGGATTTGCTCGGGCCGGAGCTGACCTCTCCCGGCTTCGGCGCCGCGCTGAACGAGATGCTCAACGGCGGCAGGCCCATCCTGCGCACCGGGCAGAGTCCCTTCGGCAAGCACGAGCAGTTGGTGGTGCTGCACGCCGCCCTCGGTCACGGCGAATACCAGGGCACGGTGGGCGACCGGTCGGTGCGCGACAGCCAGCAGCTGGCCCAGGAGGACAGCCGGCGTCAGACCGAGTCGGTCACGTTGTCGACGGGCGTCGGGCCGGAGACATACTCCCGAAACGGCGTCCACGGGCCGGGCAACCTCACGACGGCCCAACTGTCGCCCACGCTGACCATGAGCGGCGGTTCGGGGACGTCGACCCGGCACACCGAGAACACCGTGTCGACGTCCGGAAGCGGGGAGGCCACGCGGTTCGTGCACGACCTGGAGATCAGCATGGAAGTGTACCCGTACGCGCGGCCGGGCACCTACGGCTCGTTCCTTGGCCGAGCGTGGCCCGGCCTGGCGCCGAAGCGGTTCGGCACCCCGTGGCGGGAGCAGTTCGTTCTGCCCGGCGCCGCGCGGTCCACGGTGTTCAGCCACGAGACGATCAGGCCGCACGAGCCCGCGCGGCAGCCGGTCGAGCAGGCCGTCGGGTCGTGGCGGGACGCGCAGGCAGCGGCCGGCAAGGAACCCGGCTTCGCCCGGGGTGAGAGCGGAGCCACCGAGGCCACCGTGCATGTCAGGCCGTTCCTCGCGCCGAAGCTGCACGCCGCGCTCACCGACCTGACCATCGGCGGCGATGTCGACCGGCCGTCGGCGAACCCGTTCTCCGTCTACCGGCTGCGGGCGGACACCGGAGTGTCCAAGCTGCGCTCGCACCTGCCGGACGTGCTGTCCCGAGGCGGATACCGGGTCGACTCGGCGGGTGACCGGCTCGCGCACGTCACGATCAGGGCGGACCTGACCGACCGCAAGCTGCTCGACGTGGCCGACGCCGGCTCGCTCGAGCACACGGTCAAGGAGGAGCGGACCGCGTCGACCAGTTCGTCGTGGAACGTGGTGGGCGAGTACGCGATGGCGACCGACATGCGTGGCGCGCTGATCGACGCCGCGCAGTTCCGTACCGCGATGGGCGCTGTCGAGTACACGCACGGGATCGTGGACTGGAGGAACGGGCAGAGCCACTCGGTATCCACGAAGCGCGATTCCGGTGGTGGCGGGGACAACGGCCCGCGTTACCTCGTCGAGGTGACCCCGCACTGGGAGATCACCCCGTCGTACCGGGGCGTGCCGGAGGCCCGGCATCAGCCGATCCGCACCGGTCCGGACGAGCCGATCCTGCTCGAGGTGGACCGGGCGGGCCTCACCGAACTGGGTCTGCGCGTGCCGGGCGAGGGCACTGACCGATCCAATGTGGATGAACGTGTGGCCGAAGTCGCCGACCCCGCACCGGACGAGCTGGGAGTCCCGGCCGCCACCCTGCGCAACTACTTCGACTTCGCGGCAGACGGCGACGCCACCGTCGTGTCCAACGCCGGCCCCACGCAAGCACCTCGCGACCGAGAACTGTCCACATCGGACCATCCGGCTGTCGGCGATCCTGGCTGGGCCGACCAGGTTTCCGCCGCGCGGCAACGGCTTGACAAGCTCTCCGAGCGCAACTACACCGCGACGATGGCGGAGGCTTCGGGGATTGTCAGTGGTGATCATCAGGTTCCGTTGCTGATCGGTGAGTCGCGCCCGGAGGAGGTTGCGCGTAGGGCGTTGGTGGACGATATCCGTGATGTGGTGGCTCATCGGTTGGTGGTTGGGGGCAGGTCGGCTGCGGAGGAGTTGTCGCGGGAGTTGGCCGCG
>DASSAD010000386.1:0-2067 GCA_035685725.1 Amycolatopsis sp. | reverse complement strand
TCGCACGACGTGCGCCTGGGATACGACCAGGTGCTCGAAGAGTTGGCGGACAATTCATGAGTGGTTTGAACGCGCGGATCCGGACCGTCGAGGGCTGGGCGGTGGAGAACGCGGTGCTGACCGTGACGGACATGAGTGGCCAGCAGGTCGCGCGTGCCGTCGCGGACGCGACGGGAACGGCGGTCACGGAGCCGCTGTCCCCTGGCATCTACACCGCGGTGCTCACCGCGGCCGGGTACACGCCGGTGGCCAGAACGGCGCACATCGGCTCGGACGGCGGCGGCTCGCTCGGCGAGATCCCGCTGACGCCGATGGCCGGCGCGGTCGAGCTTCCGCCGCCGGGGCCGTGGACGATCGACCCGGCGCATTCGACCGTGGTCGCCACGGCCCGCCACCTGGGCATCGCGAGCGTCAAGGCCCGGTTCAGCGAGGTCGGCGGGCGAATCGTGGTGGCGCGGCCGATCGACAAGTCCTCGGTGTTCGCGGAGATCAAGGCCGCCAGCATCGACACGGGCGTCACGATGCGGGACGATCACCTCCGCTCGCCGGACTTCTTCGACGTCGAGACCTATCCGACGATCACGTTCGAGAGCACCGGTCTGGAGCAGCTCGGTGCGGACACCTGGACGTTGAGCGGGAACCTGAGTCTGCACGGCCAGCTCCGCCCGGTGAAGCTCGACCTCACCTACGGCGGCTACGGGCCCGACCCGTGGGGCGGGGTGCGGGCGGCTTTCCACGCCGAGACCCAGTTGCACCGCAACGACTTCGCGATCAACTACAACGCGATGGTCCGCGCCGGGGTCGCCGCGATCGGCTCGACCGTCAAGATCGAACTCGACCTCCAGGCCGTGCAGGGCGAGTCGCTGCCCGAGATGTAACCGTGTTCTCGGTGGCCCGGGCCCAACGCTGTCGACCCGGGCCACCGACGCGCCGGCCACACCGGACGGCGCGTCCAGGCGCGGCGCATTCCCGATCGAGCGGCCGTCGTGGGCCGGGCGCCGATCAGCGAATGTGGCGAGTTGGCTTCGCTACCCGATGCTTCGCTGGTAAGCATGCTGGGGACACCCCGGCGAGGCTGGCTCGGGGAAGTTCTACCGTGTCATTGATCCACGACCGGAAGGCGGCGTATGAGGACCCTGACCACGCTGCTGGCCACCTTCGACGAGCAGAAGGCCGCTCGCTTCCGCGGCCTCGTGCTCGGCCAGTTGCTCCGTACGGCCCGTGAACGTGAGCCTGGCTTGCTGCACCTCTTCCTGCTGCCGCCCAGACCGGGCAAGAACCGGTTCGCGGTCTACGAGACCGCCCAGCCGCTCAACCTCGAAGTGCCGGTGCCGGAAGCGATCCGGCAGGTGCTGGCCACGCTGCGGGAGTCCGACGGGGACCCGCGGACGGTGCCGGGTGTCGATCAGCGGTGGCGCCAGGTCGACGGCGACCGCCAGGGGTTCTACCTCGGCACGGGGGCCCGGTTCGCCAGCGCGACCCCCGAACTGACCGGCACGACGATCGGGCGGCTGGTGGACCGTACCGCGTTCTACCTGACCCCCGACGCCGACCACCAGCCGGTCAGCGTGCACGCGTCCGAGCCGATGATCCTCAATGACGAGCCGGTTCCGGCGATCGACGATATCCCCGCCAGCAAGGAACCTCCGTTCGTCCTGATCGACACCGTGGTCGGTTTCCTGCGGTAGTGCCGCGCTCCCGGCCGGCCGGGTCGGCGCCGGTCAGGAGTGGACCGCCGGAAGCCGGCCGGGTCTTTTGGGGTGTTTCCGTGCTTTCTCCGTGTGCTTTCGGTGGCCCGGCCGGGCCCCGTCGAGCGGCAGTGGAGCCGTTCCGGCCGCAGCACTCTTCGTGCACCCCCGGTAACGGATGCGGCAAATCGACCAATCGGATGACTATGACGGGCCTCTGGCACGTAGGCTTCGGGCCGTGAGTGTCGTATTGGCCGAGCCCGGAGCCCATGGCATGGGCTGGCTCAACACGGCAGGCCCGGTGCTGGTGTGGGTGATCGTCCTCAGCTTCGTGTTCCTGGAATGCGCGACGATCATCGGTCTGTTCCTGCCCGGTGAC
>DASSAD010000385.1:0-3252 GCA_035685725.1 Amycolatopsis sp. | reverse complement strand
CACCGGACGCGAGGGCAGCGCCTCGGTCACGTCCTGGTTGTGCTCGTCGACCATCCGGCGCACGCGGCCGTAGGCGTCGCCCGCCACGACCGAGTCGCCGACGCGCAGCGTGCCGCGCTGCACCAGCACCGTGGCGACCGGGCCGCGACCGCGGTCCAGGTGCGCCTCGATCGCCACGCCCTGGGCCTCCATGCCGGGGTTGGCCCGCAGGTCCAGCGTCGCGTCGGCGGTCAGCAGGATCGACTCCAGCAGCTGGTCGATGTTGATGTTCTCCCGTGCGGAGATGTCCACGAACATCGTTTCACCGCCGTACTCCTCGGCGACGAGGCCGTACTCGGTGAGCTGCTGGCGGATCTTCTGCGGGTTCGCACCCTCCTTGTCGATCTTGTTCACCGCGACCACGATCGGCACCCTGGCCGCCTGGGCGTGGTTGATCGCTTCCACCGTCTGCGGCATGACGCCGTCGTCGGCGGCGACCACGATCACCGCGATGTCGGTCGACTGCGCACCGCGGGCACGCATGGCGGTGAACGCCTCGTGACCCGGGGTGTCGATGAAGGTGATCAGGCGCTGGATGCCCTCCAGCGCGGTGGTCACCTGGTAGGCACCGATGTGCTGGGTGATCCCACCCGCTTCGCTCTCGCGCACCTTCGTCTTGCGGATGGTGTCCAGCAGGCGCGTCTTACCGTGGTCGACGTGACCCATGACGGTCACCACCGGCGGCCGGATCTGCAGGTCGCCCTCGTCACCGGCGTCCTCGCCATAGGTGATGTCGAAGGCCTCCAGCAGCTCGCGGTCCTCCTCCTCGGGGCTGACCACCTGCACCTGGTAGTTCATCTCCGAGCCGAGCAGCTCGAGGATCTCGTCGGACACCGACTGGGTCGCGGTGACCATTTCGCCGAGGTGGAACAGCACCTGCACCAGCGAAGCCGGGTTGGCGTCGATCTTCTCGGCGAAGTCGGTCAGCGAGGCACCACGGGGCAGTCGGATCGTCTCGCCGGTGCCCTTGGGCAGCCGCACGCCGCCGACGCTGGGCGCCTGCATGTTGTCCATGTATTCCTGGCGCTTCTGCCGCTTCGACTTGCGGCCCTTGCGCGAGGGACCACCGGGACGGCCGAAGGCACCCGCCGTGCCACCACGGCCACCGCCGCCACCACGGCCGCCGCCACCGCGGAAGCCGCCGCCACCGGCCGGGGCGCCGCCGCCACCGGGGCCACCGCCACCGGGACCGCCGCGGAAGCCACCGCCACCGCCGCCACCACCGGGACCGCCGCGGAAACCGCCGCCACCGCCACCGGGACCACCACGGCCGGCGCCACCGGGACCGCCGCGACCGGGCGCACCGGCGCCACGGCCACCACCGGGACCACCACGGCCGCCACCGGGACCGCTGGGCCGCTGCTGCGCCCGGCCGGGCATCATCCCGGGGTTCGGGCGCGGCGGCATGTTGCCCGGGCTGGGCCGGTTACCGCCGGGACGCGGGCCGGGAGCGGGCCGGTCGCCGCCGGAGCGCTCGCCACCAGGGCGCTCGCCACCGGGACGCGGACGGTCGCCGCCCGCGGGCCGGTCACCACCGGGACGCGGCGAGGCGGGACGCGGCGCGGGCGCGCCGGAACCGACGCCGAAGGGGTTGTTGCCCACCCGCGGCGTGCGCGGACCGGGCTTGGGACCGCCGGGCTTGGGACCCTGCGGCTTCGGGGGCACCACGGAGCCCGACTGCCCGGACTGCGCCGGCCCCGGCTTGGGGCCGGGCGGCCGGGGCGCACCCGGCTTCGGACCGGCCTTGGCCGCGGGCACCTCCTGCGGGCGCGGACCCTGCGGCTGCTGGGGGCTCTGCGGCTGCTGGGGGCTCTGCGGAGCCGGCTGGGCCGGCTTCTGCGGCGCCTGCTGCTGGGGCGCCTGCTGCGGCGTCGGCTGGGGCTGCTGCGGTCCCGGTCGCGGACCCGGCCGCGGGCCGGGCACGGCCGTCGGCCGCGGCCTGTCGTGTGCCTCGTGGTTCCTCGGCGGCGCCGGCATGGCGCCGTTCTTCGACGGCCCGGGGCCGGGAACCGGCTTGCGGCCGCCCGACCTGCCACCGGACTTGCCGTCCTTGGCGGTGAAGGCGTCGCGCAACCGACGGGCGACCGGCGCCTCGACGGTGGACGACGCGGATTTCACGAACTCGCCCTGCTCCTTGAGCTTGGCGAGAACTTCCTTGCTCGTAACACCGAGCTCCTTAGCGAGCTCGTGTACGCGGGCCTTACCTGCCACTGCTCTCCTCAACTGATGAGGCCAGGCGGTAAGGACCCGCTGACCTCGTCCTATCGTCGCGCGTTCATGGCTTCAGCTTCACGGCTGACTCATGACGGGTCGACCTGCTTCCTTGATTCCGGCTGAGCGGGGGAGGGTCCCCCACCCGTTCGCACCACGAACCCTGCCCCACCGCGGCGCGTACGCGTCCCGGCACGGGGCGTGGCTCATGTCACACTGGCTTGCTGGCGGGCTGCTTCGAGATGTCGCCGCAGGCCCCCGCCGTCGAGTATCCCAGAAACTCGTAACGCCCTGGCAAACGCCCGCCGCCGCTCGGCCTTGCCGAGACAGTCCGGATCGGGATGCAGCCAAGCACCCCGGCCCGGCAGCCGCCGACGCTCGTCGGCGACCAGCAGCCCGTCCCGCGCGACCACTCGCAGCAACTCACCGGCCGAAGCCCGCTGCCGGCATCCCACGCAGGTGCGAATCGGGGCTTCCCCCGCTCCGGCACCCGCGTCATCCGACCGCGATCTCCGTACCGCCTTCGAGTTTAGCTCGTGGCCCTTCACTCAGCCGAACCGGTTGTCGCCGGGCGTGGCTCGGCGTCGGCCGCGGCGTCACTGCGGATGTCGATCCGCCAGCCAGTGAGGCGTGCGGCCAGCCGGGCGTTCTGCCCTTCCTTGCCGATGGCGAGCGAAAGCTGGAAGTCGGGCACGACCACCCGGGCCGTCTTCGCGCGCTCGTCCACCACATGTACGGAGACAACCTTCGCGGGCGAGAGCGCATTCCCCACGAACCTGGCCGGATCCTCGGAGTAGTCGATGATGTCGATCTTCTCCCCGGCCAGCTCGCTCATCACGTTGCGCACCCGCGCGCCGACCGGCCCGATGCAGGCGCCCTTGGCGTTGACCCCGGGCACCGTCGAGCGCACCGCGATCTTCGACCGGTGCCCCGCCTCGCGGGCCACGGCCGCGATCTCCACGGTGCCGTCGGCGATCTCCGGGACCTCCAGCGCGAACAGCC
>DASSAD010000384.1:0-15451 GCA_035685725.1 Amycolatopsis sp. | reverse complement strand
CGTGTACCAGTGGCAGGGCGCCGGCACCTTCCTCCTGACCGCCATCCAGAAGAGCGACGTCTACGCACTGGAAGCCTGGCTGCTCATCGCGGCCACCTTCGTCATCGTGCTCAACCTGATCGCCGACCTGCTGTACGGCGTGCTCGACCCGAGGATCCGCTATGCCTGACCAGATCGACGCCGAGGCCACGACCGCGCAGGTCGTCGTCCCCGAGCCCGCCCCGCAGAAGGCCGACCACGAGTTCACCGTCGCCGAGCGCAGCCAGGCGCAGCTGGTGCTGCGCCGGTTCCTGCAGCACAAGCTCGCGATGGCCAGCTTCGTCATGCTGGTCATCATCATCCTGTTCGCCTATGTGGGCGGGGCGCTCTGGAAGTACGGCGTGAACGACATCACCCCGGACAACTCCCAGCCGCCCTCCCTGAACCACCCCTTCGGCACCGACGCCCTCGGGCACGACGCGATGGCCCAGGTGATGCGCGGAACCCAGGTCTCACTGCAGATCTCCGTGCTGGTCGCGATCTTCGCCACCTTCATCGGCGCCATCTGGGGCGCGGTGGCCGGCTACTACCGGGGCTGGATCGACTCACTGCTGATGCGCATCGCGGATCTGATCCTCACCCTGCCGCTGCTCGCGGTCGCGGCCATGCTGGCACACAACATCGGCGGCACCTGGTGGCTCATCGCGATCGTCATCGCCGGGCTGTACTGGGCCTATGTTTCCCGGATCTCGCGCGGCGTGGTGCTTTCGTTGCGCGAGAAGGAGTTCGTGGAGGCGGCGAAGGCACTGGGCGCCAGCGACCGGCGGATCATCTTCCGGCACCTGATGCCCAACGCGCTGGGCTCGATCATCGTCTACGCGACGGTTCTGGTGGCGCTGTCGATCCTGCTGGAGACCGCGCTTTCGTTCCTCGGCTTCGGCGTGACCCCGCCGGACACCTCGCTCGGCCTGCTGGTCAGCAACAACCAGACCGCGGTCGACACCCGCCCATGGCTGTTCTACTTCCCGGGCCGGTTCATCATCCTGATCGTGTTGACGATCAACTTCATCGGGGACGGGCTGCGCGACGCGTTCGACCCCCAGCAGACGAAGGTCCGCGCATGAGCAGCCGCACGAGTAAACCTGTGTCAAGCCGCGGAAAGTGCGACCCGGCGGAGGAAACGGCATGACCTCGACCGACCCGATCCTCACGGTGGAGGACCTGACCGTCCGGTTCCCCACCGACGACGGCCTGGTGCAGGCCGTGCGCGGGGTGAGCTATGACCTGCACGGCGGCGAGGTGCTCGGCATCGTCGGCGAGTCCGGCTCCAGCAAGTCGGTGACCTCGATGGCGGTCATGGGGCTGCTGCCCAGGACGGCCCGCATCTCCGGCTCGATCCGCTTCGAGGGCAAGGACCTGTTGAAGATCTCCGAAAAGGAGCTGAACAAGGTCCGCGGCCTGGGCATCTCGATGGTCTTCCAGGACCCGATGACCTCGCTCAACCCGGTCTACACCGTGGGCGACCAGATCGCCGAGGCGATCACCGCGCACCACGACGTCCGCAAGGACGTGGCCCGCAAGCAGGCGGTCGAACTGCTGGACCTGGTGCACATCCCCAACCCGCAGCAGCGGGCCCGGGAATACCCGCACCAGCTCTCCGGTGGTATGCGCCAGCGCGTGGTGATCGCGGTCGCCATCGCCAACAACCCGAAGGTGATCATCGCCGACGAGCCGACGACCGCGCTCGACGTCACCGTGCAGGCGCAGATCCTGGAGGCCCTGCAGACCGCGCAGAAGGAGACCGGCGCGGCGATGGTGCTGATCACCCACGACCTGGGCGTGATCGCCGGCCAGGCCGACCGGGTGCTGGTGATGTACGCGGGCAAGGCGGTGGAGACCGGCTCGGTCGACGAGATCTTCTACACCCCGCGCATGCCCTACACGCTCGGCCTGCTGGGCAGCCTGCCCCGGCTGGACCTCAAGACCGAGCGGCTGACCCCGATTTCCGGGGCACCCCCGTCGATGATCAACATGCCGTCGGGCTGCCCGTTCAGCGCGCGCTGCCCGCTCGCACAGGACATCTGCACACGGGAGGAGCCGCGGCTGGAGGCGGGCGCGAACGCCGGTCATCTGGCCGCCTGCCACTTCAGCGACCAGGTGGTGGGGCACGATCCGGCGGATCTGTTCCGCACCTCCACCGCCGACCCTTCCGAGCCGTTGCCCGCGACGGTGAACCCCGGGGAGAACGAATGACGACGCCCGTGTCGAGCCACCTCACGCGTGGTGAAGTGAGCCCGGGACACCGGTGCCCGGCCGCGGAGGGACGGGCATGAGCGCGCCGGTGAAGACGGAGCCGGTGCTCTCCGCCCGGGACCTGGTCAAGCACTTCCCGATCCGCAGCGGTGGGGTCATCCGGCGCAGGGTCGGCGAGGTGCAGGCCGTGTCGGGCGTGTCGTTCGACATCTACCCGCGCGAGACGCTGGCCCTGGTCGGCGAATCCGGGTGCGGGAAGTCGACGACCGCGCGGCTGAGCCTCAACCTGCAGCCGCTGACCTCCGGTCAGGTCCTGTACGAGGGCAAGGAGCTGGCGAAGCTGCCCGGCAAGGAAATGCAGCGCCTGCGCCGGAGCATGCAGATCGTGTTCCAGGACCCGTACGCGTCGCTGGACCCCCGGGTGCCGGTCAACGAAATCGTGGCCGAGCCGCTGCGCATCCACGGGCTCTACGGCGACGGTGGCCGGGAGCGGGTACGGGAGCTGCTGCACACGGTCGGGCTGCGGCCGGAACACGGCAACCGCTTCCCGCACGAGTTCTCCGGTGGCCAGCGGCAGCGCATCGGCATCGCCAGGGCACTCGCGCTGCGGCCGCGCCTGCTGGTGCTCGACGAGCCGGTCTCGGCGCTGGACGTGTCCATCCAGGCAGGCGTGCTGAACCTCCTGGAGGATCTCCAGGAGGAATTCGGGCTGTCCTACCTGTTCGTGTCGCACGACCTGTCCGTGGTGCGGCACGTGTCGGACCGGATCGCGGTGATGTACCTGGGCAAGATCGTGGAAATCGCGCCGACCGAGGAGCTGTTCGAAAAGCCGGCGCATCCCTACACGCAGGCCCTCATCTCGGCGATCCCGATCCCCGACCCGCGCAAGGAACGCACCCGGGAACGGATCGTGATCACCGGTGATGTGCCCAGCCCGGCGAATCCGCCGAGCGGCTGCCGGTTCCGCACCCGCTGTCCCCAGTTCGCGCGGCAGCTCTCCGAGAGCCAGCGCGAACGGTGCGTGAACGAGGAGCCCGCGCTGACCGACCACGGCCACGGGCACCCGGCCGCGTGCCATTACGCCGAAACCCGGCAGCTCATCTGATCGACGCGAAAAGGCCGCCTCACCCGGTTTTCCGGCGAGGCGGCCTTTTCGCCGTCCGGCTCCTGTCGGATCCTGTCGGGCCGATTCGTGGTGGGCCGGCTACTTCTTGGGCCGGGTCCAGTCCACCGGGTCGGAGCCGAACGGGCCGACGAACGGCGGCCCGGCGGTGGCCCCGACGATCGTGTTCCCCATGGCCAGCGTGTCGGAGAGCTGGAACAGCGGGATGACGGTGTGCTGGGCCCAGAGCTTCGGCTCCAGATCGGCGAGTGCCTCGTTGAGCGGCTTCGCGCCCGAGAGCGCGGCGTCGATCTCCGGCTGGATGGCGGGGTCGCACACCGCTGCCGGATTCGCCGGGGTGACCGGGCCGGTGGGGGGCGGGGTGGTGTCCAGTTGCGTCCCGCAGCCGAACGTGGAGCCGAGCACCGTGGCGTAGTCACCGTCGTTCGGCATCGGCACCACCGCGATGTCCACGCCGACGTTGCCGGAGCCGTCCGTCGCCGGCGGCGGCGTCTTCCCGCCCGTGCTCACCGGCATGGCGAGGAGATTGGAGAACAGGTCCCGCGGCTGCGGATTGATCACGCTCACGCCGACACCCGCGGCGGTCAGCTCGCTCGCCAGCTCCTTGGCGATGCCGGCGTAGGGCTCCAGCTGCCCCGGCGAGGCGATCACCAGCGAAAGCGGTTTGCCGTTCTTGCGCCAGCTGCCCGCCTGCTTCGTGTACCCGGCGGCGGTGAGCAACTGGTCGGCCTTGGCCGGGTCCGGCACGCCGGTGCCCGGTGGGATCGTCGCCGCGTACCCCGGTGCCGACGGGGGTATGACCTGGGCGTCGGCGCGCAGGCCCGCCGACGGGCCGCCCTTGGTGCCCTCGTCGATCAGCTTGTCGCGGTCGATGAAATCGGCGATCCCGGCCCGCACGTTGTCGTCGACCAGCAGGCCGTTGGCGGGCCGGAGCAGGACATCGGCCGTGCGCGCGTTCGGGATCGTGGTCAGCTGGACGGAGCTGCCCAGCTGTTGCAACAGGGTCACCGCGGAGCCGTCGGTCCGGGACAGCGCGAACTGGTCGTTGCCGGACTGCAGGGCGGCCCGCATGCCCGGCTCGTCCGCGCTGCGCAGCACGAGCTGGTCGATGGCGGAGGGCTTGTCCCAGTACCGCTCGTTGCGCTCCAGGATGATCTCGCCGCGCGCGGTGTCCAGCTGCTTGATCGAGAACGGGCCGCCGTAGGCCGGGAAACTGGTCGCCAGCGCGCCCTGCCAGCCGCCGGGGGCGTCCTTGAGCAGGTGTGAGGGCAGCAGGTCGTTGAAGAGCGTCTGCCAGCCGGGATAGGGCTGGACGAAGGTGACCACCACGCCCTTGCCGCCGTCTTTGGGCTGGATGTCGGAGATGAGCCGGTAGCCCGCCGGTTCGACCACGCCGGGCTGGTCGCGCATGGCGTCCCGCAGGTAGGTGAAGTCCTCGACGGCGATCGGGGCACCGTCGGACCAGGACGCGTCCTGCCGGATCTCGTAGGTCACCGTGAACGGGTTCTGCGAGGTGACCTCGGCCGAGCGCATCAACGTCGTGTCGAGCTTGTACTGGCCGTCGGTCGACATCCGGAACACCGAGGGCAGCAGCAGCTGCGACAGCGCGGTGGTGATCGTCGACTGGTCGGCGAGGTTGTGCGGGTTGTAGCCGCCGGCGATGTCGTCCACGCCGATCACGATCTGCGAGGGTGTGCTGGCCGACGACGACTGGGAGACCGAGGAACTCACCACCGGCGCCGGCGGCGCCCCGGTGCACGCGGCGAGAGTGGCCACCGCCGCAAGGATCAGTGCCGCCACCTTGCCGCTGTTCCGCACCCTGCCTCCCCTGCCGCCGACATCGCTTACCGCGGTACGAGGGTGCCAGACCGCCCGTGCCCGCCCTCAATCGGATCTCCTACCGCCGATAGATGGACGCGCCACACCCGCCGAGAGTTCCCGATCAGCAGGAAGGGGTATTTACTACGGATAGTCCGTAGTAAATACCCCTTCCTTCGATATGTCAGGCGCGGGACCGCGCGCGGGACCGCTCCTTGGCGCGCTGGGAGATGTCGAGGGTGACCTTCCGCACGCGGACCACGTCGGGCGCGACCTCGACGCATTCGTCCACCGAGCAGAACTCCAGCGCCTCCTCCAGACCCAGCTTGCGCGGGCGGGCGAGGCGCTCCAGCTCGTCACCGGTGGAGGAGCGCATGTTGGTGAGCTTCTTCTCCTTGGTGATGTTGATGTCGAGGTCCTCGGCACGCGGGTTCTCGCCGACGACCATGCCCTCGTACACGTCGGCGCCCGGCTCGACGAAGAACGTGCCGCGGTCGGCGAGCTGGATCATCGCGTAAGCGGTGACCGGGCCGGAACGGTCGGCGACCAGCGAGCCGCTGTGCCGGGTCCGGATCTCGCCCGCCCACGGGAAGTAGCCCTCGAAGACGTGGTTGGCGATGCCGGTGCCGCGGGTCTCGGTGAGGAAGTCGGTGCGGAACCCGATCAGTCCCCGCGCCGGCAGCACGTACTCCAGGCGGATCCGGCCGGTGCCGTTGCCGCCCATGTGCTCCATCCGGCCCTTGCGGGCGGCCAGCAGCTGCGTGATGGAGCCGAGGTGCTCCTCCGGCGAGTCGATGGTGAGCCGCTCGAACGGCTCGTGCAGCTTGCCGTCGATGGTCTTGGTCACCACCTGCGGCTTGCCGACGGTCAGCTCGAAGCCCTCCCGCCGCATCTGCTCGACCAGGATGGCCAGCGCCAGCTCACCGCGGCCCTGGACCTCCCAGGTGTCCGGCCGTTCGGTGGGCAGCACCCGGATGCTGACGTTGCCGACCAGCTCGGCGTCCAGCCGCGCCCGGACCAGCCGGGCGGTGAGCTTGTCGCCGCCGTTGCGGCCGGCCAGCGGGGAGGTGTTGACACCGATGGTCATCGAGATGGCCGGCTCGTCCACGGTGATCCGGGGCAGCGCCTCCGGGTGCTCCGGATCGGCCAGCGTGTCGCCGATGGTGATGTCCGGGATACCGGCGATGGCGACCAGGTCACCGGCGCAGGCCTCCTGCGCGGGCACCCGCTCCAGCGCCTCGGTGACCAGCAGCTCCGAAATCCGGACCGACTGCGTGCTGCCGTCCTCGCGCAGCCAGGCGACCGTCTGGCCCTTGCGCAGCCGTCCGGAGTGGACGCGGATCAGCGCGATCCGGCCGAGGAAGTTGGACGCGTCGAGGTTGGTGACCAGCGCCCGCAGCGGCGCTTCCACGTCCGCGCTCGGCGGCGGCACGTGGGTGAGCAGCGTCTCGAACAACGGGTCGAGGTTTTCGCTGTCCGGAAGCGCCCCGTCCGCCGGACGCGTCAGGCTGGCCTTGCCCGCGCGCGCCGAGGCGTAGACGACCGGCAGGGACAGCATCGCGTCCAGTGCCGTGTCGTCGATGTCTTCGATGTCACCGGCGAGGTCGAGCAGGAGGTCGTGGGTCTCGTCGACGACCTCGGCGATCCGGGCGTCGGGCCGGTCCACCTTGTTGACCACGAGCACCACCGGCAGGCCGGCTTCCAGCGTCTTGCGGAGCACGAACCGGGTCTGCGGCAGCGGGCCCTCGCTGGCGTCGACCAGCAGCACCACACCGTCCACCATGGACAGGCCGCGCTCCACCTCGCCACCGAAGTCGGCGTGCCCGGGGGTGTCGATGACGTTGATCGTCACCGGGCCGCCGGGGGTCTGGCGGCGGATGGCGGTGTTCTTGGCGAGAATGGTGATGCCCTTTTCCCGCTCGAGCTCACCGGAGTCCATCACCCGGTCCACGACCTCGGCGCGCTCGGCGAACGCCCCCGACTGCCGGAGCATGGCGTCGACCAGGGTGGTCTTGCCGTGATCGACGTGTGCCACTATGGCGACGTTGCGGAGATCCGTGCGGACCTTCTCGGCGGTTGCTGTGGGCACGCGAGGGCTCCTGGTGATCGGTGCGGAATGGGAGACCGCTCGCCGCCTTCGGCCAGACGCGGTCCCGTCCAGGATACCTACCGCCCCGTTGTGAGCCGCGCCATACCGGCCGGTCGGCTGGCTTCGGCACCCGTGAACGTGGTAAAAGCGGGGAAACCACGGCGAAAACGCTTTCCGCCCGGCGCGGGCGACCGGGCCGGGGAAACAACCCAGGTCGTGGGTTATGGTGAATCCATGCACAGCTTCGTAGCCCTGTGGTGGCCGCCGACCGGCGGCCCGCGAAGCTGACAGATCTTGTCGACAAGGCCGCCCACCGGGCGGCCTTCGTTGTACGAGCAGGTCTTCCCGGCGGTGCGGCACGAAACCGAGGGAAGCGACCATGAGACTCTCCGGGATCACCCCGTCCGGCCACCCGCACCTGGGCAACTACCTCGGCGCGATCCAGCGCTGGGCGAGCGACGGTGATGGCGAGGATCTGTACTTCATCGCGGATCTGCACGCGATGACCACCACCCACAATCCCGCGAAACTCCGCACGCAGGCCGGGGAGTCGCTGGCCGTCCTCGTCGCGGCCGGGATCTCGCCCGAGCGGGTGTTCGTGCAGTCCGACCTGGCGAAAGAACTCGGTGCGCTGACCTGGATCATGGAATGCACCTGCAGCTACGGCGAGGCCGCGCGCATGATCCAGTTCAAGGAGAAGGCCGACGGGCAGGCCGGGGTGCGGCTGAGCCTGTTGACCTATCCGGTGCTGATGGCCGCGGACATCCTGCTGCAGGGCGCCTCCGAGGTGCCCGTTGGCGAGGACCAGAGCCAGCACGTCGAGCTGGCGCGGGCGCTGGCGCGACGGTTCAACACCACCTACGGCGACGTGTTCACGGTGCCCCGCGCGGTGCTTCCGCCCGCCGGGGCGCGCGTGCGCGACCTGGCCGACCCGACCCGGAAGATGTCGAAGTCCGCCCGCGAAGCGGCCGGCGTGGTGTTCCTGCTCGACGAGCCGGACCTGATCCGGCGCAAGATCCGGCGCGCGGTGACCGACCCGGGATCCGAACCGGCCTATGAGCCGGAAACCCGGCCGGGCGTGGCGAACCTGGTGGAAATCCTGGCGGCCTGCACGGGTCGCACCCCGCAGGAGGTGGCCGGGGAACAGCCGAACTACGGCGCGCTGAAGGAGGCCGTGGCGGAAACGGTCATCGAGACGCTGCGGCCGGTCCGGGAGCGCACCACGCGGCTGCTCGCGGATCCGGCGGAACTCGCCCGGATCCGGAAGGCGGGCGCCGTCCGCGCCGCCGAACGGGGCGAGCACCGGCTTTCCGCCGCGCTGCGGCTGATCGGCGCCGGCTGAGGGAAAACCGCTATCCGGCCAGGAGTGCCCGCAGCGCGGGCAGCAGCTCGAGGTCGGCGGGAAGCCAGGGAACCGTCTCCAGCGAAGCGGCGTGGATCCAGCGCAAAGCGTTGTGTTCCAAGGGTTTCGGGTCGGCGGCGGAGTCCGCGAGCCGGGCGGAGTAGACCCGCAGCACCATCCCGGCCCGCAACGGCACCTCGTCGCCGACCCGGTCCCCGACGACCACGTCGACCCCGAGCTCCTCCCGGCATTCCCGGCGCACAGCGTCCACTTCGGACTCCCCGCGCTCGACCCGGCCGCCGGGCAGCTCCCAGAGCCCGGCCACCTCCACTGGATAAGATCGCTGCTGTGCGAGCAAAGCGTTGCCCCGCACGATGGCCGCCCCGACGATGACCTTCACGAGGCGGAGACGTTACCGGCACGGCCATTTCGTCCGCGCCCACGGGTCCGACCGGCGGCATCCGGAGCGCTCCGGAGCGTTATGGCGACCGTGCGAATTCCGCGGTGCCGCGTGTTCCCCGGTGCCGCACAGCGAAATCACGTCCGGGATTCCGTTCCCGCCGACCGCCAGGTGACCTGGAACCGGGCACCGCCCTCCGGCGATTCGCCGACCGTGACCCGCCCGCCCCGGCGCCGCACCGCCTCCGCGACCATCGCGAGCCCGAGCCCCGTCCCGCCCGACGAGCGGGCCCGGTCATCGGAGATCCGGTAGAAGCGGTCGAACACCCGGTTCCGGTGCGCGGGCGGGACGCCGGGCCCGTCGTCGTCGACGACCACCCGCACCGTGGACCGCCCCGCCAGCACGGACACCACGATCTGCGACCGCGCGTACCGGCAGGCGTTGCGCAACAGGTTGTTCAGCACCAGCTCGACCTCCGCCTGCGCCGCGTACGCCCAGGCCTGTCCCACCAGTCCGGACACCCGCGCGGGCGGCGCGCCCGCTGGCAGGCGGCGCACCGCTTCGCGCGCCTCGGTGACGAGTTCCACGGGCTCGGCCGGGGGCAGTTCACCCGCGTCGGAGCGGGCGAGCGTGAGCAGGCCGTCCAGCAACGACGACAGCCGCTCGGCCTCGGCCAGGATGTCGGCGAGGGTTTCGTGGGCCAGTTCCGGGTCCGGGTTGGCGACCGCCACCTCGGCCTGCACCCGGATCGAGGCGACGGGCGAACGCAGCTCGTGCGCGGCGTCCCCGGTGAACCGGCGCAGGCGCTGCGCGGCCTCCTCCTGGCGGTCCAGCAAGGCGTTGAAGTCCGACGCCAGTGCCCGCAGTTCGTCGTCGGCCCCGGGCAGCGGGAGTCGCCGGCCCGGCGGCAGCGCCCGCACCGACCGGCGCATCCGGCCGACCGGCCGCAGTGCCAGCCGCACCACCAGCCACGTCGCGACCGCCGCGAGCACCGCGCCGACCGAAGCCGCCCCGAACAGCCAGTGCGCGGCCGTGCGAACCGCCCACGTGGAGCCGACCAGTCCGGTACCGGCGACCACCAGCCGCGGCGTGCCGTCCGGCGCCGGGACCACCGATCCCAGCCAGCGCAGCCGCGGCTCCGGCGCGCCCGTGCTGACCGGTTCCCCCGCCTTGAGCGCCCCGATCGCGCCCGCGTCGAGATCGGTGACCGGGCCACCGCCGTCGACCGGAGTGCCGGCCGTGTCGAGCACCCGGATCGTGATGCCGTCGACGGGTGCCGGCACGCCGCCCCGCGCGACCGCGACCGTCGCCGGACCCAGCGCCCCGGACAGTTCGGTGTCCACCGACTCCATCCGCAGCGGCCCCAGACCGCGCCCGGCGAGCAGCGCCAGGCCGAGCAGGAAGACCAGGGTGACCGCCGCGGCCGACACCGTGATGCGCAGCGCCATCGACCGCCGGCCCCACCACTGGGCGCTCCACCGACGACGTGCTTGCGACCTCGCCCCGGGCGCTCGCACGGTCAGCCGATCGGCAGTTCCCTCACCGGGTCGCTCGGTCGTCACTTCCGCCCGCCGACTTCCGCACCGTCATCCCGACAGAACCTCGTCGAGCTGAGCGTCCGACGCGAGATAGCCGTGCCCGCGCACGGTTCTCACCAGCGACCCGGCACCGACCGCGTCGAGTTTTCGGCGCACATATCCCACGTACACCTCGACGACGTTGCGGGTGGCCGCCTGCTCGTCGCCCCACACCGCCCGCAACAGCTCGTCCTTGGTGACCACCGTGCCCGCCCGGCCGACCAGCACCTCCAGCAACCCGAACTCGCGCGGGCTCAGCGCGACCGGATCGTCGTGCCAGCGCACCTGTCGGGTCGCCCGGTCCACGACCAGTCCCCCGATCCGCAGCGGACCGCGCGCCGGCCCTTCGTGCTGCGCCCGCCGCAACACCGCGCGCACCTGGGCGACCAGCACCACGAACGAAAACGGCTTGACGAGGTAACCATCGGCACCGAGGTCGAGCCCGTCCGCCTGGTCGATTTCCCCGTCCTTGGCCGAAACCAGCAGGACCGGCGTGGAAACCCCGTCCGCCCGAAGATGCTGGAGCACCCGGTAACCCGACAGACCGGGCAGCATGATGTCCAGCAGCAGCACGTCGAACGATCCGGTCCGGGCCAGCCGCAGCCCGCTCGGCCCGTCCGCGGCGGTGACCACGTCCATACCCTCCGCGCGCAGCCCGCGTTGCAGGGCCTTGCGCACGCCGGGCTCGTCGTCCACCACCAGGACTCGCGGTTTCACGCTGCCCAGCCTGCCGCGAGCAGGCCGGAAAAGTCGAGCCGCCGGCGGGCGCCGCCACACGGTGGGAGCGGGCCGCGACCGCTCGCCGACCGCCCGGGAAGCGACGAACCGGACGGGTCGGGGCCGGGGGATCTCGAGCATGGGCAGGTGGCGGGGTTCCGGTGCGCCGCCCCCCGCGTCCGGCCCGGCTCCGCCGTCCCCGCGTGGGCTCTCAGTGCTCTCTCAGCATCGGGGCGGGCACGCAGCGAAATCTCCTGGAATCTCCTGCCCTTTCCGGACGGCCCGAGGAAGCGCCTTCAGGTTCTCAGGCCGATCTCAGAGTCCACGGTGCATCGTCAGCGACGGGGAAAGAGCACACACTGGTGGTGCTCGCCGAAACAGGGAGACAAGGATGCGACCCAAGACGAAGGCGATCACGGCGGCGGTGACCGGATCCGCACTGGGCGTGGCGGGACTGGCCTGGCTCGCGATGCCGGCCAGTGCCGGTGAGCCGCCGACGCTTCCGCCGATCAGCGCGGCGGATCTGGTGGCGTCGGTGCTGGCCACGAAGACGCCCGCGCTCGACGGGACCGTCGCGGTGACCAACAACCTCGGGCTGCCGGTTTCCGCGTTGCCCGGCGGAATGAGTCTGAACATCGACTCCGCGCACGTTTACAGCGACGGCAACGGCGACAGCAAGTTGTCGGTGGAGCAGGGGGCCACCGAAACCACGATCGTGAAGAACGGCACCACGGTGTGGACTTACCACTCGCGGGACAACACCGCGACCAGGACGACCGCGCCGTCCGGGGCGACCACGCACCCGCCCGAGGCGACCGACCCCGCGACCATGGCGACCCGGCTGGTCGCCGACATCAGCCAGACCAGCACGGTCAGCGTCGAGGGCACCGCGCTCGTGGCCGGCAGGCCGGCCTATGAACTGGTGCTCACACCGAAACCGACCGAACGCACGCTGTTGCGCGAAATCCGGATCTCCGTCGACGCCCAAAAGCGGGTGCCGCTGCGCCTGGCCGTGTTCGCCGACGGCAGCGCCGACCCGGCCCTGCAGGTCGCCTTCAGCGACATCGAGTTCACCCCGCAGCCGGCGAGCGAGTTCCAGTTCAGCCCGCCGCAGGGGGCGAAGGTGACCGAGCAGCAGGGTCAGGCGCACGGGACGGACCCGGCCGCCGGCACCACCAAGGTCGTCGGGAGCGGCTGGGACACGGTGATCACCGGAACCGTGCCGGCCACGGCGTTGCAGCCGCAGCAGGGCAGGCCCGGTCGAAACGTCGACCCGAAGGCGATGCTGCAGCACTTCGGCAAGCCCGTGAGCGGCGCGTTCGGCTCCGGCTACGTCATCAGCACGACGGTGGGCACCGCGCTGGTCACCGACGACGGCCGGTTCGCCGCCGGCGCCGTGCCGGAACAGGTGCTCGTCGACACGCTGGGTACGAAGTGAGCGAAGCAACGACCGCTGTCCCGGGGGTGCCCGTCGCGCCGACGGGCACCACGGCACCCGCCGCGCGGACCAGGGGGCTGCGCAAGGTGTACCGGAGCACGGTCGCGGTGGACCAGGTCGATCTGGACGTGCCCGAGGGCGCGGTGCTGGGCATGCTCGGCCCCAACGGGTCCGGCAAGACCACCACGATCCGGATGCTGCTCGGCCTGGTCCGCCCGACCGAGGGCGAGGTGGAGCTGCTCGGCCGGCGGATGCCCGAGGGCGCCGGGCGCGCGCTGCCGGACGTCGGCGCGCTCGTCGAAGGGCCGGGCTTCCACCCGTTCCTGTCCGGGCGGGAGAACCTGTACCGGGCGGCGGCCGCGGAGCCCCGCCTGGCCGGCGCGGACGTTCCGGGCGCGGTGGCGACCGCGCTGGAGCGGGTCGGCCTGGCCGGCGCGGCGCACCGGCGCTACCGCGGCTATTCGCTGGGCATGAAGCAACGGCTGGGGCTGGCGGCGGCGCTGCTCGTGCCGCGGCGCATGGTGGTGCTCGACGAGCCGACCAACGGGCTCGACCCGGCCGGCACCCGGGAGATCCGCAAGATCATCGCCGAGCTGCACGCGGAAGGCACCACCGTGCTGGTGTCCTCCCACCTGCTCGCCGAAGTCGAGGCGACCTGCACGCACGTCGCCGTCCTGCACGACGGCACGGTGGTGGCGCAGGGCGAACTGGACGAGCTGCTGGAGTCCGGCAGCCCGGGTCTTCTGGTGTCCACACCGGACGGCGACCGGGCACTGGCGTCGTTGCGGGAGAACCGGATTCCCGGCAAGCTCACCCCCGACGGCGTCCGCGCCGACCTGACCGCGACGACCGCGCCGAAGGTGGTGGAAACCCTCGTGCGGGCCGGGGTTGCGGTCCACGAGGTGCGGCGGGAGCGCACCGGGCTGGAGGACCTGTTCGCCCGGCTCACCCAGCACGAGACACCCGGACCGGCCGGTCTGCCCGAAGTGGACGAGGTGACGAAATGACCGGGGCAGTCACCAGGGAGCCGACCACGGAGCCGACCGGGTCCGCAGCGGCGGCGCACGTCGGACTGTTCCGGCTCTACCGGGCGGAACTGCGCTGGATCTTCCGCCGCCCGCGCACCCTGGTGGTGCTCGGCCTGCTCGCGATCATCCCCGCGGTGATGGGGATCGGGCTCGCCATCGGGAGTTCGACCGACAACGGCCCGGGAAACGGGGGCGACGCGCTGCTCACCGCCGCCGCCGGCAACGCGCTGGCGCTGCCGATCGCCGCGCTCGCGGTGGGGCTGAACCTGTTGTTGCCGTTGACGAGCGCGATGTCCGCGGCGGACGCGCTGGCCGGCGAACTGGCGCACGGCACGCTTCGCAGCTGGCTGCTCGCGCCGGTCAGCCGCGGCCGGCTGCTCGCCGTCAAGGCACTCGGCGTGGCCACGTTCACGCTGGCCTCGGTCGTGCTGATGTCCGTGGTGGGGGTGGTGACCGGGCTGGCGATGAACGGCACCGGCGGACTGTTCACCCTCTCCGGCACCACGCTGTCCTTCGGCGCGGCGCTGGTCAAGGTCGCGATCGCGGCGGGGTGGGTCTCCCTGCAGCTGTGGGCGGTCGCCGCGGTGGCGCTGGCGATCTCGGCGTGCACCGAACATCCGATGCTGGTCGTGGTCTCCGTGCTGGCCGGCACGATCGTGTTCACCGTGCTGCTCATGTTGTCCGCCGTGGACTGGCTGCACCCGTTCCTGCTGCCGCAGTCCTGGACGTCGATCGTCGATGTGCTCCGGGACCCGATTGCGCCCACCGGTCTGGTGGAAGGCGCCGTGCGCGCGGTGTGCTACATCGTGATCGGCCTTTCCCTGGCCTACGCCCGGCTCACCACCCGCGACGGCTGAGCCCGGTCCCGGCGGCGTCGAGCCGGTGACGCGGCCGCCGGCCCCTGGCGGCCGCTCGCCGGGACGCCGTGCGGCGGCCCGTCGCCGGGACCACCATGGAACATATGGCAGAGCTACTGACCGATCAGGAAATCGCGGATTCGCTTCCGAAGCTGCCCCACTGGCAGCGCGAGGGCGACCTGCTGACCCGCACCGCCGAGCTCGCGAGCTTCGCGAAGGCGATGGAGGCGGTGAACCGGATCGCGGAGATCGCCGAGAGCGTCAACCACCACCCGGACATCGACATCCGCTGGCGGAAGGTGACGTTCCGGCTCACCACGCACTCGGCGGGCGGATTGACCGCCAAGGACGTTTCCCTGGCCGAACAGATCGACGAGACGATCGACAACCTGTGATCTCGGCCGGCGAGGCAACATACCGGCGGGGTCATGCGTCGCCCTTTACGAGAGAACCTTTCGCGACCGATCGCGGCGAACACCCACCGAACCTTCCGGGGTCACCGGTTTCACGGATGCCACCGGGGTAACGGAGGCCGTGCGCTTGCCGACCGAACCGCGGGACCGGCGGATCGTGCCGGTCACGTTCGCCCGAGGTCGCGGCGATGACGAGGGAACGCAATGCTGAAGATCATGGCCAGGGCCGCCACGGTGGCCGCCGGTTTCGCGCTGCTCTGCACGGTGTTTTTCGCCGGTACTTCGCAGGCGGCGCAACAACCCGCTCCGCGCGGGAACAATACGACCGCGCACCAAGGCGGTCAGGTGAACAATGCCGCGAAAACCCCTGCCACCACCGACACCACCGACACCGCCGCGGCACAGCCGGACGAAACC
>DASSAD010000383.1:0-19005 GCA_035685725.1 Amycolatopsis sp. | reverse complement strand
GCTTCGCGGGCGGCGGTGTCGCGTTCGGCGAGTTTGGTGAGTTCTTCGGCGAGGGCGGCGAGCCATTCGTCGACGCCGATGGTGCGCCTGCTGATCACGACGTCGCGGACCACCTGGTGGATCTCGGCCTCGACGCCGCCGTGGCGGGCGGCGCGGAGTTCGAGGTGGCGGTCGGCGGTGCGGACGCGCAGGGCGACCGGGGTGCGGTCGCGGCCGAAGAGGCGGGCCCGGCGTTCGACCTCGACCACGCCGGGCGGGAGTGCCTCGCCCAGGGTTTCGGACAGCAGCCGATAGTAGGACTCGACGTCGGAGCGCTCGCACCGCAGTGCGGCGGCGAGCAGGTGCACTTCCATCATTTCGCCGCTCATCGGTCCGCCAGCGGGAGGACGAGCTGGGGCTTGGCGATGGTGTGGTCGGCGCGCAGCGGCTTGACCGCGGTGCCGATGGCGAAGAACTCCGTGGTGTGCCCGCCCCAGCGGTGCGGCAGCGAAAGCAGCTGCACGCCGACGATGCCTTCGGCTTCGAGTTGCTCGGCTTCGGCCTGCATCCGGGCCATGGCCAGTTCCCGCGCGTCGTAGAGGGCCTCGGTGAACTGGGGGATCTCCACGTTCTGCCCGATGTTGCCGATCGCGCGCCAGAGGCGCTGGTGGGCGATGTGGTAGACGCAGGTGCCCATCACCATGCCCAGCGGTGCGTAGCCGGCCTGGACCAGTGTCCAGAAATCCTGGCCGGACAGGTCCGAGGTGAACGGTTTGCCGGTGTTGTTGCGCCATTGCCCGGGCTGTTCGGCCTTCACCGCGGTGCCGACGGCGACGAACTCGGCCAGGTCGCTGCCGAACTCCTTGAACTCGATTTCCAGCCGCACGCCCACGATGCCGTCCGCGCCGAGGACGTCGGCCTCGGCCTCCATCCGGGTCATCGCCAGCTCGCGGGCGTGGTACATCGCGGTGGAGAGCACGTCGAGTTCCTGGTTGCGGCCCCAGCGGCCCAACTGGAAGCCGACGTGGTAGATGCTGGAGCCCAGCACCAGCCCCAGCGGGCGGAATCCGGCCTCGCGGACCAGCAGGAACTCGTTCACGCTCAGATCGGAGGTGAACAGGCCGCTCCCGTGGTCCGGCCGCATTTCCGTCAGCCGGCGCAGCGCGTCCTCGGGAACCCCTTCCGGCGCCGTCATTTCCTTCTCCTCCCCGCGTTCAGCGGCATGATGGTCAGTGTGCTCGCCGGTGCCGGCGGCCGGCCCTCGGTGTACCGGGCGAGCGCGGTGCCGAAGACGCCGGCCTGGGCGACCAGGTAGTACATCGGGTCCGACCAGGTGACCAGCGACATCGACGAGATGATCGCGCCTTCGCCGTGCGCCTGGGCGACCCGTTTGCCGAAGTCGGCGCGGGCCGCGGCGCGGGCGGCGGTCACCACCGTGGTGTGCGCGTCGACTTCGAAGTTGTCGTAGGCCATTTGCAGCTGTTGCCGGGATTGCGGGCTGAACAGCCGCGTCCGGATCGCCAGGGCGAAGACGAGGTCCACCGGGGCCCACCCGGCGAACAGGAGCTTGGCTACGTCCGGGCCCGGCAGTTCGGTGCGGAACCCGGTGCGGGGCAGGCGTCCGCCCCGGGCGCGCACGGCGGTGCCGAGCGCGACGAACTCTTCGATCGAGTTGGCCTGGACTTCCGTGGTCAGCCGGATCCCGATCACCCCGTCGGCGTGGAGCCGGGTGGCTTCGTGCCGCAGGCGGTCGAGGGCGATGCGGTAGCCGCGCTGCCGGGCCTCCGCGTAGCCCTGGTAGTCGGCGTAGGGCGCGAAGGTGTAGGGCGGCGTGATCTGCTGCACCGTGCAGCCCATCACGTCGCCGACCGGTTCGAGGTCGACCGCCTTGATGGCCGCCGCGTCCTGCGCCGAGAGCAGGGAAGCGCGCGACCGGGAATTCTCGAACCGGGCGATTCGGCGGTCGATGACCGGCGGCATGCCCCGTCCGTCCCATTCGGTCACGGTGCCACCCCTCTCGTCCTTCCCATGTTTACACGACTGGTTGACCTATGCGGACACGCATGGACGGGTAATGGGAACTTTCGGCGGTCGCTCCGGCGTCTCGGCCGTGTCATCATGTTCGACCGGCGACGCGGAATGGGGCAAAGGGGAGCGGGGATGGCATTGCGGGACGACCGGCAGCGAACCGCCCAGTTGCGGCGAGTGGCGGTGGCAAGCGCGATCGGCACCACCATCGAGTGGTACGACTACTTCATCTACAGCACGGCCGCCGCGCTCGTCTTCGGCCGCCTGTTCTTCAGCACGCTCTCGCCCGCTTCCGGCACTTTGGCGGCGTTCGCGACGCTGGGCGTCGGATTCCTCGCCCGCCCGGTCGGCGGCGTGGTGTGGGGGCATTTCGGAGACCGGGTGGGGCGCAAGGCGATGCTCGTGCTGTCACTGGTCCTGATGGGGGCGGCGACGGTCGGGGTCGGCGTGCTGCCGACCTATGACCGGATCGGGGTTTTCGCGCCGATTCTGTTGCTGGCGCTGCGGTTGCTGCAGGGTCTTTCCGCCGGCGGCGAATGGGGCGGCGCGGCGCTCATGGCGGTCGAGCACGCACCCGCGGGACGCCGTGGGCGGTACGGCTCGTTCTCCCAGATCGGTGTGCCGGCCGGGCTGATCCTGGCGCAGCTGGTTTTCTTCGTGCTCAACGGTTTGCTCAGCCCGGCGCGGTTCAGCGCGTGGGGCTGGCGGCTGCCGTTCCTGCTGAGCGTCGTGCTGGTCGCGGTCGGGCTGGTCATCCGGCTGCGGATCGAGGAAAGCCCGGTGTTCGCGCGGCTTCGCCGCGAACAGGCCCGCAGTCGCCTGCCGATGGTCGAGGTACTGCGGGAACGTCCCCGCGAGGTGTTCGTCGCGTCGGTCAGCTTCATCGCCAACACCGCGATCGGCTATGTCTTTCTGGCCTATCTCCTCTCCTACGGGACTTCGGTGCTCAAACTGGGCAGCGCCACGATGCTGATCGTGGTGATCGTCGGCAGCGTGACCTGGCTGGTGGCGATCATCGCGTCGGCGGTCTGGTCGGACCGGATCGGCCGCAAACCCGTCTATCTGGCCGGTTCGGTATTGCTCGTGGTGTGGTCGGTGCCGTTCTTCCTGCTCGTCGACACCCGTCAACCGTGGCTGCTCGGGGTCGCGGTGATCGTGCTCAACATCGGTCTCGGAGCCACCTACGGGCCACAGTCCGCGCTGTTCGCGGAGTTGTTCGAACCCCGCTACCGGTACAGCGGAGCGTCGTTCTCTTACGCGATGGGTGCGGTGCTGGGCGGTGGCTTCGCCCCGCTGATCGCCACCGCGTTGCGGAGTGCCACGGGGACCTCGCTGTCGGTGTCGGCGTACATGGTCGCGGTCGGCTTGCTCAGCCTCGGCGCGGTGCTGGCGTTGCGGCCGGTGCGACACCGCGTCGCGGGCGAGCCGGAACCGGTGGGGTGAACGGCGTTCCTCAGCGCTGGTGGACTTCGAGTGCCGCGCGGGTGGCGCTTTCCAACGCGCCCTCGATCCAGGCCGGTTTCAGGCTGGTGTGTTCGCCGGCGAAGTGCACGCGGCCTTCGACCGTGCGCGTGGCGGCGTGATATTCGTGCAACTGCCCGGGGGTGAAGATGGCGGCCTCCCCGAGGGCGTAGCGGTTGCGCGCCCAGGACTGCGTGGCGCCGTGGCCGGTGAACTCGTCGTAGACCTGGCGTCCGAACATGCTGGCCATGTTCTTCAACGCGAAGGCGTACCGCTCGTCCTCGGTCAGCGAGTCCCACCGCATGGCGTCGTCGGACCAGGTGTAGGAGGCCAGCACGACACCGCCCCGTGAGCCGGGCACGTGGGACGGGAAGTAGGTGAACCGGTTGGGGGTGTCGGAAACGCATCCGCCGCCGGTGAAGCCCTGCGGTCCCCGCTCCCAGAAGCGGGTCTTGAATTCCAGCAACACCTTGGTCGCCGAGTCGTAGTGCAGTGCCGTGGTGGCGCGCCGCTTCGGATAGGACAGCAGGGGTGCGAAATCGCAGAACCGCAGGGCGGTCAGGGGGATGGTGATGATCGCGTAGTCCGCGTCGAAGGTTTCCACCGGACCCGTCGGTCCACCGGCGCACCCGTCCTCGGTGCCGGACTCCGCCGTGGTCTCGACGCGCACGGACCCCGCGGTCTGGGTCAGCGAGGTCATCCTGCGATCGTGCCGGATGACCGGCGCCAGCGACGCGGTCAGCGCGTCGGTCAGCGCGGCCGTGCCGTTTTCCAGTTCCCAGTACCGGGAAGCCGGGCTGATGATCGCGTGGTCCATCAGCGTGGGGAACAGCGAGTAATGCAGCCGGGAGGTCAGGTTCTCCAGCGTGCCCGCCGCTTCGAGGTCGGCGAGGTTCCAGCCGGCCGCTTCGAGGAGGAACTGGTGGGTCGAGTAGTTGTCGTAGGTCGCGATCAGCTTCGCCCAGGCCGAGATCTGGTCGTCGATCGGGGTGTCCGGGTCGACCGTGACGGGGGCGAACGCCTGGTTCACCGCGGCGGTGGAGGTGACCGTCAGGGCCGAGCCGAAGGTCCGGTTGATCGCGGCGGGGTCCGCGGCGTACCGAGCACGGGTGATCTGGCGGCCGTTGACCTGGATGAGGGTGCGTGAGGTGGCCGCGGGCGCGGTGAAGTCGACCGCCGGACCATTGGTCCAGATCTCACCGCTGAACGACCGGTACACCACGGGCGGCACCGGGCCCACCGGTTCCGCGCCGGGCGCCACGTCGGTGTTGTAGAACAGCCGGCGCCGCAGGCCGAGCTTGTCGGCCAGTGCCAGCACCATCGGATGGAAGTCGGGCAGGCGCATCGCGCCGGCTTCGGCGTGCAGGTTCGGGTCGGCGAACAAACCCCGGAAGGTCTTGATCCGGCCCCCGGTGCGGTTCGCGTTCGCCTCCAGGATCGTCACGGTGTGGCCGGCGTCGCGCAACAGGCGGGCCGCGGCGAGCCCGGCTATGCCCGCACCGACGATGACAATCCGTTTCGGTGCCGAGGTTTTCGGCAGGCCGTCGTCGATCATGGTGCGCAGATAGGTCAGTTTGAGGTCCTCGTCGCGAGGGCCGACAAGCAGCAGTTCCCGCGCGAGGTCTTCGCTGGTGCCGCTCACGGCCGGAGTGGCCGCGGCGGCCCGGCCCGGTCCCGCGGAGCCGGCGACGGTCGTTCCCGCGGCGAGCGCGGCCCCCAGAAAGCCGCGACGGCCCAGTACGGACGAAGTTCCACCCATGGCAGTCAGAAGTACCAGTGCGGCCGTTCGGCCCACAACGAGGGTAGATCGTTTGCCGTAACCGCTTACCCGATCCGGTCGCGGGGCCCGCGACCGGATCGTCCGGTTCAGGCCGGGCCGTATCCGCCGCCGCCCGGGGTCCGGATTTCCAGGGTGTCCCCGGGCGCCAGTTCGGTGGAGTCGCAGCCGCGCAGCTCCTCGACGGTCCCGTCGGCGTGGTGGACACGGTTGTGCCCCAGGGCGCCGGGGGAGCCTCCGGCCATGCCGTAGGGCGGGACGCGGCGGTGACCGGACAGGGTGCTCGCGGTCATCGGCTCGCGGAAGGTGAGGCGCCGCACGGCCCCGTCGCCGCCCCGCCAGCGGCCGGTGCCGCCGCTGCCGTGCCGGATCCGGAATTCGGTGAGCAGGACCGGGAACCGCCATTCGAGGACTTCGGGATCGGTGAGCCGGGAGTTGGTCATGTGGGTCTGGACCACCGATGCGCCGGGAAACCCGTTGCCCGCCCCGGATCCGGAGGCGATGGTCTCGTAGTACTGGTGGGTGTGGTCGCCGAAGGTCAGGTTGTTCATGGTGCCGGATCCCTCGGCCTGGACCCCGAGCGCGGCGAGGAGCGCGCCGGTGATCGCCTGCGAGGTCTCGACGTTTCCGGCGACCACGGCGGCGGGAAATTCCGGTGAGAGCATCGATTTCGCGGGAATGACGATGTCGAGCGGGCGCAGGCAGCCGTCGTTGAGCGGAATGTCGTCGGCGACCAGCGTGCGGAAGACGTAGAGCACGGCCGCGGTCGCCACCGAGGACGGCGCGTTGAAGTTGGTGTCCAGTTGCGGCGAGGTGCCGGTGAAGTCGATCGTGGCGCCGCGCGCGGCCCGGTCCACGGTGATGGCCACGGTGATGACCGCGCCGGAGTCCATTTCGTACCGGTACGCGCCGTCGGTGAGGGTGCCGATCACCCGGCGGACCGCCTCCTCGGCATTGTCCTGCACGTGGCGCATGTAGCCCTGGACGACGTCGAGTCCGAAGTGGCCGATCATCTTGCCGACCTCCTCGACGCCTTTGGCGTTGGCCGCGACCTGCGCGCGCAGGTCGGCGAGGTTGGTGTCCGGGTCGCGGGAGGGATAGGGCGATTCGGTGAGCAGCCGGCGTGTTTCGGCTTCGCGGAAGCGCGCGGTGCCGTTCTCGTCCGTGGAGACGAGCAGCCAGTTGTCGAACAGGACGCCTTCCTCGTGCACCTCGCGGCTGGTGGCCGGCATCGAACCCGGTGTGATACCGCCGATTTCGGCGTGGTGGCCGCGGGAGGCGACGTAGCACAGCAGGTCCCTGGCGGCGCCGAAAACCGGGGTGATCACGGTGATGTCGGGCAGGTGCGTACCGCCGTGGTAGGGGTCGTTGACCGCGTAGACGTCTCCGGGGCGGATCCCCCCGGCACGCCGGCGCACCACCTCTTTGACGCTGGTTCCCATGGAGCCCAGGTGCACCGGGATGTGCGGGGCGTTGGCGACGAGGTTGCCGTCCGGGTCGAACAGCGCGCACGAGAAGTCCAGCCGCTCGCGGATGTTGACCGACTGCGCCGTGGCCTCCAGCCGGGTGCCCATCTGCTCGGCGATCGAGGAGAACAGGTTGTTGAAGATCTCCAGCAGGACCGGGTCGGTGGCTTCGGCCGATTCCCCGGAGGCGTCTCCGCCCACCGCGCGCACGCGCTCGACGAGCAGATGCCCGGCCGGGGTCATGGTGGCCCGCCAGCCGTCGTCGACGACCGTGGTGGCGTTGGCCTCGGCGATGATCGCCGGACCGGTCACGGTGTCGCCGGGCCACAGGTGTTCCCGCTGATACAACGGCGCGTCATGCCACGCGTCGCGGGAATAGACGGGAACCGTGTCGCGGGGCCCCGAAGCCGGTTCCCCGCGGGGTTTCCCGCCGAGGCGGGACAGATCCGGTTGCTCGGTGAGGCCGGTGACCTCGACCGTGACGGCCTCGGCGACCAGCGGGCGGTCCATCAGGAACGAATACGTCGTGCGGTAGCTCGCCTCGAATTCGGCGGTCATCGCGTCGGGCTCGGTCAGCCGCACGCCGACCACGGTGTCCGTGCCGTCGTAGCGCAAGTGCACTCGGTGGCTGACGCGGATCGCTTCCGCCGGCACGCCTTCGTCGAGCAGTTCGCCCCGCGCGGTCTCCTCCAGCGCGCTCGCCACCTCGCGCAATCGTGGCAGGACACCGGGTTCGAGCCGGGCGACGACCGACTGTTGCTTCATCGTGGTGGTGTCGGCGAGGCCGATGCCCAGCGCGGAGAGCACGCCCGCCATGGGCGGGACGAGCACGGTCCGGATACCGAGCGAGTCGGCGACCGCGCAGGCGTGCTGACCACCGGCGCCGCCGAAGGTGGTGAGCACGTAGCGGGTGACGTCGTGTCCTTTTTGGATGGAGATCTTCTTGACCGCGTTGGCCATGTTCGCCACCGCGATCCGCAGGTAGCCCTCGGCGACCTGCTCGGGCGAGCGGTCGTCCCCGGTCGCCGCGTGGATTTCGGCGGCGAGTCCGGTGAAGCGGCGCCGCACGATCGCGGCGTCCAGCGGCTCGTCGCCGTCCGGGCCGAAGACCGTGGGGAAGTACGCGGGCTGGATGCGGCCGAGCATCACGTTGGCGTCGGTGACGGTCAGCGGCCCCCCGCCGCGGTAGCAGGCGGGTCCTGGGCTGGCGCCAGCGGAATCCGGGCCGACCCGGTAGCGGCTGCCGTCGAAGTGCAGGATCGACCCGCCGCCCGCGGCGACGGTCGTGATGTCGAGCATCGGCGCGCGCAGCCGGACTCCCGCGACCTGCGCGCTGAAGAGCCGCTCGTACGCCCCGGCGTAATGCGACACGTCGGTCGAGGTGCCCCCCATGTCGAAGCCGATCACCCGGTGGAAACCGGCCAGTTCGGACACCCGCACCATGCCGACGATGCCGCCCGCGGGCCCGGAGAGGATCGCGTCCTTGCCGCGGAAGTGCCGCGCCTGCGCCAGCCCGCCGTTGGACTGCATGAACATCAGCCGTACGTCCGCCAGCTCGTCCGCGACCCGGTCGACGTAGCGGCGCAGCACGGGGGAGAGATAGGCGTCGACCACCGTGGTGTCGCCGCGCGGGACGAGCTTCATCAGCGGACTGACTTCGGACGACAGGGAAATCTGGGGAAACCCGATCTGCTCGGCCAGCTTCCCGATCTGGCGCTCGTGCGCGGGGTGGAGGTGACTGTGCAGGCAGGTGACGGCCACCGCGCGGATCCCGCCGCGGTAGGCCTCGAGCAGGTGAGGCGCCAGCGCTTCGAGGTCCGGCGCGCGGAGCACGGTGCCCTCGGCGGTGATCCGCTCGTCGACCTCGATCACCCGCTGGTAGAGCAACTCGGGCGGCACGATGTGCCGGTCGAAGATGTGCGGCCGGTTCTGGTAGGCGATCCGCAGCGCGTCGCCGAAACCCCGGGTGATCACCAGCACGGTCGGTTCGCCCGTGCGTTCCAGCAGCGCGTTGGTCGCCACCGTGGTGCCCATCCGCACCGCCTCGACCCGCTCGGCGGGGACCGGGGCGTCGCCGCTCAGGCCCAGCAACGCGCGCACGCCGGCGACCGCGGCATCGGCATACCGCCCCGGGTTTTCCGACAGCAGCTTGTGCGTCACCAGCCGCCCGTCGGGACGCCGCGCCACGATGTCGGTGAAGGTCCCGCCGCGGTCGACCCAGAACTGCCAGGCACCTGCCATGCCTGCCAGTATCCGCGCGATCCGCGGTTTCGCGCCGGGCGAAGGTCGGCCGTGCGGATACCGGGGCGCCGCACTCTGCTGTGCGAGAGGCAGTGGTGGGGACAGTGGTGGGGGCGAAGGTCCCGGTGCCCGGGGACGTAGGCCCGTCGCCCGCACGGCCGGATTCTCCGTAGCTTCGCGAAAAGGAACCTTCGCGAGACGAGGAGCGCCATGTCCGGTACCTTCGCGGGCCCGATCGTGGTGGGGGTCGACGGTTCGCCTTCGGCGTCCAACGCCGTGCGGTGGGCGGCTGAGGAAGCCGCGCAGCGCCACCGGATGCTCAAGCTGGTGCACGCGCTCGACGAGTATTCCCTGCGGTACCCGATGAAAGCGTCCGCTCCGGGGGAGAGCGACGTGGCCGGGATGTTCTCCGCGCGTGGGCGGCGGTTGCTGGGGGAGGCCCGCGAGGTGGCCAGGCAGGCGAGCGCGGAGGTCGCGGTCGAAACGGCACTCAGTGAACGTCGGCCCGCGGAAGCGCTGCGTGCCGAATCCGCGGCCGCGGGCCTGCTGGTGCTCGGCAGCACCGGCATCCGGCCGCTGGGGCGGGCGCTGCTCGGGTCGGTGTCGATCGCGCTCGCGGCGCACGCGAAGTGCCCGGTCGCGCTGATCCGTCCGCACGCGGGCGAGGACCCGCCCGCCGCCGGTGAGCCGGTGGTGGTCGGGGTCGACGGGTCACCGGCCGGGGACGCGGCGCTCGAGCTGGCCTTCGACGAGGCGTCGTGGCGGCAGGTGCCGCTGGTCGCGGTGCACGTGTGGGACGACGCGTTCCTGGCCGAGCTGTTCGAAGAGGCACGCTCGAAGCTCGACCGGCCCGCTGTCGAGCAGCACGAGCACGAACTGCTCGGGCAGCGGTTGGCCGGCTGGCAGGAGAAGTACCCCGATGTCACGGTGCGGCGCCTGGTGGTCCGGGGACGCCCCGGCGACGAACTGCTTTCCGTCGCAGACCGCGCGCAACTGCTCGTGGTGGGCAGCCGGGGCCGGGGCGGGCTCACCGGGATGCTGCTGGGCTCGACCAGCCAGGCGGTGATGTCCTACGCCCTCTGCCCGGTCGTGGTCACCCGCGCCGAGGACTGAACAACCGATAGGAGATTTCCGCCATGCGAGCACAGGACGTGATGAGCGCGCCGGTGGTCACGGTCGGCCCGGAGATCCCGGCCAAGCAGGCCGCCGCGTTGCTGGCGGCGCACGGGTTCACCGCGCTGCCGGTGGTGGACGAGGACGAACGGCTCATCGGCATCGTCACCGAGGCGGACCTGATGGCCGGCCGGATCCCGGTCGACCCGCGCTTCCGCCGGGCGCGGCGGGGTCCGCGGAACATCGGCGACACCGTGGCCGAGGTGATGAGCAGCCCGTGTACCGGAATGGCGCCGGGCACCGATCTGTCCGTGCTCGCCAGGGCGTTGCTGGACGACCGCATCCGCGCCATGCCCATTGTGGACGGCTCGCGGGTCGTCGGGATCGTGACCCGCGGGGACATCATCCGCACCTTCGCCCGCGAGGACACCGAGATCGCCGCCGACGTCCGCCGCCACCTGGAGATCTACGGCGGGCCGGGCCGCTGGAAGGTCGAGGTGCACGACGGCAACGTGCGCATTGTGGACACCTACGACAACGAGACCGACCGCCACGTCGCGACGCTGCTGGCCGAGGCGGTGCCCGGCGTGGTCAGCGCGGACGTCTCGACGAGCATGCCGTGACCGCCGGGCGGGCCGCGGTCGTCGCCGGAGTCGACGGGTCCGCGGAGTCGGATCGCGCGCTGTCGTGGGCGGCGGAAGAAGCGGTGTTGCGTGACGCGAGCCTGCACGTGGTCCACTGCTTCGAACCGCTGGCCGGCTACCAGGGGGCGGGATTGCCCTTGTTGCACAACGCTTTCCTCGCCTTCGAGCTGGCCGGCCGCGAGCTGCTCGAGCAAGCGGTCCACCGGGCCGAGACCGTGGTGGCGGGCCGGGTTCCGGTGACCGGCGACATGCCCGCGAACGCGCCGGTCCCGGTGTTTCTGGAGCTTTCCCGGCAGGCTCGGATGATCGTGCTCGGCGCCACCGGCAGCGGCGGCTTCCTCGGCATGCTCGCGGGCTCGACCGCCGTCGCGGTGTCGGTGCACGCCCACTGCCCGGTCGTGGTGGTGCGCGGGGCGATCCGGCCCGGCGGCCCGGTGGTCGTGGGGGTGGACGGCGGGGTGACCAGCGAATCGGCCGTCGGGGCCGCCTTCGACGAGGCGGCCCGGCGGAACGTGCCGCTGGTCGCCGTGCACGCCCGCCACGACCACGCGGTGCCGCCGTGGCTGCCCGCCGTTCCGGACGAGAACGAGACCGGCGAAGGCACGGAGTCGGACACCGGGTCGGACACCGGGTCGGACACCGGGTCGGACACCGTGCTGGGCGAGAGCCTGGCCGGCTGGCGCGAGAAGTATCCGGGCGTGCGGGTGGACGCGATCACGGTGGCCGACCGGCCGCGGCACCGGTTGCTGGACTTCTCGGCGCGGGGCCAGCTCGTGGTGGTGGCCGGCCGGGGCCGGGGCGGGTTCGCCGGGATGCTGCTCGGCTCGACCGGCCGGGCGTTGCTGCACCATGCCCGCTGCCCGGTCCTGGTCGTGCCCGTCCATACCCGGTGACCGCCGGTGAGGCGAGCTACCCGTTGTGGTGCTTGGGCTGCGGGGCGATGTACTGCTTGCCGGCCCAGGCGGCGTGGGCCCCCGAGTCGCCGATGCGGACGACCTGGACCGCGGACACCACTGCCAGCGCCACCGTCAGCACGGTCAACACCACGCTGACCGCCTTCCGCGGGACTCCGGCGACCTTCGCCTGGGTGGTGGCCGCGCCGGGGCCTTCCCGCCGCTGCCGCTGGTCGAACCAGACCAGGGCGGCGACGACCACGAGGAGCGCGGCCACGAACGGAAGCAGTCCGTCGGCCAGGCTCGCGTGCTGCTGGATCAGGTCGGTGCGGGGCAGCCGGTCACGCAGGTCGTCGCCGCTGCTGGTGGCGATCGGGATGACCAGCGTGGCGACCGCGGTGACGCCGACCACGAGCCAGCCGTACCGCCGGCGCGCCGCGGGCCAGAGCGCGATGGTCGCGGTGCCGACGACGGCCAACGGGACGAGCACCACCACGGCGTGCACGACCAATACGTGGAGGGGTAGTCCGGAGATGAAAACGGGCATTTCGAGGCTCCCGGTTGGTTATTTTTTGGCTGGACGCCGCTCAGGGTGCCGAGCGATTCTCAGAGTTTCCTTGGAACCGGGCAAAAGAGGACGTTTCGTGGCACAACGACCGATGTAAAATTTCCGACTATGTCCGGAATGGGAAAATGTTCACCGGAACGCTCCCGGGAGTTCGCCGGGGAGAGTACTTGGTCACCGCCCGGGCGGGACGGTGGTCACCGCGATTCGGGCTGTCCGGCCCCGTCGCGCCGTGCGGGCCGGGCGTTTCCTGGTCCCATGCGGATTCTCACGATCAACCCCGGTTCGACGGGCGTGCGAACGGTGCTCGTCGCCGACGGGGACGCGACCGTGACGCAGACCTGGGCCGGGCAGGACAGCAGGAATTTCGCCGATACGCTCCGCGTCGTCACCGGCACGCCGGATGCGGTCGCCGTCCGGTTCGCGCACGGCGGTTCCCGGCCGCACCCGGCCCTGCTCGACAAGTCCGTGCTCGCCGAACTGGACCGGCTCACCGAGCTGGCACCGTCGCAGCAATCGCTTTCCGTGCAGGCCGTGCGCATGATGTGGGCGCTGTTCCCCGGCGTCCCCGTGGTCGCCGGCTTCGACACGTCGTTCCACAGTGGACTTCCGGAGGCGGCTGCCCGGTACGCGCTGCCCCGGACCTGGACCCGGCAGAACCGCTTGCGCCGCTACGGTTTTCACGGGCTTTCCTGCCGGTACGCGCTGCGGCGCGCGGCGGAGGTCCTCGACACCCGGGAAGACTCGCTGCGCCTGGTCTGCTGTCATCTCGGCTCGACCGTCTCGGTGACCGCGATCCGGGACGGGACCAGCCGGGACACGTCGATGGGGTTCACCCCGCTCGAGGGTGCGGTCATGGGCACCAGGTCGGGCTCGGTCGATCCGGGCCTGCTCCTGCACGTGCTGTCCACCGGGGAACTCGGTGTCGCGGAGCTGACCGACGCGCTGTACCACCGCTCCGGGCTGGCCGGGATGACCGGCACCAGCGGTGATCCGCGCGAGGTGCTCGCGGCCCGCGCGGCCGGCGACCACGACGCGGAAGCCGGCATCGCGGTCTACCTGCACCGGTTGCGCCGCGAGATCGGGGCCGCCGCGATGTGCCTGGACCGGCTCGACGCCGTCGTGTTCACCGGCGGCGTGGCCGAGCACCAGCCCGCGCTGCTGACCGAACTCGCCGACGGCCTGAGCACCCTGGGCCTGTATGTCAGCCCGTCCCGGGTGGCCAACGTGGGCGACCGGGTCGTCAGCGCCGACGACGCGCTGGTGACCGCGCTGGTGCTCACCTCACGGGAAGATCTCGAACTCGCGCGCGCCGCCGAGACGGTGCTTTCGCCCGGCTAGATCAGGGTGCGTTTCAGAAGCGGCGAAGCCGCTTGCGGTTCCCGGGGCGGCTAATCGGCGGTGTCGATGAAGGCCAGGGCCTGGGTGAGGGAGTCGTGCTCGGTGCCGGCCGTCAGGACGGTGTTCGCGTCGGGCCAGGGGTGCATGTCGGTGGCCAGGTGCCGGGCGATCTCCGGCGTGGCATCGGAGATCGAGCCGGTCCGCTCGGCAAGTCGTTGCGCGGTGATGGTTTCCGGTGCCCAGCAGCGCAGCTGCACCAGCCGGCTCCGGGTTTCCTCGGCCACCTTCGCGGCCGATGCCCGCTGGCCGGCCGAGGTCCACGACGCGTCGAGCACCACGGTTTCGCCGAGCCGGAGCAGCTCGCCGGCGCGATGGTCCAGTTCGCGGTAGGTCCGGGCGGTGTGCTCGGGAGTGTAGAGCCCCTCCTGGTAGCCGGCGGCGGCGCTTTCCTCGGGGGTGTGCCCGGCGATCTCCTTGCGGATGCGGTCGGACCGAAGCACGATGCCGCCGAGCCGGTCGGCGATCGCGCCGGCGACGGTGGACTTGCCCGACGCGGGCAACCCGCCGACCAGGATGAGCAGGGGAATGCCTTCGCGCAGGTGTCGCAGCGCCAGTCCCGCGTGCCCGCGGGCGAGCCGAGCCGAGTCTCTGTCGCCCTGGGCGTGGCGTAGGCACGCGACCTTGGCACGGACGAACGCTCGGTAGGCGACGTAATGGTGGCGCAGCGCGGGGGGCGCGGTGTCGCCGGAAAACTCCGCGTAGCAGTCGAGCAGTTCCTTGCCGAGTTCGCGCGATCCGAGCCGTTCCAGGTCCATGGCCAGGAAGGCGACGTCGTCGAGCCCGTCGAGCCAGCGAAGGTGATCGTCGAATTCCAGGCAGTCGAGCACCCGGGGACCGTCGGCGAGGCAGAAGATGTCGTCGGCGAGCAGGTCGCCGTGCCCGTCGACGATCCGGCCCGCGGAGATCCGGCGGGCGAACAGATCGGCGCGCCCGGCCAGGAAATCCTCGGTCAGCCGCTCGATCTCGGCCGTCACCGCGGAATCGAGCACGGTGCCCCGGAAGGGGCGCACCTGGGCGAAACTGTCCTCCCACCGGCCGCGGATCGCGTCCCGGGAGCCTTCGGCCGAGATCAGGGGGCCGCGCTCGGCCCGCGCGTGGAACGCGGCCAGCTTGCGCGCCAGCTGCTTGATCGTGCCGGTCAGCGGCTCGTCCCGCTGGACCAAAGTGGACAGACGCCGGTCCTCGGGCATCCGCAGCATCACCACGAGGTGATCGCAGGGGGCGCCGTCGGGCCCGGTGATGTCGGCGACCCCGAGGTACACGTCGGGGGAAAGCCGCCGGTTCAGCTCGGTTTCGGCGTGACAGACCCGTTCCCGGCTTTCCCGCGAGGTGAAGTCGAGGAAACCGAGATCCACGGGCTTCTTCAGCTTGTAGGCCCGATCGCCGACCAGGAACACGACACCCGAATGCGTTTCGTGCACCGCGAACTCACCGCATCGCATGCCCTCATCCCGCATGTTCCCAACCTAGGCGCCGCCGCCCGGCAGGCAAGGGGACCTTCGGTCCGGGGTGACGGGCCGAAGTTCCCTACTCCTCCTGGTCGACTCCTCCTGGTCGACTCTTCCTCGTCACTCTTCCTCGTCACGGCCCCGGTGGCCGTCGCGCAGTCTGGTCGCCAGCACGGCGGCCTGGGTGCGCCGTTCCAGGCCCAGCTTGGTGAGCAGGCGCGAGACATAGTTCTTGACCGTCTTTTCGGCCAGGTACATGCGCTCGGAGATCTGGCGGTTGGTCAGGCCTTCGCCGATCAGGTCGAGCAGGGTGCGTTCCCGCTCGCTGAGTCCCGACAGCGGGCCGGTGCTGTCGGCGTCGGCGCGCAGCTTCGCCATCAGCGTCGCCGCGGCGCGATTGTCCAACAGCGACCGTCCGGAACCGACGTCGCGGACGGCGGAAACCAGTTGCAGGCCTTGGATGTCCTTGATCACATAGCCGCCCGCACCGGCCAGGATCGCGTTCAGCATCGCCTCCTCGTCGGTGTAGGAGGTCAGCATCAGCACGTTCAGCTCGGGCAGTTTCGAGCGCAGCTCACGGCACAGTTCGATGCCGTTGCCGTCGGGCAGGCGGACGTCGAGCACCGCGATGTCCGGCCGCAGCGCGGGAATGCGGGCCAGTGCCTGCGCCGCGCTGGACGCTTCGCCGATCACGGTCAGGTCCGGGTCGGTTTCGAGCAGGTCGGCGACACCGCGGCGCACCACTTCGTGGTCGTCGACGAGAAATACCTTGATCACGGGAAAACCACCTTCACCGCCATTGGGCCCAGCGTAGATGACCCCCGGTGCCTTCTCCGCGCTGCGAAGGTCCCCGGTGCCGGGGACGAAAGTCATCCGGTGATCGGTACCGGCGGCTCTCGCCGCGCCGCCCACGGCCGGTGACGCTGGAGCCATGTTCGACACCGCCGCACACCACTGGATTCTTGCCGGCGTCGACGGCTCGCGGTCCGCACTCGACGCGACCCGGTGGGCCGCCCGCGAGGCCGCCCGGCGGCACGCCCCGTTACGCCTGTTCCATGCCTGTGTGCTGCCGCCCAGCGCGCCGCGCGTGCCGTGCGCGTTGCCCGGCGGTGCGGTCGAAGCGCTCGTCGACTACGGGCACGCCCTGTTGCGGGACGCCGAACGAGTCGCGCTGGAGGCGGAATCCGGTATCGAAGTCGAACGGGAACTGCGGGTCGGGAACGCCGCCGGAGGGCTCATCGAGTCCTCCGGCGCGGCCCGACTGGTCGTGCTGGGCTCGCGTGGCCTCGGCGGTTTCGAGGGGATGCTGGTGGGGTCGGTCCCGGCCGGGGTGTCCGCGCACGGTCACTGCCCCGTTGTCGTGGTGCGCGGCCGAACCCCCGAGGACCCGCCGCCCAGGACCGGACCGGTGGTGGTCGGCGTCGACGGCTCGCCGGTCAGCGACTCGGCGGTCGAGTTCGCCTTCGACGCGGCGAGCCTGCGCGGTGTGCCACTGGTGGCCGTGCACACCTGGACCGACATGTCCGCCGGGGAGACGTGGTCGGTGTTGCCCTTCGACATCGACTACGAGGCCGTTGCCGAGGACGAGCGGAGGCTGCTCGCGGAGCGGCTGGCCGGGTGGCACGAAAAGTACCCCGATGTCGAGGTGCGGCAACGGGTCCTGCGCGACCGGCCGGTGCACGGCCTGCTCGAAGCGGCCGCGGACGCGCGGCTGGTCGTGGTCGGCTCCCGTGGCCGCACCGCGCTCAAGGGCGTCGGCCTCGGCTCCACCAGCCAGGCCCTGCTGCACCACAGTGCGTGTCCGGTCGCCGTCGTCCGTCCCTGATCCGGCCGTCCCTGATCCGGCCGACCCTGATCCGGCGGGGTGATCAGGTCACCGGGGCGCGCCAGAACAACCGGGTGCCGGCGGTGTCCAGCCGCTCGATACTGAACGAGCCGCCGCTCTGCCGCGCCCGGTCCGCGAGGTTGCGCAGGCCGCTGCGGGCGACCGTCTCCGGAATGCCGACTCCGTCGTCGGTGACCTCGATGGCCAGGTCGTCGCCGACCGAGATGGTGACGGTGACGGTCGAGGCGCCCGCGTGTCGGACGGTGTTGGACAGCGCCTCGCGCAGCACGGCCTCGGCGTGCTCACCGAGCGGGGACGACACCACGCCGACCGGGCCCGACATCCGCACCGTGGTGCGCAGCTCGGTGTCGTCGGTCAGCTCGGCGACGATGTCCTGCAGGCGCTTGCGCAACTGTGTCGTGCCGCGCAGGCCGCCGTGCAGGTCGAAGATCGCGGTGCGGATCTCGGCGACGATGCTCTGCACGTCCTCGACCAGCTCGGCGAGCCGCTTCTGGATCTCCGGGGAGCGGGTGCGCTGGTGGGCGCTCTGCAGGGCCAGCCCGTGTGCGAACAGCCGCTGGATCACGTGGTCGTGCAGGTCGCGCGCGATGCGGTCGCGGTCGCCGAGCACCCGCAGCTCGTTGAGGCGACGCTGGTCCTCGGCCAGTTGCAGGGCGAGCGCGGCCTGGTCGGCGAAGGCCGCGACCAGCGGCAGCTGGCTGGCCTCGAACGGGTCCTCCCCGGTCTTGCGCAGCGCGACCAGGACACCGGAGACGGTCTCGGAGGACGCCCGCAGCGGCAGCACCAGCGCCGGCCCGAAGTCCTCGTCAAGTCCGTCGGACAGGTCGTAGTTCAGCGTTTCGACCCGGCGGGGCACGGCGTCCAGGAACGCCGCGCCGCAGGTCGATCCTTCGATCGGGATTTCCCGGCCGGTCAGGACACCGGCGTCCAGTCCCGCGCACACGGTGATCGACAACGCGGTGACGTCGGCCGCCGGCAGCTCCGGGTCGGCCGGCTCGGCGAGGAAGGTGTAGTCGGCGGCGGACAGCCCGAGCGCGCGGTTGGCGATCAGGTGCAGCACGTCGTGCGGGTCGGCCGAGCCCAGCAGCTCGGCGCGGATCTCGCTGGTCGCCTCCTGCCAGCGTTGCCGCAGCCGGCTCTGCTCGTACAGGCGGGCGTTTTCCACGGCGATACCGGCCGCGGCGGCCAGCGCCTGCACGACCACCTCGTCGTCCTCGGTGAAGGGTTGCCCGCCCCGCTTCTCGGTGAGGTAGAGGTTGCCGAACACTTCGTCGCGCACCCGGACCGGAACGCCGAGGAAGGTCCGCATCGGCGGGTGGTGCGCGGGGAACCCGGCCGAGGAAACGTGCTTCGACAGATCGTCCAGCCGGATCGGTTTCGGTTGCTGGATCAGCAAGCCCAGCAGCCCGTGCCCGGTCGGCAGCTCGCCGATCTCGCCGCGGGTGTGCTCGTCGATGCCTTCGTAGACGAATTCCGCGAGCCCCTCCCGGTCCGGGTTGAGCACCCCCAGCGCGCCGTAGCGGCAGTCCACCAGATCGATCGCGGCGTGCACGATGCGGCGGAGGGTGGCGTCCAGCTCCAGCCCGGAAGCCACCGCGAGCATGGCTTCCAGCAGCCCGTCCATCTGATCGCGCGCGCTGACCAGTTGCTCGACCCGGTCCTGGACCTCGTGCAGCAGCTCGCGCAGCCGCAACTGCGACAACGTTCCCCGCAACGACGTCTGCACGTCGTCGAGCGAGAGGTTCCCGTCCGAGGCCATGAAGCCATCGTGACATCGGCGGAAGCGGATTACCAGGGTAAATGCCTTGATCGAGGGCACAAAGACCTCGGCTTTCAAGGACACCCGCCTCTCCCGGAAACGGGGCTCTGCCAGAGATGGTGGAGCCAGTGCGAAACCTGTCTGGAGTCCCGCGATGACCACCACGTCGCCCACGATGAGTGAGACCGTGCGGCTCGGTTTGGACGCGGCCATTCGCGCCCCGTCGCCCCACAACTCGCAACCCTGGCGGTTCGAGGTGACGGGCGCCCGGATCGACGTCCTGCTCGACCGCGACCGCGTGCTCGATGTCGTGGACGCCCGCGCGCGCGAAGCCCGGTTGTCCTGCGGCGCGGCCGTCCTGAACATCCGGGTGGCGCTGCTGGC
>DASSAD010000382.1:0-18033 GCA_035685725.1 Amycolatopsis sp. | reverse complement strand
GCCGGGTTCCGCTTCCGCCCGCCGGCACGACCGCGTACAGGTCATCGGGTGATCGCACAGCGTGTCCGTTTCTGGTCGGTTCGAGTGGCGCGGGTAACTCTAGCCAATCGGCGGGTACCGTCACCGGGTGCGCTACCGACCGGAGTTCGCGCTCGATCTCGGCGCGGTGCTCGCGCCGCACCGCCGGGGAAAGGGCGACCCGTGCCAACGCCATGACGCGGGTGTCACCTGGCTCACCGGCAACACCGCCGAAGGGCCGGGAACGCTCGCGCTGCGCCGGTTCGCCGATGGTGAAATCGAGGCGCAGGCCTGGGGACCGGGCGCGCAACACCTCCTCGACGGGCTGCCCGCGCTGCTCGGCGCCGCGGACGACGACACCGGTTTCGTCGCGCACCACGACGCGGTGGCCACCGCCCGCCACCGGATGCCCGGCTTACGGCTGGGCGCGACCGGCCGGGTGTGGGACGCGCTGGTGCCCGCGGTGCTGGAACAGAAGGTGACCGGCGTGGAAGCCCGTCGGTCGTGGCGTGAACTGTGCCGGTGGTTCGGTGAGCGCGCGCCCGGCCCGGCGCCGGCCGGGATGCGGGTCCCGCCGGCTCCGCGCGCGATCCTGTCCATTCCGGACTGGACCTGGCACCGTGCGGGCGTCGACCTCAGGCGCCGGCGCGCGCTGATCTTCGCCGCGCAGGTGGCGCACCGGCTGGCCGGCGCGGCCGAGCTCGGCGGGGCCGAGGGGCGCGCGCTGCTGCGCAAGGTCCCGGGCATCGGCGTGTGGACCGCCGCCGAGGTGGCGCAGCGCGCCTGGGGTGACCCGGACGCGGTCAGTTTCGGGGACTTCCACATCCCGGCGGTGGTCGGCCACGCCCTGGTCGGCGCGCCGCTCGACGACGCCGGTCTCGCCGCGGTGCTCGCCCCGTACCAGCCGCAACGCCAGCGCGCTGTCCGGTACCTGGAGGCACTCGGTGTCTCGCGGCCCCGCTTCGGCCCGCGGCTGCCGATCCGCGACTACCGCGCGCTGTGAGCCCGGGCCCGCGCGCCGGTCAGCAGTTCGGCGAGGTCGCCGGAGTCCGGTGGCAGGGCGTCCAGGGGCCACCAGCGCAGATCGTCGGACTCGTCGCTGCGCACCGGTTCGGCGCCGGCCGGGGCGAGCACGACGAAACGGACATCGAAGTGCCGGGTCGGCACGCCGAGCGAACAGGTGATCGGGTGCACGTCGAGGTGCACCGGCTCGGGGTCGATGACCAGGCCGTCCATTCCGGACTCCTCGGCGGCCTCCCGCAGCGCCGCGCCGGCGAGCGTGGCATCCGCGGGTTCGCAGTGCCCGCCGAGCTGCAGCCACCGGCCGACCCGCGGGTGCAGGGTCAGCAGCACGTTTTCCCCCGCCGAGTCCAGCACCGCGGCCGACGCGGTGATGTGTCCGGCCGCGCAGGAACGCGCGCAGGCGTCCTCCCGCGCGGCCAGGAAACCGAGGAACGCTTGGCGCAACGCTTCCTGGGTCGCGCTCACCGGCCGCCAAGTGTCCAAAGTGGATACCGTGTCGCGGTGCAGGTTCACAGTTCGACCAGCCCCTCCAGCCGGCCTTCGCGCGGGGCGGCGGCCTCGGCCGCGTGCCCGATCGCGACGCCACCGAGCGGGTGCCAGTTTTCCGCCAGCCCCAGCACTTCCCGCACCACACCGGCGGCGAAGATGGTCGATCCGATCCAGCAGGACCCCAGGCCCTCGGCCGCCAGCGCGACGAGCAGGCCCTGCACCGCCGCGCCACCGGCGACGGTGAACATCGTGTGCTCACAGTCGTTGCGGCGCGCGTCGGGATAGGTGTGCGCACCGTCCGGCACCAGGAATGGCACCACCAGTTCCGGGGCGTCGAACAGGATGTCGCCGCGGCCGACGCGCTTGGCGATCTGTTCGTCGGTGAACCGGTCACCGCGCAGGTCGGCCCGCCAGGACTCGCGCATCGCCTCCAGCAGCTTCGTGCGGAGCCCGTGGTCGCGCAGCCAGACGAACCGCACCGGGCGGGTGTGGTGCGGCGCCGGCGCGGTCAGCGCCGCACCGACCGCACGGCGCAGCGCCTCGGGATCCACCGGCTCGGGCGTGAACCGGCGCACCGAGCGGCGCAGGCGCACCGCCTCGCGCCGGCCCTGCGCGATGGCCTCCGCCGCGCCGAGCCGGAACATGTCCTCCTCGACCGGGCGCACCAGTTTCCGCGCCGTCGCGCCATCGTCCACAAGGGACATCCCGCGCACCACCGCGACCGGCAGCGCGCCGAGCTTGCCCTTCACCAGGTCCGCCGCCGCGGCCAGCTCGTCGGCCACCGCGATCTCGGTGACCTGCAGTTCGTTGCCCTGCCGGTCGACGACGCCCTCGTAGGAGTGCAGCACCGGCACGCCGGAGGCTCCGATGGCCGCGTCGGTCTGGCCGACCCGCCAGGCCCGGCCCATGGTGTCGGTGACGACCACCCCCACCTCGACGCCGAGCCGTTCCCGCAGCCCGTTGCGCAGCGCGAGGGCCGAGGCGTCGGGATCGGCCGGCAGCAGCGCGATCTCGTCACCCTCGACATTGGACCCGTCCACTCCGGAGGCCGCCTGCACGACGCCGATCCGGTTCTGCGTGATGACGGTCTTGCCGAACCGGGCGAGGATGTGCTCGGCCTCCTGCTCGACGAGCCGGCGCCGCGCCGCGTCCCGCTCCTCGGGGTCGGTGGGCACCTTGACCAGCCGTCCCTCGATCTTCGACACGACCTTGCTGGTCACCACCACGATGTCGCCGGAGCGCAGCCAGCGCGCCGCGCCCGCGATCGCGCCGGTCAGGTCGTCTCCCGGCCGGAACTCCGGCAGCCCCTCGACCGGGATGATCTCCAGGCGCTGCGCGGAGTGGTCCCGCTCGTGCTCAGTCAACGTTCGCTCCAGCCAGTTCCAGTGCCGCCTTCGCCATCGCGGCGGTCGCGTCCACATCGGACATCAGCAGGGGGACCGCGCGGACCGCCACACCGGGCACGTCCACCGTCTCCCCGGCGGCGACCAGCCAGCCGTCCAGCAGGCCGCCCTCACTCGTCCGCCGCGCGCCGTAGTGCCGCCCGACGGCCTCGGCGGAGGTCTCCACGCCGATCGCGGTCAGGCAGGCGTCGGCCATGCCGCGCAACGGTTTCCCGTTGATGATCGGGGACACCCCGACCACGCCCGCGGCGGTCTTGCGCAGCGCTTCCCGCACACCCGGCACCGCCAGCACGGTGCCCACCGAGACCACCGGGTTGGACGGCGCGAACAGCACGGCGTCGGCTTCGGCGATGGCGTCGAGCACGCCGGGCGCCGGCTTCGCCTCTTCGGCGCCGACCGGCACGATCGCGTGCGCGGGGATCCCGGCCCGGTAGCGCACCCACCATTCCTGGAAGTGCAGTGCTTTCCGGTTCGGCCCGGCGATCCCGCTCTCGTCCGCGGGCGCACCGTCCTGGCCGGGCGCCTGGTCGGGCGCCGCCTCGCCGGAAGCTTCCGGGTCGTCCACGACGACATGGGTTTCCACCCGGTCGTCGGTCATCGGCAGCAGCCGGACACCGGGCTTCCAGCGGTCGCACAGCGCCTCGGTCACCGCGGAGAGCGGGTACCCGGCACGCAACATCCGGGTGCGGATCAGGTGCGTGGCGATGTCCTTGTCGCCGAGACCGAACCAGGTGGGCTCGGCGCCGTAGGCGGCCAGCTCCTCCTTGACGGTCCACGTCTCGTTCCGGTGCCCCCAGCCGCGTTCGGTGTCGATTCCGCCGCCCAGGGTGTACATGCACGTGTCCAGGTCCGGGGTGATCCGCAGGCCGTGCATCCACACGTCGTCCCCGGTGTTGACCACCGCCGTGATCTGATGCGGCGCATCGCCCTGGCCGATCGGGGGCAGACCGAGCGCGGCCTTGACGCCGAGCAGGAAGCGGGCCCCGCCCACGCCGCCGACAACTACGACAACCTTCACAGGGACCGATCCTCGCACGACGATCGCGGCACCCAGTAGCTGTACCGGTGGGATTCCCGAAAACCGAGCTCGCGGTAGAGCGCGAGGGCGGGGGCGTTGTCCACGGAAACCTGGAGCACACAGGCACTCGCCCCGCGCTCGGCGGCCCACGGGCCGCAGGCTCCCATCAGCGCCTTCGCCAGCCCGCGCCGCCGGTACCCGGGGCGGACCGCGAGCCGGGAGACGTGCAGCAGGCCTCCGGCGACCGCGGCGCGGACCGCGCCGACGGTGACATTCGCCGTCACAGCCGTGTCAATGGTTGTGACGGCGGTGGTGTGATCGCTCGGGAGATCAGTCGTGACATTGCCCACGACGTCCGCCGTGACACTGGCCACGCCGAACCCGACGTCGCCGGTGGCCAGCACCTGCCGCTGTGGGCCGCTGGGCCGAGCGTTCCCGACCGCCAGCTCCCACCAGCCGGGAGTCGGCTCGGCCAGCACCGGGATGTCCGGAGCGCCGCCCGCGCCGTCCGGTTCGGGCGAGCCGAGCGGACCGGTCTGGACGGACACGAGCCAGCCGGCGGCGTGCCCGGTGTTGCGAACCCAGCCCGCCGCGGCGATCTCCTCGGCCACCGGGCTGCCCTCGATGGCCTGCGCGACCGGCGCGATCCCGTGCCGGAGCGCGAATTCACGCACCTTCGACAGCGCACGGCCGACTCCGATGCCGGGGTCGCCGACGGCGAGCGCGCTGTTCGCCCGTCCGGTGAAACCACCGGCCGCCCGCAGGCGCCAGTCCCCGATCTTGTCCTCGGTGACCGGCGGCATCGCGTCGGCACAGGCGAGCTCGAGCGTTTCAGGGGTCCACACGCGTTACATTCTGCCGTGGGCGGGGCAGAATAAGGGTGCCCTTAGCTGGCAAGGTGACCCTGGAGACGCGTAATGTCCGACCCTGAAGCTGGATCTCATTCACACAGCAGGAGAACGCAGTGACCTACGTGATCGCCGAGCCCTGCGTCGACGTGCTCGACAAGGCGTGCATCGACGAGTGCCCCGTCGACTGCATCTACGAGGGCGACCGGATGCTCTACATCCACCCCGACGAGTGCGTGGACTGCGGTGCCTGCGAGCCCGTGTGCCCGGTGGAAGCCATCTACTACGAGGACGACGTTCCCGAGGACTGGGCCGAGTACACCAAGGCCAACATCGACTTCTTCGACAAGCTCGGCTCGCCGGGCGGGGCGTCCAAGGTCGGCAAGGTCAGCGACGATCCGCAGTGGATCAAGGACCTCGCTCCCCGCGGCGAATGACGCTACGGCTTCCCGACTTTCCCTGGGATTCCCTCGCCGGGGCGACGCGCACCGCGCAAGCGCATCCGGGTGGTCTGGTCGATCTCTCGGTCGGCACACCGGTCGACCCGGTGCCGGAGACCATCCGCAGCGCGCTGGCCTCGGTGTCGGACATCCCCGGTTATCCGACCACCCACGGCACGCCCGCGTTGCGTGCCGCGGCGGTCGAGGCCCTGCGCCGGCGGCACGGGATCGTCGGCGTGGACCCGGCGGCGGTGCTGCCGACGATCGGCTCCAAGGAGCTGGTCGCCTGGCTGCCGCGGCTGCTGGGCGTCGAGCCCGGCGACACGGTGGTCATCCCCGAGCTGTCCTATCCGACCTATGAGGTCGGTGGGCTGCTGGCCGGGGCGTCGGTGGTGCGCGCGGACGGGCTGCTCGCGCTCGGCCCCGCCCGGCCGGCGCTGGTCTGGCTGAACTCCCCGTCGAATCCGACCGGCCGCGTGCTCGGGGTGGATCACCTGCGCAAGGTCGTGGAGTGGGCGCGGGAGCGGGGCACGATCCTGGTCTCGGACGAGTGCTACCTGGCGCTCGGCTGGGACGCCCAGCCCCTGTCGATCCTGCACCCCGACGTGTGCGACGGGCGGATGGACGGTCTGCTCGCGGTGCACTCGCTGTCGAAGTCGGCCAACCTCGCCAGCTACCGGGCCGGTTTCGTGACCGGTGACCCCGCGCTGGTCGCCCAGCTGCTCGCGGTCCGCAAGCATGCCGGGATGATCGTGCCGCGGCCGGTGCAGGAGGCGATGACCGCGGCGCTGGCCGACGACGAAGCGCTGGCGGCGCAACGGGAGCGCTACGCGCGGCGGCGGCTGGTGCTGCAGAAGGCGTTGCAGGGCAACGGTTTCCAGATCGATCACTCCGAGGCCGGCCTGTACCTGTGGGCCAGCCGGGGTGCGGACGCCTGGGAGACGGTGAACTGGCTCGCCGAGCGCGGCATCCTGGTGGCGCCGGGCACCTTCTACGGCCCGTCGGGTTCGCGGCACGTGCGGGTCGCCCTGACCGCGACGGACGAACGCGTCGAGGCCGCCGCGCAGCGCCTGGCCTGACCGGCGGGTCGAGGTCGGCCCGTATCAGGCTTTGGCCGAGCACTGGACTCGGCCCGTGGCCGGTCTCCGCGATGGAAACCGGCCACGACCCTCGAACGGCGGTCAGCAGCAGGTGGCCGGGCCTGCCGCAACCGCGGTCGGCAGTTCGTCGGAGACCTGGCCGGCCGGTGCTTCGTGTGTGGTCGCGCAGCCGGCCGCGACTGTCTGGGCGCCGGTGCCGAAGGCGGCCGAGTCGCCCTTGACCACATAGACCTCCCAAGGTTCCCGGCCGGGGCCGTGCACCCATACCTTGTCCTGCTGGGCGTAGCAGCAGGTGGTGCCGTTCTCGATCAGTGTCTGCATGCCCTCGCCGGTGAGGCGCTGGCCGGCCTGGTCAACCTGCTCGGTGGATTCCACCTCGACGCCGAGGTGGTCCAGCACGGTGGCCTGGCCTGGCTCGCCTTCGAGCAGGACCAGCTTCAGCGGGGGCTCGGCGACGGCGAAGTTGGCGTAGCCCGGCCGCAGCTTCGCCGGCTCGGTGTTGAACAGCTTCGAGTAGAACTCGATCGACGCCTCCAGGTCGCCCACCCGTAGCGCGAGCTGAACTCGGGACATCCCATCCTCCTTGAATAGACAGTCATCAAAACAGTACTTACCTAGATTGCCCTCTAGATAGAAGTCTGTCAATGTAGCGACATGTCGAAGCAACTTCCGCTGGCGGCGATGGACGCCTGCTGCTCACCGCTGGCCCGCGACCCCTTGACCGCCGAGCAGGCGATCGAGTTATCGCGGCTGTTCAAGGCGATGGCCGATCCGGCGCGGCTGCGGCTGTTGTCGCTGATCGCTTCCCATGCCGGTGGAGAGGCGTGCGTGTGCGATCTGACCGACGCGTTCGAGCTGACCGGGCCGACGATCTCGCACCATCTGAAGGTGCTCCGCGAGTCCGGGCTGATCACCGGGGAACGGCGGGGCACGTGGGTCTATTACCGGGTGCATCCCGAAGTCCTGGCCCGCCTGTCGGCAGTGCTGGTGCCGGGCGAGTCCGGTGTGGTGACGGCGTGACCACCACCGACACCGCTCCTACCACCGGTGTGGTCGCGAAACTGTCCACTCTGGACCGGCTCCTGCCGGTGTGGATCGGCGCGGCGATGGTCGCAGGTCTGCTGGCCGGGCGGTGGATTCCGGGGCTGGAAACCGGGCTGAACGCGGTTGCCGTCGATGGGGTCTCGCTGCCGATCGCGTTGGGGTTGTTGGTGATGATGTACCCGGTGCTGGCCAAGGTTCGCTACGACCGGCTCGACACCGTCACCGGTGACCGCAAGCTCCTGCTCCCCTCACTCGTCCTGAACTGGGTCATCGGTCCCGCGCTGATGTTCGCGCTGGCCTGGCTGCTGCTGCCCGACCTGCCCGAATACCGCACCGGGTTGATCATCGTCGGGCTGGCCCGCTGCATCGCGATGGTCATCATCTGGAACGACCTCGCCTGCGGCGACCGGGAAGCCGCCGCGGTGCTGGTCGCGCTCAACTCGGTGTTCCAGGTCATCGCGTTCGGCGTGCTGGGCTGGTTCTACCTCTCGGTGCTGCCCGGCTGGCTCGGCCTGCCCGTCGCCGACCTCGCGGTCTCGGCCTGGGAGATCGTCAAGAATGTGCTGATCTTCCTCGGCATCCCCCTCGTCGCGGGCTACCTGTCCCGCCGTCTCGGTGAGCGTGTCAAGGGACGGCCGTGGTACGAAGCGAAGTTCCTGCCGAAGGTGGGGCCCGTCGCCTTGTACGGGCTGCTGTTCACCATCGTCATCCTCTTCGCCCTGCAAGGACACCAGATCACCAGCCGCCCGCTCGACGTCGCCCGCATCGCCCTGCCTCTGCTGGCCTACTTCGCCATCATGTGGGCAGGCTCCTATGCCTTCGGCAAGGCCATTGGTTTGAGCTACGAGCGCACCACCACGCTCGCGTTCACCGCCGCGGGAAACAACTTCGAACTCGCCATCGCCGTCGCCATCGCCACCTTCGGTGTCACCAGCGGTCAAGCCCTCGCCGGTGTCGTGGGCCCGCTCATCGAGGTGCCTGTTCTGGTCGCCCTGGTCTACGTCTCACTCGCCCTCCGCCGCAGATTTGCCGCCTTCACCAAGGAGTAGCCATGCCCCACGTCGAAGGCGAATCCTGCCAGGACATGGAGGACTGCCGCCTCATCGACCGCCATGTCCGCACCCTTCTGGGCCGCGAAGCCGTCGAGATCGCCCGCCACTTCCACGGCGTGTTCTCCCCGGAGACCGTGTCGGAATGCGTCGAGGACTCCTACGCATCACCTCATCCCGGTGCCGTGCACGGCACCGGGATGAGAGCTGACCGGAAGCCGTACGAACGTCGGCGTCGACCGAGTAGCCCTGCGCGCGGTTCGACTTCGGCTCCTCCACGACGGCGGGAAGGGGTATTTACTACGGACTATCCGTAGTAAATACCCCTTCCTCCAAAACGATGGGGCTTCGAGTGCGCCGGGGCTACAAGCCGAGGCGGGCCGCGAGGGTGTCGATCGTGGCGATCGCTCCCGGCCACGCGGCGCGTGCCTCGGCGCGGCGGGTGACCTCGCGTTCGACGACACGTCCGGCGACGAGGCTGACCCCCGGGTCTCGCGAGGCGAGGGCCAGCGCGCGGGACCGGTCGGCGGCGACGACGGCGTCCTGGTGCTCGCCGAGCACGTCCTGCAGCTTCCGGGCCGCCTTGACCAGTGAGCGCAGGGTGGGGGCCTGCTTCTTCTTCGCGGCGGGAATGGCCAACTCGGCGGCATAGCGCAGGCGCTTGCCGTAGATCCGCAGCGCGTGCAGATCGCCATCGGGCGGGTCGTCCGCCAGCGCCGAAACCGCCTTGGCGAGCCTGCGGTACGGCCTGCGCACCGCACGCACCGGATCGAGCCGCACAGCACCGTCCGCGGTCTCGATTTCGGCGGCACGCGAGAGCTGCGCGACTTCGGCCAGGATCGAGGAGTATCGAACGGTGTTCAACTTCCGGTTCAGCCGTCGCCGGGCCTTCGTGCGCTCGGCGCTGAAGATCGCGACGAAGCGGTCGGCGGCGGGCCGGTCCTGCTCGTCGAAGGTCGCGACGGTGGCGCGTAGGTGTGCGATCAGCACGTCGTAGTCGCGCACCTCGCCCAACGCCGCGCCCAGCCACTTCAATTCCGCACGCGCGTGCTGGGCGGCGGTGCTGCCGGCGAGCTTCAGCACGCTGCGCATCCTCCGCACCGCGACCCGCATCTGGTGCAGATCCTCGGGGTCCACGCCCGACCGCGTCCCGGGCTCGGCGACGAGCAACGCACGCAGCTGCGCGTCGAGTTTCGCGCGGAGGTGGGCCGCGGGCGTGTCCTTCGGTCCGGCGACGACAGGTTTCCCGGGCAGGCCGAGATCGTCCGGGGTCTTCGTCGCGTGGGCGCCCGATCCGCCGGCCCGGCGGGCCTCGGGCAACGTTTCGGTGCTCATCAGATGAATCATAGGTGAACTGAGCATGTCGGAGCGATGCCTCCGCTTCAACGACCTGGTCTGACTCGATGCCGGCCGATGTCCGGTTCGTGCAAGACCCGTCGCCCGCACGCGCCCATGATGAAGGCATGTCCATCGAGCTGACCGCGGCCGCGAACTTCCTGGCCACTCACGCCCGGGCCCTCGACCGCCACCGCTTCCGCACCGTGCTCGGGAGTGCACCCGAGCCCGCCCTTGCCGCGCTCGAGGCCTACCGCAATCCCGACGGCGGCTACGGCTGGGGACTCGAACCAGATCTGCGATCCCCGGAAAGCCAGACCGGACCGGCACTGCACGCGTTCGAGGTCTTCGCGGAGGCCGCTGGAGCCCGCGAACCGACCGCGAGCCACCGCGCCGTCGAGCTGTGCGACTGGCTGGAGACCGTGACGTTGCCCGACGGAGGCCTTCCCTTCGCGCTGCCCGTGGGCGATCCGGCGGGGTGCGCGCCGTTCTGGGTGAACGCCGATCCCACGACGTCGTCGTTGCAGATTTCCGCGATCGTCGCGGAGAACGCCCGCCGGGTCGCCGCGCATCATCCGGGCGTCGCCGCCCATCCGTGGCTGGCCCGCGTCACCGAGTACTGCCTGTCGACGATCGGCGAACTCGAGGGCAGGCCACATGCTCTCGTGCTCGCCTTCGCCGTCCGGTTTCTGGACGTCACGGCCGCAACTCGGCCGGAGGCGGTCGAGGCGTTGGAGCGGTTGCGGGACTTCATCCCCGAAGACGGTCTGGTGCGGGTTGACGGCGGGGCCGAGAACGAGGTGCTGCGGCCGCTGGATTTCGCACCGCTGCCCGGCACGCCGGCGCGGAGCCTGTTCACGCGAAGGGTGGTCGACGCCGAACTCCACCGCCTGGCCGCCGAGCAGCGGCAGGACGGCGGATGGCCGGTCGACTTCGCGAGCTACTCCCCGGCGGCCGCGCTGGAATGGCGCGGTTACGCCACCGTGCGCGCGGTGTCCACGTTGCGGCGCAACGGAATGCTGAGCTGACGGATCGGCTCACCGCGCGGACACCGCGCGCCCGGGGTCAGTCGTTGGCGTGCAGCGCCGCGTTGAGTTCGATGCCCGTCCCGGACCGGGGAACCACCTCGACCGAGCCGGTGGCGGAGTTGCGGCGGAACAACGCGCCGGAGATGCCGGACAGCTCCCGTGCCTTGACCGATTTCCCGTCGACGACCACCTTCGTGCCGGCCGTGACATAGAGACCGGCCTCGACCACCGAGTCGTCGCCGAGGGAGATGCCGACTCCGCCGTTGGCGCCGATCAGGCACCGCTCGCCCAGCGCGATGACCTCCTTGCCGCCACCGGAAAGCGTGCCCATGATCGAAGCGCCGCCACCGACGTCGGTCCCGTCACCGACGACGACACCCGCGGAGATCCGGCCCTCGACCATCGACGCGCCGAGCGTGCCCGCGTTGAAGTTGACGAAGCCCTCGTGCATGACGGTGGTGCCGCTGGCCAGATGCGCGCCGAGGCGCACCCGGTCGGCATCGCCGATGCGTACCCCGGACGGCGTGACGTAGTCGACCATGCGCGGGAACTTGTCGACGCTGTAGACGGTGACCGGCCCGCGCGTCCGCAACCGCAGCCGGGTCGCCTCGAAGTTCTCGACCGGACATGGTCCGTGGTCGGTCCACACGACGTTGGACAGCAGCCCGAAGATCCCGTCCAGGTTCTGCCCGTGCGGGGCGACCAACCGGTGTGACAGCAGGTGAAGGCGCAGATACACGTCGTGGGCATCGGCGGGGGCCGCGGCGAGCGTCCCGATGGTGGTGCGCACCGCGATGACCTCGACGCCACGGTCGGTGTCCGGGCCCAGCAGCGTCGCGGCCGCCTCGCCCAGCGCCTCGACGGCCTGCTCGCGCGAAAGCCGTTCGGTCCGTGCGGTGCCGGCCTCGGTCAGCCTGGGCTGCGGGAACCAGGTGTCCAGGACCGTGCCGCCGGTCGTCACGGTCGCCAGCCCGACGCCGTACGCGCCGGTGGTCTCGGGATTCGGGGTCTCACTCACGGCGCCTACGGTAACTCCCGGCCGGGCGGTGGCGTGAAACACGCCCGGGATCACCGGGGCCGTCAGCGCGCGGACGGCGACTCAGCCGCTCGTGGACTGAGTGTCCACTTTCTGCTTGATGGAGGTCAGCGTCCCGGCGATGTCCGAGAGCGCTTGCGAGCACGGGTTTCCCGGCGTGGCAACGGTGTCGCAATGGGCGCTGCGGTAGCCCTCGACGCCCTTCGACAGCTGGCCGGCCAGGGTGCCGAGGCCGGGCTGCTGACCGACCATCCCGGCCGTGCTGCCCAGTTCGGTGATGTACTTCGCGCAGCCCTGGGGTACCTGCTGGTCCGGGGCGAGGTAGCACTCGTCGGTGGTCAGCGCGCTGAGCTTGATCGCGAGCACGTCCGGGCCGGTGGCCTCGCCGCCGCCCTGCGGGGTCGGGCCGGCCTCCTGTCCGCTGCACGCGGCGAGCACGAGCGCCAGCGCGCTGACGGCCCCGCCGATGACCAAGTTCTTTCGCGTGTCCACGATGGCCACCGTAGTCTCCTCGCATGACCGCTCTCGACCTGCACGCCGACCCCGTCGACCTGGCCTGCGCATTGGTGGACATTCCCAGCGTTTCCGGCGACGAAGCGGTCATCGCCGACGCCGTGCAGACCGCGCTGACCGGGCAGCGGCATCTGGAGGTCGTGCGCAGCGGCAACGCGGTACTGGCCCGCACGAACCTCGGCCGGGACTCGCGGGTGATCCTCGCCGGGCATCTGGACACCGTGCCGGTCAACGCGAACCTGCCGCTGCGGCGTGCGGGAGAGGAGCTGCACGGGCTGGGCACGGTCGACATGAAGGGCGGCGACGCCGTCTTCCTCCACCTCGCGGCGACGGTCACCGATCCCCGGCACGACCTCACCTTCGTCTTCTACGACTGCGAGGAGGTCGAAGCGGTCCGCAACGGTCTGGGGCGGATCGAACGGGAACTGCCCGACTGGCTGCGCGGCGACCTGGCGGTCGTGGGCGAGCCGTCGAACGCGGTGATCGAGGCGGGCTGCCAGGGCACCATGCGGGTCGAGCTGCGGTGCACCGGCCGCCGGGCGCACACCGCGCGGGCCTGGATGGGGATCAACGCGATCCACGCGCTCGCCGAGCCGCTGCGCCGGCTGGCGGAGTACCGGTCGCGGGACGTCGAAATCGACGGACTGACCTACCGCGAAGGGCTGCAGGCCGTGCGCGTCGCGGGCGGGGTCGCCGGGAACGTGGTGCCCGACGAGGCGGTGCTCACGGTCAACTTCCGGTTCGCGCCGGACCGGAGCCCGCAGCAGGCGGAACAACACCTGCGGCAGGTCTTCGACGGCTTCGATCTGTCCGTTGTGGACAGCTCGCCCGGAGCGCTGCCCGGGCTGTCCGCGCCCGCCGCGGCCGAACTGGTCCAGGCCGCGGGCGGGACGGTCGCGGCGAAACTGGGCTGGACCGACGTGGCGCGTTTCGCCGCGCTCGGGATGCCCGCGGTGAATTTCGGGCCCGGCGATCCGACACTCGCGCATACACGTGAAGAGCACGTGTCGGCGACGGAAATCCGTAAGGTCGCTCAGGTGCTGCACGACTTCCTCGCCCGGTGAGTTGGCTATCCTCGCCAAGGTGACAGAAGAGGAATTCGAATACCCCGAGCGACCACTGGAGAAGCACCGGGGACCGGTGGTACTCCGGCGTGGCCGCCGGGCCGAGGCGACCACCACCGACCAGCGGCTGCTGGATTCACGCGGGCCCACCGACTGGGTGCACACCGACCCGTGGCGGGTGCTGCGCATTCAGGCGGAATTCGTCGAGGGGTTCGGCGCACTCGCCGAGGTGCCGCGCGCGGTCACCGTCTTCGGCTCGGCGCGCACCCCGCGGGACCACCCCGAGTACGAACAGGGCCGGCGGCTCGGTGCCGCGCTCGCCGCGGCCGGGTTCGCGGCGATCACCGGTGGTGGGCCCGGCGCGATGGAAGCGGTGAACCGCGGCGTGTCGGAGGCAGGTGGGCTGTCCGTCGGGCTCGGCATCGAGCTGCCGTTCGAACAGGGCTTGAACCCGTGGGTCGACCTCGGGGTCAACTTCCGCTATTTCTTCACCCGCAAGACGATGTTCATCAAGTACGCTCAGGCGTTCATCTGCCTGCCCGGTGGTTTCGGCACGCTGGACGAGCTGTTCGAGGCGCTCACCCTGGTACAGACCAAAAAGGTCACCAAGTTCCCGGTCGTCCTTTTCGGACGGTCCTACTGGGGCGGGTTGTACGACTGGGTGAAGAACTCGGTCCACGGTGAGGGCAAGATCGGCGAGAAGGATCTGGCCTTGTTGCACGTCACCGACGACATCGATGACGCCGTCCGAATGGTGCAGGAGTCGTACAAGGCATGGGAGGACACACACTGATGCGCCGAATCTGTGTTTTCTGCGGCTCGTCGACCGGTCGTGACCCGGTCTACGCCGAGCAGGCCGCCGCGCTCGGCAAGCTGCTGGCCGAGCGGGAGATCGGGCTCGTCTACGGCGGTGCCAGCGTCGGGATCATGGGGGCGGTCGCGGACGCCGCGCTGGCCGCCGGCGGCGCCGTGATCGGGGTCATCCCGAAACGCCTGATGCGGGTCGAGATCGCGCACGCCGGGCTGACCGAACTGCACGTCACTTCGGACATGCACGAGCGCAAGGCGAAGATGGCCGAGCTTTCCGACGGCTTTCTCGCGCTGCCCGGCGGGGCCGGCACGCTGGAGGAACTCGCCGAGGTGTGGACGTGGGCCCAGCTCGGTCTGCACCGCAAACCGATCGGGCTGGTCGACGTCGCCGGGTACTACCAGCCGCTGCGGGAGTTCGCCGACCATATGGTCACCGAGGGTTTCCTGCGGCCGCAGCACCGCGACATGGTGCTCGTCGACCCCGACCCCGCGGTGTTGCTGGACGCCTTCGCGCGCTACGAGCCGCCCGTGATCCCCAAGTGGACGGACTGACCGGGCTCGCGGGTGCCGGTCAGGCGGCTTCGCCGGGCCGCTTGTGGTAGGTGTCGACGTATTCCTGACCGGAGAGTTCCAGGATCGCGTACATGATCTCGTCGGTGACCGCTCGCCGGACCGCGGGCGAGGCGCCCATGCTCTCGTAGCGGTGGAAGTCGAGTGGATCACCGAAGCGCACGGTGACCTTGGCGATCCGCGGGAACCGGCTGCCGATCGGCTGGACCCGCTCGGTGCCGGTCAGCGCGATCGGCACCACCGTCGCCCCGGTGGCCAGCGCCAGCGCGCCGACGCCGGTGTGCCCGCGGTGCAGACGGCCGTCCAGCGAGCGGGTGCCCTCGGGATAGATCGCGAACGCGTCCCCGGCTTCGAGGACCTTGCGCGCGGCTTCCAGCGCGGACAGCCCGGCCGCGGCGTTGCCACGCTGGACCGGCACGTAGCCCAGTGCCCGCAGGAAGTTCGCGACGGCCCGGCCCTTGACGCCCTTTCCGGTGAAGTACTCCGCCTTGCCCAGGAAGGCGACCCGGCGGGGCGCGACGAGGGCGATCACCGCGGTGTCCACGGCCGCCCGGTGGTTGGAGGCGAGGATCACCGGACCGGTCAGCGGCACCTTCTCGGCCCCGCGTACCTCCGGGCGGTACACCAGACGGGCCAGCGGCGCCAACGTGCGCCGAATCAACAGGTGTAGCACGAGCCCCTCCCGACTCACTCGGGATCAAGCATCGCACGGCGGGAAACCCGCGAAGCCCGTAAGGGCACCCTGCCACCGCCGCGGAATCGGGTGCGCGAGGGCGGCATGTGGTGGCGCGGTAGTGGTGAGGTGGTTGTGAGGTGACGGGCGGGCCATTCGGCTCACGCGACGCGGCCGGCGTTCGTGTGTCACGATCGTCGCGTGACGACCGCCCTGATTTACCTCGTAGTCATGTTGCTGGTGGCGGCGGTGGTGTTCCTGCTCGCCGCCGTGGTGTTCGGCCGGGGTGAAGAACTCGCGCCGCTGCCCCCGGGCAGCTCGCCGACGCGGCTGCCGGTGCACGAAGTCACCGGGCAGGACGTGCGGGGCGTCCGCTACCAGCTTGCCGTGCGCGGCTACAAGATGTCCGAAGTGGACTGGGTGATGCGGCGGCTCGGTGCGGAGATCGACGAGCTGCGGGCGCGGGTGACCGAGTTGGAGACCGAGCGGTCGCGATGACCGATTTCGTGTTCTCGGTCGACATCGCCGCGTCCGCGGGCACCACCTGGCTCGCGCTCACGGACTGGCCGAGGCAGCACGAGTGGATGCTCGGCACCGAGGTCCAGGTGGCCCAGGGCGACGGCCGCAGCGTCGGCTCGAGGCTGACGGCGTTCACCGGGATCGGCGGGGTCGGCTTCACCGACATCATGGAGATCACGGCCTGGGAGCCCCCGGTCCGGTGCACCGTGGCGCATCTGGGCAAACTGGTCCGCGGGACCGGGGCGTTCCACGTTCACGCGAAGGGGCCGCAGTCTTCGACGTTCGTGTGGTCGGAGAGTCTCCGGCTGCCGTTCGGACTACTCGGCAGGCTGGGCTGGCCGGTGGCGAGCCCAGCGTTCGCGATCGGGGTCCGGCAGTCGCTGCGGCGGTTCGCCTCGTTCGCGGAGAACTACTCGATAGGAGCCCGATGACCCTGGTAGGCGCGGACGGACTGGCGCGGTGCCCGTGGGGGAATTCCGCGCCCGACTATGCCGAGTACCACGACACCGAGTGGGGAGTGCCGCTCCACGGCGAAGTCGAGCTGTATGAGCGCTTGTGCCTGGAAGCCTTCCAGTCCGGCTTGTCCTGGCTGACGATCCTGCGCAAGCGCGACGGGTTCCGCCGCGCGTTCGCCGACTTCGTGCCGGAAAAGGTGGCCGAGTTCGCCGACGACGACGTGGCACGACTGCTCGCCGATACCGGGATCGTGCGCAACCGCGCGAAGATCCTGGCCGCGATCACCAACGCGCGCGCGATCGCCGGACTCGGCCGGCCGCTGGACGAGCTGCTGTGGTCCTTCGCACCGTCCGAGGCCGGCCGGCCGCGCCCGCGCACCATGGCCGAAGTCCCGGCGATCACGCCCGAGTCGACGGCCATGGCCAAGGACCTGAAGAAGCGCGGTTTCGCCTTCGTCGGCCCCACCACCTGCTACGCCCTGATGCAGGCCACCGGGATGGTCGACGATCACCTCGTCGGCTGCTTCCGGGCGGCCTAGTCCAGGGACTGTTCTGAAGGTGGTTTGAGTGGCGGAGCGGGCGGCGGGTTGAGTCGGGTACCGCACCGCCAGCGGCTCCGCCGCTTCTGAAATACGCCCTAGGGCCTTCCCCGGGTTTCGCGGACAGTGGTCACTTGCCCTGGAACTCCGGTGTCCGCTTGGCGACGAACGCTTCGACGGCCTCACGGTGATCGGCGGTGGCACCGAGGAAGGTCTGCGCGGTTGCTTCGGCAGAAAGGGCGTCCTCCAACGTGCCGCTCGCCGCCGCGCCGAGCACTTCCTTGATCTTGCGGTAGGTCAGGGTCGGTCCGGCCGCCAGGCCCGCGGCCACCGCGTGGGCCCGGTCGGCCAGTTCCTCGTCCGGCACGACCTCGCCCACCAGGCCGAACCGCAGCGCTTCGGCCGCGTCGACCGGCCGGGCGAGCAACATCAGTTCGGCCGCGCGTCCATAGCCGATCAGCCGTTGCAACGTCCACGACGCCCCCGAGTCCGGGCCCAGCCCGACCTTGGCGAAGGCCATCAGGAACGCGGCCGAGCCCGCGGCCAGTCGCAGGTCGCAGGCATAGGCGAAGGCGGCGCCCGCCCCGGCGGCCATCCCGTTCACCGCGGCGATCACCGGCTTCGGCATCTCCACGATGGTTCGCACGATCGGGTTGTAATGTTCGGTCACCGTGCGCACCTCGGTGTTACCCGACTGGAGGATCCCGACGTGTTCCTTCAGATCTTGTCCGGCGCAGAACGCCTTTCCCGCACCGGTGAGCACGAGGGCGCGCACGGCCGGGTCCGCGGCCGCTTCTCGGAGCGCGGCCAGCAGGCGTTCCTTCAGTTCGACGGTCAGCGCGTTGTACGCCTTGGGCCGGTTGAGGGTCAGGGTGCGCACACCGTCGGCGTCGGCGGTTTTCAACACATCCTCGGCGATCATCGGTTTCCTCCTGTCACACTGCGGTCGCGGGCCGCATACCAGCACCTATGCAACACGAAAAGATCGGTCCGCGTTCGCGTGCCCAGGTTGATGAGGGAGAATGAGCCCGACACCCGGTTGGCTTAGGCGAGCGCGAC
>DASSAD010000381.1:0-4888 GCA_035685725.1 Amycolatopsis sp. | reverse complement strand
GCATCCGGTGCAGCAGGCGTTCCACGACAACCACGCGTTGCAGTGCGGGTTCTGCACCCCTGGAATGATCATGCAATCCATCGACCTGCTGGCCGATGACCCGGACCCGGACGAGAAGGCGATCCGCGAGGGCCTGGAAGGAAACCTCTGCCGCTGCACGGGTTACCAGAACATCGTGCGCGCGGTGCGCGACGCCGCCGACCACATGCGTCCCGGCGCCGGCCCCGCGGCCGAGCGGGTCGTCTCCGGCGAAGCGGCCGGCAAGGTCCCGGCGGGAGGTGAATGATGACCGCCACGATCGAACCCGAGGTCGGCAAGGCCAGGACCCGCAAGGAGGACGCCCGGCTGATCACCGGCCGGACACGCTGGACCGACAACATCGCGTTGCCGGGGATGTTGCACATCGCCGTGCTGCGCAGTCCGTTCGCCCACGCGCGGATCAATTCCGTCGATGTCTCGGCCGCCCGCGGCATGCCGGGCGTGGCCGCCGTCTACACGGCCGCGGACCTCGACCCCGATGGCACGATCGGGATGCCCTGCGCCTGGCCGGTCACCCCGGACATGAAGCATCCGCGTCGCCCGGTGCTGGCCGCGGACCAGGTGAACTTCGCGGGCGAAGGCGTCGCGGCGGTGGTCGCCCGCAGCGCCGCCGCGGCCCGGGACGCGCTCGAAGCGATCGATGTCGACTACGAGGAACTTCCGGTCGTGCTCGGCCTGGAGAACGCGCTGGCCGAGGACGCGCCGCTGGTACACGAGGAACTGGGCACCAACCGCAACGCGCTGTGGGTGTTCGACTCGGCCGAGGCCGGGACCGGGGCCAGCGTTCAGGACGCGATCGACACCAGCGAGGTCGTGCTCAAGCGGCGGTTCCGGCAGCAGCGCCTGGTACCGGCGTTCATGGAGCCGCGCTCGTGCGTGGTCGACCCGACCGGCCCGCAGATCGTCATGTGGTCGGCGACCCAGGTCCCGCACATCCTCAAGACGATGGCCGCGCTCACCCTGGGCATCCCCGAGCACAAGCTGCGGGTGATCGCGCCGGATGTCGGCGGCGGGTTCGGCGGCAAGATCGCCGTGCACCCGGAGGAGGGGCTCGCGCTGCTGATCGCGCAGAAGCTCGGCAAACCGGTCAAGTGGACGGAGACCCGTTCGGAGACGATGCTCACCTCGCACCACGGCCGTGACCAGATCCAGGACATCACGATCACGGCGCGCCGGGACGGCACACTCACCGGGCTGAAGGTCGAGCTGCTCGCCGACATGGGCGCCTACCTCGGCCTGGTCGGGCCGGGCATCCCGCTGCTTGGCGCGTTCATGTTCAACGCGATCTACAAGATCCCGGCCTACCACTTCGCCTGCACGAACGTGTTCACCAACACCACGCTGACCGACGCCTACCGCGGCGCGGGCCGGCCGGAGGCCACCTTCGCCATCGAACGGATCATGGACGAGCTCGCGGTCGAGCTCGGCATGGACCCGCTCGAGCTGCGGGAGCGGAACTGGATCAAGCACGAGGAGTTCCCGTTCACCACGGTGGCCGGGCTGACCTACGACTCGGGCAACTACGAGGCCGCCACCGAACGCGCCAAGCAGCTGTTCGACTACGACGGCCTGCGCCGTGAGCAGGCCGAGCGCCGGGACCGCGACGACCCGGTGCAGCTCGGGATCGGCGTCTCGACCTTCACCGAGATGTGCGGGCTGGCGCCGTCGCGGGTCCTCGGCTCGCTCGACTACGGCGCCGGCGGTTGGGAGCACGCGGCGATCCGGATGCTGCCGACCGGCAAGGTCGAGGTCATCACCGGCGCGTCGGCACACGGGCAGGGGCACGAGACTGCGTGGAGCCAGATCGTGGCCGACCAGCTCGGGGTGCCGTTCGAGGACGTCGAGGTGATCCACGGGGACACCCAGTCCTCGCCGAAGGGGCTGGACACCTACGGTTCGCGCTCGCTGGTCGTGGGCGGGATCGCGGTGGTCAAGGCGGCCGAGAAGGTGATCTCGAAGGCCCGCACCATCGCGGCGCACCTGATGGAGTGCTCGCCGGACGACCTCGAGTTCGGCCAGGGCAGGTTCACCGTGCGCGGCACGGACACCTCGACCACGATCCAGGAGGTCGTGTTCGCGACGTTCACCGCGCACAATCTGCCGGACGGGGTCGAGCCCACGGTCGACTCGGACGCGGTCTACGACCCGGAGAACTTCTCGTTCCCGCACGGCACGCACCTGTGCGCGGCCGAGGTGGACACCGAGACGGGCCGGGTGCAACTGCGTTCCTACGTGTGTGTGGACGACGTGGGTGCCGTGGTCAATCCGCTGATCGTGGAGGGCCAGGTGCACGGCGGGCTCGCTCAGGGCATCGCGCAGGCCCTGTTCGAGGAGGCGGTGTTCAACGAGAACGGCACGCTGACCACCGGCACGTTCGCGGACTATCTGCTGCCCTCGGCGGCCGATCTGCCTTCGTTCACCACCGCCCGCACGGAGACGCCGTCGACGTCGAATCCCTTGGGCGTCAAGGGCGTCGGCGAGGCGGGCACCATCGCCTCGACCCCGGCGGTGGTCAACGCGGTGGTGGACGCGATCCGGCGGTACGGGATCGACGACGTCGAAATGCCGTGCTCGCCGATGCGGGTCTGGTCGGCCGTCCACCGGGGCCGCACGGCCGCCGGCGGGGCCGGTGCCGAAGCCGGCGGCGGTCTCGGCTCGATCGATGCTTCCGGAGGTGCCCAGTGATTCCCGCTGCCTTCGACTACGTCGCTCCGTCCACTGTGGAGGAAGCGGTCCGTGCCCTGGCCGAGGCCGGGGAGGACGCGAAGGTGCTGGCCGGCGGCCAGAGCCTGTTGCCGGTGCTGCGGATGCGGCTGGCCGCGCCCGCCATGATCGTCGACGTCGGCCGGATCGCCGAGTTGCGCGGCGTCCGCGACGCGGGTGACCACCTGGTCATCGGCGCCATGACCACGCACTACGACCTGCAGCGCGACCAGTCGATCGCCGAGCACGCCGCGCTGCTGGCCAGGGCGACCGACACGGTGGCCGACCCGCAGGTGCGGCATCGCGGCACCTTCGGCGGGTCGATCGCGCATGCCGATCCGGCGGGCGACCTGCTCGCCCCGGCGCTGGCGCTGGACACCGAGATGGTGATCGCGGGACCGGGCGGCCGGCGCACGGTGCCCGCGGCGGAGTTCTTCCAGGACTTCTTCACCACATCGCTGGCGCCGGACGAGATCCTCGTCGAGGTCCGGGTGCCGAAGTTCACCGGCTGGCGCGCGCATTACGAGAAGTTCAACCGGGTCGCGCAGGCCTGGTCTATCGTCGCGGTGGCGGTGGCCGTCCGCGTCGAAGGCGAGGCGATCGCCGAGGCGCGGATCGGGCTGACGAACATGGGTGCCGTCCCGGTCCGGGCCACCGCGGTCGAGCAGGCTCTCCTCGGGCAGCCGGCGACGCCGGAGAACATCCGGGCCGCCGCCGCGCACGCGGCCGAGGGCACCAGCCCGACACCCGACGCCAACGGTGACGTCGAGTACCGCCAGGAACTGGCCCGGGTGCTGACCGGTCGGGCGGTTTCCGCCGCCTTGACCGGGTGAGCGGAAACCCTCTCCGGGTCACCTCGGCGGTAGCGGCGTCCGTCACGTCGACAAGATCGTCTTGACGAAGGCGGACGCCAGTAAGGTGGATTGGAGAAACTTTCAACGAAGGGAGGTCGGGCCGTGCGGCTTGACCATGAATTCACTGTTCCGGCATCGCCTGAGCAGGTGTGGAAGGCGGTAACCAACCCGGAGAGTGTCGCACCGTGCATGCCGGGGGCAACGCTGACCAAGGTCGAGGGTGAGACCTTCACCGGCACGGTGAAGGTGAAACTCGGCCCGATCTCCCTGCTCTACAAGGGTTCCGGCGAGTACCTGGAAGCCGACGAGAAGGCGCACAAGATCGTCATCAAGGCTTCCGGGAAGGACGCCCGTGGCTCCGGCACGGCCGCCGCGACGGTGACCGTGACGCTGACCGCGGCGGACGGCGGGACCAAGGGCGCGGTGTCCACCGACCTGAACGTCACCGGCCGTCCCGCGCAGTTCGGCCGCGGGATGATCTCCGAGGTGGGTGGCAAGATCCTCGACCAGTTCGCGGCGAACCTCGCCGAGCGGCTGGGCGCCGAGCAGGAGCCGGCGGCCCAGCCGGAGGAGGCGAAGGCCGCATCGGCGGCGGGCCAGGCTCCCGCCGAGGGCGCGGCCGAGGCTGCCAAGCCGAAGCTGGAGGCCGTGAAGCCGGCGCCGCAGAAGGAGGCCGAGGCGATCGACCTGTTCGACTACGCGGGCAGTTCCGTCGCCAAGCGGTTCGCTCCGGTGCTGGCCGGGGTCGCCGCTTTCCTCGTCGTCCTGGCGATCATCCGCGCCATTCGCCGTCGCTGATTTCTTCTTCGCCGGCGCATCCCTTGGGGCGGTGACCCGCTTCGAGGGCGCTGGGTGTCGCCTGCGCGACACCCAGCGCGGGCATGCGGGAGCCGGAGCCGGGGTTGTAAGCGGTGTGCGCAAGCAGACCGAGGTCGTCGTGATCGGCGCGGGCCAGGCGGGGTTGTCGGCCGCCTATTTCCTGCGCCGCGCCGGATTCCGCAACGGGTCCGGCTTCGTGGTGCTCGACCACGCCGAAGGCGCCGGGGGCGCGTGGCGGCACCGCTGGCCGTCGCTGAAGCTGGGCAAGGTGCACGGCATCTTCGACCTGCCGGGCCTGGCCCTGGGCGTCCCGGACCCGGGGCGGCCCGCTTCGGAGGTTGTGCCGGACTATTTCGCCCGGTTCGAGCGCACCTTCGATCTGCCCGTGCTGCGCCCGGTGGACGTGTCCTCGGTCCGGCGCGCCGGCGACCGTCTGGTGGTGGCGAGCGCCGCGGGCGAGTGGGCGGCCCGGG
>DASSAD010000380.1:0-11488 GCA_035685725.1 Amycolatopsis sp. | reverse complement strand
CGGCACGTGGTCGGCACCGGCCTCGAGGTGCTCCTTCAGGCGGGCGCCGACGGATTCGGCCGTGCCCCAGGCGACCACGGCGTCGATCAGCCGGTCGCTGCCGCCGTTCGCGAAGTCCTCGTCGGTGAAGCCGAGCCGCCGGAAGTTGCTGAGGTAGTTGGTCAGCTTCAGGTACGGGTTCTCGACCTTCGCGCGGCCCAGCGCCCTGGCGCGCTCGGCGTTGGTGTCCAGCACGACCTTGTGCTCGGGCGCGAGCAGCCTGCCCGGGCCCAGCAGTTCGCGCGCCTGGCGGGTGTGTTCGGGCGTGGTCAGGTACGGGTGGGCGCCCGCGGTGCGCTCGCCGGCCAGCTTGATCACCCGCGGGCCGAGCGCGGCCAGTGCCCGGTCCTCGACTCCGACGCCGGCCTCGTCGAGCTGGCCGAGGTACTCGACGATCTTGTCGTAGGGCTTCTGGTACTCCTGTGTCGCCTCGGGGTGCCCGATGCCGATACCGAGCAGGAACCGGCCCGGGTACTTGGCGGCGATGCGGTGGTAGGACGCGCCGACGGTGGCGGCGTCGTCCTTCCAGATGTTCACGATGCCGGTCGCGACCACGATCCGTTCGGTGGCGCCGAGCAGTTCGTCGACGAATTCGAGTCCTCCGTCGGGGGAGCCGCCCGCCCAGATGGCGCCGTAACCGAGTTTCTCGACCCCGGCCGCGAGTTCGGGGGTGATGGTGGACCAGAACTGGAAGATGCCCAGTTTGCCGAGTGTATTGACCATGACGGTCTCAACCGAATGTGGCGTTGAATTCATTCCGCCCGCCGGCTACGCCGGGTGAGGGTGGGGCGACGGCTGGTTCGATTACGGTGGTGTCATGGTGAAAATCGGTAACAGTGACCTCGACGTGTACCCGCTGAACCTGGGCGGCAACGTGTTCGGCTGGACCGCGGACGAAGAGCAGTCCTTCGCCGTCCTCGACGCCTACGCCGCGGCCGGCGGCAACTTCATCGACACCGCGGATGTCTACATGGCCCGCGCGGCCGGCAATTCGGGCGGCGAATCCGAGACGATCATCGGAAAGTGGCTTGCCCGGCGCGGTCGCCGCGACGACATCGTGATCGCGACGAAGGTCGGCAGCTGGGACCGGCATCCGGGGCTGTCGGCCAAGAACATCCAGGCGGCGGCCGAGGATTCGCTGCGGCGCCTGCAAACCGACCACATCGACCTCTACTACGCGCACCGCGACTTCACCGACGCGCCGCTCGAGGAAACGCTGGGCGCGTTCGACGAACTGGTGCGCGCCGGAAAGGTCCGGTACATCGCGGCTTCGAACTATTCCGCCGAGCGGCTCGCCGAGGCTCTGTCCATTTCGGACCGTGAGGGATTCGCCCGGTATGTCGCGCTGCAGCCGCATTACAACCTGGTGGAGCGTGACTACGAGACCGAGCTGGCCCCGCTGGTGGAAAAGGAGGGTTTGTCGACCCTTCCCTATTTCGCCCTCGCCAAGGGATTCCTGACCGGGAAGTACCGCACCCGCGAGGCGAACGCGGGCAGCGTGCGCGCCGAGGGCGCCGTCGCCTACCTCGACGACCGTGGTGAGCGGGTGCTGGCGGCGCTGGACGAGATCGCCGCGGCGCACGGCAGTTCGCCCGCGGCCGTGTCGCTGGCCTGGCTCGCCGCCCGGCCGACGGTGGCGGCGCCGATCGCCAGTGCGCGGACCCTCGAACAGCTCACGGACCTGCTCGCCTCGGTCGAACTTCAGCTGACCGAGAGCGAGATCGCCGCGCTCGACACGGCTTCCGCCTGAGTATCGAGGAACGCGGAACGCCACCGCCCGGCCCCTGCCGGGTGGTGGCGGGGTTGGTGTCGGAGAGTCTCCATCGGCGGTGCGGTGGGGTACTTTTCGCGCATGGGCAAGCTCTCCGGAAAAGTCGCCGGAAAAGTGGTCGTCATCACCGGAGCGGCGCGGGGCATCGGCGCCGGACTGGCCGAACGACTGGCCGCGCGGGGCGCCCGGATCGCACTGGTGGGGCTGGAGGCCGAGGAGCAGCGCCAGGTCGCGAAGCGGGTCGGTGGCCGGTCCTGGGAGGCCGACGTGACCGACTGGGCCGCGCTGGAAAAGGCGGTCGGTGAGATCGTCGAGCACTTCGGCGGCATCGACATCGTGGTGGCCAACGCCGGGATCGCGACCGCCGGCTTCGTGCGGTCCATCGACCGGGAAGCCTTCGAGCGGGTCATCGAGGTCGACCTGCTCGGCGTCTGGCGGACGTTCCGGGTGACCCTGCCGCATGTGCTCGCCCGCCGTGGGTACCTGCTGGCGATCTCGTCACTGGCCGCGATCACCCACGTGCCGGGCATGGCCAACTACTGCGCGGCGAAGGCCGGTGTCGAGGCGTTCTGCAACTGCCTGCGGGGCGAGGTCGCGCATCTCGGGGTCAAGGTCGGCGTCGCGCATCCGACCTGGATCCGCACGGATCTGGTGGACGGCGCCGACGCCCATCCCGTCTTCGGCCGGATGCGGGCCGGGATTCCCGGCCCGCTCGGGCGCACCTACCCGCTCGAGGTCGCCCTCGACCGGCTCGAAGCCGGCATCGGGCGCCGGGCCAGGGTCATCCACGTGCCCTGGTGGGTCGGCGTGGTCAAGCTGATCCGGGCCCTGCTGCCGCCGATCGTCGAGATCGGCGCGCGGACCCGGATCCCGCGCGCCGACCGGGCGATCCTCGCCGACATCGAGGCGAGGGGTGCCCGCGAGTCGGCGATCACGGGACCCGGCGGGCGCGCGGCTACGGCACCCAGGAACCGACCACCGGCTTGAACTCGCGGACCGAGCGCTCCGCGATCGCCCCTTCGAGGTGATACGGGTCCGCGTCGATGATCTTCTGCAGCGCCTCGGCGTTCTCGGCCTGGTAGAGCGCGAGCCCACCCACGTCGTCGCCGATCGGCCCGGCCACCGCGACCGTGCCCTCGGCCGCGAGCTTGGCGAGGAACTCGCGGTGTGCGGGTCGGACCGCCGCGAACTTCTCCTGTACGTAGCGGATTTCCACCAGGAACCAGGCCATCAGTACCTCCGTCTCGAACTACCTCCGGCACGTTACCTATACGCTGGTCGAGTCGGAAGGACACAGGACGGGACGGAGCACATGCCGGACGGCAGCGCCGAACGCAGCGTCGAGCGAACGCTCGGGCACCTGCGCACGATCGACGGATTCGAGCAGGTGCCGGCGGCGCCACTGACGCTGGAGGATCTTTACCGGACGCACCGGATGCGCTTGGTGCGCCTGGCGATCCTGCTGGTCGACGAGCCCGCCACGGCCGAGGACGTGGTGCAGGAGGCCTTCACCGGACTGCACCGCAACTGGAGCCGCCTGCGTGACGCCCAGGCCGCGGTCGGCTACCTGCGCACCGCGGTGGTCAACGGGTCCAGAAGCGTGTTGCGGCGTCGCAAGACGGCCCGCGAGTACGTGCCGCCGCACGCGGTCAACGCGCGTTCCGCGGAAAGCCTGGCCATGCTCTCCAGTGAGCATCAGGCGGTGGTCAGCGCGCTGTCCAAGCTGCCACCGCGGCAGCGCGAGGTGCTCGTGCTGCGCTACTACGGCGGGCTGTCGGAGGCGGAGATCTCCGAGGCCGCGGGCATCTCCAAGGGCACCGTGAAGTCCACCGCGAGCCGTGCTCTCGAGTCCCTCCAGAAGGCAATGACGAGCTAGTTGGTTTAGACCAATATATGCTGGAGCCCGTGACGGATCTCGTGCTCGCCGGTGGCAAGCTGGCACTTCCCGAAGGCCTGGTCAGCGGTGGCTGGCTGACGGTGTCGGACGGGCTCATCTCCGGGGTGGGTACCGGTACACCCCCGCCCGGCGACCGGTTCGACCTGGCCGGCGCGCTCGTCGTGCCCGGTTTCGTGGACACCCACTGCCACGGCGGGGGCGGCGGCTCGTTTTCCAGCGGGGAGGTCAAGGAGGCCGTCGGCGCGATCGCCGCCCACCGCCGCCACGGCACCACGACGCTGGTCGCCAGCCTGGTGTCCGAGCCGATCCGGACGCTGGTGAACCAGGAGGCGGTGCTGCGGGAACTGGTCGAGGATGGCGAGCTCGCCGGCATCCACCTCGAAGGCCCGTTTCTCGCCGAGGCCCGCTGCGGTGCTCACGACCCGGCCGTGCTGCGTGAACCCGACGCGGCCACGATCGACGCACTGCTCCGCGCCGGCCGGGGCGCGGTCCGCATGGTCACCATCGCGCCGGAACTGACCGGCGGGGTGCGCGCGGTGCGCCGGCTGGTCGACGCCGGCGTGATCGCGGCGCTGGGGCACACCGACGGCACCGAGGAGCAGATCCGCCCGGCGATCGATGCCGGCGCCACGGTGGGCACCCATCTGTTCAACGGGATGCGCCCGTTGCACCACCGGGAGCCGGGCCCGATCGGGGCGCTGCTCGACGACGAGCGCGTCACCGTCGAGCTCATCTGCGACCTCGTGCATGTGCATCCCACGATGGTGCGGCTCGCCGCGCGGCTCGCCGGCCGCGGCCGGACCGTCCTGATCACCGACGCGATGTCGGCCACCGATGCCGCCGACGGCCGTTATCACCTGGGCCGGCTGGAGGTCGACGTCCGCGACGGCGTCGCGACGCTGGCCGAGACCGGGTCGCTCGCGGGCAGCACGTTGACCATGGATGTCGCGTTCCGCAACCTGGTCCAGGTCGTCGGGCTGAGCATCCCGGACGCGGTGCGCGCCACGTCCAGCCGCCCGGCCGAGCTGATCGGCGTCGACGATCGCACCGGCTCGCTGCGGCAGGGACTTGCCGCCGATCTGGTCGTGCTCGACGACGACCTGCGGCCGGTGCGGGTGCTCCGGCGCGGCGAGCGGGTCGTGTGATCCCGCGGCACGGCACGAGCCGCGGGGTGAGAGGTTCGTTCGCACTCGGTGAGATGGCTCGTTCGCACTCGGCGACAGGTCTCGTTCGCACTCGGTGACGCCGCGGATGACCGCGGTTAACCGGGACCGGGCACGGCCGTGACTATCCTGTTCGTCGTGACCGAGGCCGAGGACCCCGAGCGGTTGCTGGCTGACGCCCTGCGCGCCCAGGCGAGAAGCACCCCCGCCGCCGGCCCCGGGCCGGAGCCGCTGGTGCCGCGCTACGGCCTGCTGTCGGGCGCCGATCCCGGTTCGCTGGAACGCGAACACGCGGCGCTCGAACCGCCGATCGTCAGCGGCCCCGTCGCACACCCGGAACCTCCGGCGCGCAGGCAGCTGGCCGCCTACTGGGTCCTGGCGCTCGCGGTGCTGCTCGGCCTGCTGACCGGCGTGGTCATCGATCTTTTTACCGTCTTCTAAGGATTCCGCGCCGGCGCGGGGCGTGCCCGCCGGTCCTGTGACCTTGCGTTTTGGCCGAGGCCACGGAAGGCACACACGGTGAACCTGTACCGTTTTGTGCTGTGATCCTCGCCGAGACCACGACCACACTGGCCCTGATGCCCAACTGGTTCAACCCGGAATACCTGCTGACCCAGTTCGGCGCGTACGTGATCATCGGGTTGTGCCTGGTCATCTTCATCGAAAGCAGCGTCTTCCCGGTGCTGCCCGGCGACTCGCTGCTGTTCACGGCGGGTCTGTTCGTCGCGCAGGGGTCGATCCACGCACCGTTGTGGCTCGTCTGTCTCGTGGTGAGCGTGGCCGCGCTGCTCGGTAACGTGGTCGGGTACTTCCTGGGATACAAGGTGGGGCCGGCGTTGTTCAAGCGGCCCGATTCGCGCTTCTTCAAACAGGAATACGTCGAAAAGACGCACGCGTTCCTCGACCACCACGGGCCGAAGGCGGTCATCCTCGCCCGGTTCGTGCCGTTCGTGCGGACCTTCATCACCTGGATCGCCGGTGTCGGCCGGATGGATCCGAAGAAGTACTTCACCTACACCGTGATCGGCGGCATCGCCTGGGCCGCCGGCATCACCGCGCTCGGCCACGTGCTGGGCAACATCTCGTTCATCAAGAACAACATCGAGGCGATCTTCATCGTGATCGTGCTGGTCTCGGTGCTGCCGATCGTCGTCGAGTGGGCCCGCAACCGGCGCAGCCGGACGCAGACCGCCGGTGCCGGTGCCAGTGCCGATGCCGGTGCCCGTGCCGACACTGATGCCACCCAGCAGATCCCGCGCATCGACCGCTGAGCGGTCCGGCGGAGAGGCCGCCTTGCGACAGTGTGTTCCTGGCGCAAGGCGGCCTTCGCCGTCTTACTCCATCGCGAACATCGAACCCGGGTTGAACAGGTTCTCCGGGTCGAGCGCCGCCTTGATCTGCCGGTGGACCCGCATCGCCACCGGGCCGATCTCCCGGGCCAGCCAGTCCCGCTTGATCTTGCCGACGCCGTGCTCGCCGGTCACCGTGCCGCCCAGCGACAGCCCGACCTCGAGGATGTCGTCGAATGCCTTGCGGGCCCGCGCGAGCTCCTCCGCGGAGTCGGGCGCGTAGACGATCGTCGGGTGCATGTTGCCGTCACCGGCGTGCCCCACCACCGCGATCCGCAGGCCGACCTCTTCGCTGATGCGCTGGCAGCCCGCGATCAGCTCGGCGATCCGGGTGCGCGGCACGCAGACATCGTCGGTGAGCCACACGCCGTATCGCTCCAGGGCGGTGAGCACCACGCGCCGGGCCTGCAGCAGCATCTTGCCTTCGGCCAGGTCGTCGGTCGCGTACGCCATCGAGGCACCGCAGTCGACGCAGATCTGTTCCAGCGCGGCCAGTTCCCGCCGCGCCGCGTCGCCGCCGGCGTCCGACTGGCACAGCAGGAGAGCCTGGCAGTCCGAGCCGGCGCCGAGGTCGGTGTTGAGGTAGGCCTCCGCCGCCTTGATCGAACTGGCGTCCATGATCTCCATCAGGGACGGCACCAGGCCTTCCCGCACCACCCGCGACACCGCCTCGCCGGCCGCTTCCGTCGTGTCGAAGCCGGCCACCAGCGTGCCGGGCGCCTGCGGTAGCGGCCGCAGTGCGACGGTCGCCTCGGTGATCACGCCGAGGGTGCCTTCGCTGCCGATGAACAGCTTCGCCAGGTCGTAGCCGGCCACGCCCTTAACGGTCCGGCGCCCGGTCCGCAGCAGCGAGCCGTCGGCGAGCACCACTTCCAGTCCCAGCACGGAGTCGGTGGTGACCCCGTACTTCACGCAGCACAGGCCGCCGGCGTTGGTCGACAGGTTGCCGCCGATCGTGCACCAGTCGTAGCTGGAGGGGTCCGGTGGGTAGAACAGGCCGCGCTTCTCGACCGCGGTGCGGAAGTCGAGGTTGACGACGCCGGGCTGGACCACCGCGATCCGGTTCGCCTCGTCGATCTCCAGCACCCGGTCGAACTTGGTCATCACCAGCATCACGCAGCCGTCGATCGCGTTGGCCGCGCCGGAGAGTCCGCTGCCGGCCCCGCGGGGCACGATCGGCACCTTCGCCTCGGCGCACGCCCGGACGGTCGCCCGCACCCCTTCGACGTCGGCGGGCAGCACCACCGCCAGTGGCGTTCCCGAGGGAGCCAGCGGCATCTGGTCGCGGGAGTAGCTGCTCGTGACGTCTGGGTCGGTCAGGACGGCGTCGTTGCCGAGCGCATCGCGGAGTCTGGTCAGCAGTGCTTCAGTGCCCATGGGGCCATCCTGGACCAAAAGATCCGCACTGCGGAAGAGTCTTTCCGTTTTGACGTATTAGCGGGCCATTCCGATCACCCGGTTCACCCGGATGCGCAGCACGAGCCGCTCGTCGGTGACCATCGCCGCGCGGTAGTCGTCCCAGTCGGGGTGCTCGCCCCGGATGCTGCGGTACAGCTCGATCAGTTCCTCGACGGTCGCGTCGTGCGGGTCCTTCGCGACGGGCGACAACTCGGCGACGCCCTCGGCCACGGCGTAGGACCAGCCGTCCGCGCTGCTGACGTGGAAGCTGGCGCGCGGGTCCCGTCGGAGGTTGCGGGTCTTGGCTCGCCCGTCCGTGATCGAGACCAGGATCGTGCCGTTCGCCCGGTCGTAGTGGTGGTTGACGTTGGACAGCTGTGGTCTCCCGTCGCGCCTGATCGTGGCGAGTACGCCAAACGGCCGATTCCGGATGAGTTCGTGCAGCGCAGCGTCATCACTCATGGCTCAAGATTGTCGTACCCGGGGAATACCGTTGGCTACAGCAGCTTGGGGGACGCCCGCGAACCCGGAAGTCACCAAACCGCGGAAAACCAGTTGCGTTTGGCAACTAAAGTGTTCTGTGACACAGAGAGTGATAATTCGCTGGCGCCGCCAGCCGATCGGGTGCATCCTTGCCCTAGGCAACTAGTTGCACTGCCCAATTAAGACATCTGTACTGGAAGGTGAGCGGGATGGCGTCTCCTCTTCGCGAGGACGCGTTCACCAAGGCCGAGTTGGACATCGCCGACGAACTGGGCGTCGAGCTCGTCCGCTTCATGCGGATGATCACCAAGGCGAAGTCGCTCGTGGCCAAGCATGGTCCGGACGGGATCGAGCGGGCCGCGTACTCGATCCTGTTCCACCTCATCAACGACGGACCGCAGCGGACGAGCAAGCTCGCCGAGTCGCTGCACGCGGAGATCTCCACGATCAGCCGGCAGAGCAGCGCACTGGTGCAGCACGGCCTGGTGGAACGTCAGGCCGATCCCGAGGACGGCCGGGCCTGCCTGCTCGCGCCCACCGCCGAAGGGCTGCGCGTGTTCGAGGAGAACCGCAAGCAGCGGAACAAATGGCTGGCCGAGGTGCTGGCCGACTGGCCGGAAGCGGACCGGCGGATCTTGACCGAACTGCTCGGCCGGCTCAACACCGGCATCGAGACGCACACTCCACAACTGGCCGATCACAACAAGGGGCTTGAGGAATGACGAGTTCCACCCGACAACCGGCGGCGTCAACGGGGGGAGCCCTCGCCGAAGACGGGACGAGACTGTCCCACCGGCAGATCATGACCATTCTCAGCGGCCTGCTGCTGGGCATGTTCCTGGCGGCGCTGGACCAGAACATCGTCAGCGTGGCGATCGTGCGGATCGCCAACAGCTTGCACGGCTTCGACCAGCAGGCCTGGGCGACCACCGCGTACCTGATCACGGCGACGATCGCGACGCCGCTTTACGGCAAGCTGTCCGACATCTACGGGCGGAAGCCCTTCTACCTGACCGCCATCACGCTGTTCGTGATCGGCTCCGCCGCGTGCACCACGGTCACCTCGATGTACGAACTGGCGGCCTTCCGTGCCTTCCAGGGGCTCGGCGCCGGCGGCCTGATGTCGCTGGCCTTCACCATCATCGGCGACATCGTCCCGCCGCGGCAACGGGTGAAGTACCAGGGCTACTTCATGATGGTCTTCGGCATCGCGACCGTGCTCGGCCCGGTGCTCGGCGGTTTCTTCTCCGGTTTCGACACACTGGGCGGCATCAGCGGCTGGCGTTGGGTCTTCCTGATCAACGTGCCGATCGGGATCGTCGCGCTGTTCGTCGTGGGCAAGGTCCTGAACGTGCCACACCAACGGCGCGATCACCGCATCGACTGGTTCGGCGCGATCGCGCTGGCGGTCTGTGTGGTGCCGCTGCTGCTCGTCGCGGAGCAGGGCCAGGCCTGGGGCTGGGGCTCGACCGACTCGGTGATCTGCTACGCGGTCGCGGCCTTCGGGCTCATCCTGTTCATCTTCGTCGAGTACGTGCTCAAGGACGAGGCGCTGATCCCGCTGCGGCTGTTCAGCAGCTCCACCTTCAGCGTGTCGATCATCGGCGGCACGATCGTCGGTGTCGCGATGTTCGGCGGCATCACCATGGTTCCGCAGTATTTCCAGGTGGTGCGCGGATATTCGCCGACCGCGGCCGGCCTGCTGATGCTGCCGCTGGTGCTGGGCATCATGGTGGGGTCGCAGACCTCCGGCATGGTGACGGCGAAGACCGGCCGGTACAAGGTCCTTCCGGTGATCGGCACGTTCGTCGTCGCGGTCGGCGCCGTGCTCTACGCACAGGTCCACTTCGACAGCCCGCTGTGGCAGCCGATGGTCTATGCGCTGATCATCGGCCTCGGTCTCGGTGGCTGCATGCAGACACTGGTGATCGCGGCGCAGAACGCGGGCCCGCGCAGCGACATGGGCGTGTCCACGGCGGCGGCGACGTTCTTCCGGCAGATCGGCGGCACGCTCGGGGTGGCGGTGTTCCTGACCATCCTGTTCAACCTGCTGCCGAGCAAGATCGCCGATGCCTTCGGCGGGCACCTGCCGGCCGGCTTCAACGCCGCTCAGCTCAACGAGCTGCAGACCAACACCACGGTCATCACCAACCTGCCGGAAACGCTCAAGGTGCCGATCCTGACCGGGTTCACCAACGCGATGCACGGCGTGTTCTATGTCGCGGCCGGGGCGGCGTTGCTGGCCACCGTGGTGTTGCTGTTCATGAAGGAGATCCCGCTCCAGGGCGGCCCCGTCCCCCCGCCGGTCGAGGGCGCCGAGGCGATGCTGGAGGCCGAAACGGCCGAAGCGGACGGTTGGGTCGACGCCAACGAAGCGCTGCCCGAGCCGGAGCCCGCACTGGTGGGGGCCGGTGCGGGCCGGCATGCCCGGGCGGCAGAGAATGGGCACAGTGAGTATCAGATCGCCGCACAAGCGGTACCGATGAGCAGTTCCGCAACCGAACTCGGGAGCACGATGCACACCGACGGCCAGTCCATCACCGGGCACATCCGGAGGCAGGACGGCAGTTCGGTGAGCGGTGCCGCCCTCACGCTGATCGACCAGCGCGGTCGCCAGGCGGCGCGGGCCACCGGCGGTTCGGACGGCGACTACACCATCGGGGCACCCGGGCGGGGTACCTACGTGCTGATCGTGTCGGCCGGCGGGCACCAGCCGCAGGCCGCCAGTGTGGTGGTCGGCGCCGGCCCGGCCCGGCTCGACCTCACGCTGATCGGTTCCGGCGGGCTGACCGGGGTCGTGCGGATCGCCGGCCGCGGCACGGCGGTCGCGGCGGCGACGGTCACCCTGACCGATTCGCGCGGCGAGGTCACCGGCGCGTCCGTGACCCGGACCGACGGTGGCTACTCCTTCACCAACGTGGGAGCGGGCACGTACACGCTGGTGGCCAGCGCCGAGCGGATGCGCCCGGTCGCGGTCATGCTGACGGTGCCGGACAGCGGCATGCTCAGCCAGGATCTCGAGCTGGCCCCTTCGGCCATGCTGTCCGGGATCGCCCGCACCGAGGGCAACCGGGTCGTCCCGGACGCGCGGATCACGGTGCTGGACGCCGAGGGCAACGTGGCCGCGGTGGCCAGGACCGACGCGAACGGCCAGTACCTGGTGAGCGACCTGCCCGAAGGTGACTACACGGTCGTGGCCAGCGGGTACCCGCCGGCCACCAGTCAGGTCTCGCTGCTTGGCGAGGCCTCGCACGACGTGCGCCTGGGATACGACCAGGTGCTCGAAGAGTTGGCGGACAATTCATGAGTGGTTTGAACGCGCGGATCCGGACCGTCGAGGGCTGGGCGGTGGAGAACGCGGTGCTGACCGTGACGGACATGAGTGGCC
>DASSAD010000379.1:0-12643 GCA_035685725.1 Amycolatopsis sp. | reverse complement strand
CATCATGCCGACGTTGTCCGCGCCGAAGATCTCGATCAAAGCGAAGAACTTCTCCGAGACCAGCGCCTTGATCGGGGCGGTGTAGAAACTGCGCCGGCCATGCGCCAGCGCCGCGAAGTGCGCACCCACCGCGACCAGGCTTTTTCCCGAGCCGGTCGGGGTCGACAGGATGACGTTGGCACCCGAGACGACCTCGATCAGCGCCTCCTCCTGCGCCGGATACAACTCGATACCGCGCTCGGCGGACCAATGCGAGAATGCCTCGAAGAGGTTGTCCGGGTCGGGTTCCGCTGGTAAAAGGTCTGTGAGTGCCATTATGTCCCCATGGTGCCAGTTCAGTTGTTCAAAACACATACACGGGTGTTGACGGCCACGCCATGACAACCTCCGTGACGGGCACGGGACCCCTCTGGCGCACCGGGTCCCCGGGGGCCGTCGCGGGCGCGCCCGTAACGCCGTAGGCTTCGCACACACAGGTGGTAATCCGGAGGGCTGGAATGGCACAGGACATCGTCCCGATCGAACTCGGGCTGCCGCAGGGGGACCTGGTGACCCTCTGGGCCCCGCGCTGGCGGGAGGACGGTGAGGAGTGGGAGGCCTTCCTCGGCGACGATGAGGACCTCTTCGCCTTCCCCGACGCCGCCCATCTGGCCGCGTTCGTCCGGACCGCGGACCAGCACGACCTCATCGACCATCCGGCCTGGCACGCGGTGCCCGTGCTGAACGTCCCGGAGCTGATCCCGGACGACGACCACTCCTACGACCTGGTCGGCGTTCCCGAGTTGGTCGCCGAGGACCCGGACACGTGGACGATCAGCGAGCTGGCCGAGATCATCAGCATCGTGCGCTCGCTGGCCGACGTGTGCGAGCTGGAAGAGGTGCACGAGATCCTCGACGCCACCGAAGCCTTCTCGCTGCTCGACCAGGGGCGGCTGCCCTTCACCGGGCGCGAGGGCGAGCGGCTGTGGGCCGAGCTGTCCGAGGCCGTGTCGGAGAAGTGGGACACCGTGCTGGACGCCATCGACGGCCTGGTCGAGGTCCCCGAGGTGGACGCGACGGTGCTCGAGCAGACCGCCGAGGAGCTCGCCGCCTTCCTGGAGGAGTCGGCGGAAGCCGAAGCCGGGGTGGAAGCCGAAGGCGAAGACCTCGACGAGGATCTGGACACCACGGAAGCCGACGAGGACGCCGAGCCCGGCGAAGAGGCCCCCACCGGGTTCTGGGCCGAGGTCGGCATCGACCCCATCAAGATCATCACCCCGGACACCGAGTACTACACGCTGCGGTGCTATCTCGACGACGAACCCGTCTTCCTCGGCAGCGAGGGCAGGATCGACGTGTTCACCTCGCCGAAGGCGCTGGCCCGCCAACTGGCCGACGGCGCCGAACTCGGCGGGACCGACCTGGCCGAGGTGTCCACCTGGCCCGAGGTGCTGACCAAGGCCACCGCGGGCGAGATCGAGATCGACGTGGACGGCGACAACACCTACGTCCTGGCCGGGCTGGCCGAGGACCTGGGCGAGGGCACCGACTCGGTCGACCCGACACAGCTCGAACTGGCCGTCGAACTGCTCACCGACTCGGCCGACTGGGCCGGCGACGAGACCGTGTCCTCGGCACTGTCCTCTTCGGAGAGTCTCGGCTGGCTGGTGTCCTTCGTGCTGCGGCCGGACCCGAACCGGCTCGCGCCCAGCGCACCGTTCGACACCGAGCAGAGCGAATGGCGCAAGCTCGTCGAAACCTTCGAAAACCGGCTGCGCGTCCACAAGTGAGCCGTGCGCGGGGGTAGTGCGCGGGCAACCGCTGCCCGCGCACTACCTTCGGCTGTCCGAATTGGACTGACGCGGTCGCCGTTCGCGTTCGGCGCCGACCGGGGTGAGGCCGATGGCCAGCACCGGGAAGATGGCGGCGACGCAGAACGCCAGTGCGTACCGCGAGTCACCGATGACCAGACCCAGCATCGGCGGAGTCAGTGAAGCGGCGAGGTTCTGGGCCGTGTTCTGGGCACCCATCGCACGGCCCGCCCACCCCGCGCCGGCCAGTTCGGCCGAGGCGGTGAACCCGAGGCCGTTGTCCGCCACGGTGATCACCGCGGCGAGCACGAGCGCGAGCAGCACCAGCCACGTCCAGGTCGCGTCCCCGAGCGCGACCAGCAGCATCACCAGCGTGCTGGCCACGGCCAGTTGCCGCATCGGCTTCAGCCGGCCGCCCACCCGGTCCGACCAGTAACCCGACGCCAGCCGCCCGCCCGCGCCCAGCACCTGGGCCGCGGCGAGGAACCAGCCGGCGGCCAGCGGACTCCAATGCCGTGCCTGGACGAGGAAAACCGGGGCGAAGGCGGACACCGCGAACTGCGGAACCACCAGCAGCGCGCTCGCGCCGTGCAGCCGCCAGAGCGCGGGCTTGCGGTACGGGGAAACCGGCTTCTCCTGCCCCGCCACCTTGTCCGGGCGTGGCGGGTCGACGACCAGCCACGCCACCAGCACGGCGGCCACGAGCGCGAAGCAGGCGGGGAACTCCAGCGCCGGGAAGAAACCCCAGTGCCGGGCCAGCGGCGGCAGCGTGAGCGCGGCCAGTCCCACGCCGAGCGGCTGGGCGGTTTGCCGGATCCCCATCGCGGTCCCGCGCTCGGCGGGACCGAACCAGCCCAGCACCGCTCGGCCGCTGGCCGCGTTGACACTCGCCGAACCCGCGCCGGCCAGCACGAAGAGCGTGAACTCCGGGCCCGCCGGGGGCGCGGTGAGGCCGGTGATCACCAGCAGCAGCCCGGAAAGGCCGAGCCCGAGCGCCATCACCAAGCGCTCGCCGTAGCGGTCGGCGGCCGCGCCCCAGGCGATCAGTGTGCACAGCAGGCCGATGCTCGGTGCCGCGACGACGGTGCCCGCGTCGGCAAGCGATCGGGCGTGCATCTCGGGAATGAGGAACGGAAGACCGTAGAGGAACGAGCAACTCGCGGTCTGCGCGGTGAGGCCCAGCGAGAGGATCATCCACCGACGCTTGCTCTGCGTGCCCAGCGTGACGAGCTGACTCATCGCCGTCCCAATATGTGAGAAGTTTCTCCTACATCCTGGACTTTACTTGGCATAGCTAAGGAAAGCAACGGCATATCGCCCAGCACGAGTGCCGCCGGGTGGGCGCAGCGCCACCGGACCCGGCGACACCTCCGCCCGGCGACTCCCTATTCCAGGTGGAACTCAGGTGAGCAATGCGGCGTAGCCGGGTTTGATCACGTTGTTGATCAGGTCGAGGCGGCGGTCGAAATCGAGGAACGCGGACTTCATCGCGTTGAGCGTGAACCACTGGAGATCGGCCCAGCCGTAGTCGAACGCCGCGACGAGGGCGGCGAACTCACTGGACAGCGTACAACCGCTCATCAACCGGTTGTCGGTGTTGACGGTCACGCGGAAGCGCAGCCGGGCCAGCAATCCGATCGGATGCTCGACGATCGAGGGCGCCGCGCCGGTCTGCAGGTTCGAGGTCGGGCAGACCTCCAACGGAATGCGCCGGTCGCGGACATACCCGGCCAGGCGACCGAGCTGCACGGTCCCGTCGGGATCGGATTTTATGTCGTCGACAATACGCACCCCGTGCCCGAGCCGCTCCGCGCCACAATGCTGAATCGCCTCCCAGATGGAGGCCAATCCGAATGCTTCTCCGGCATGCACGGTGAAATGCGCGTTGTTGGTTCGCAAATATTCGAACGCATCCAGGTTCCGGGTCGGCGGGAACCCTGCCTCGGGTCCGGCGATGTCGAATCCGGCCACGCCGGCGTCCCGGTAACGGACCGCTACCTCGGCGATCTCCTGCGCCCGAGCATGCTGACGCATCGCACACAGAAGAGTGCCTATTCGGATGAATTTTCCGTTCGCGGCCGCTCGGCGCTCACCCTCCGCAAACCCCGCCTGGACGGCCTCCACGACCGCGTCGAGGGTGAGCCCGCGCTCGACGAACAGCTCCGGCGCGTACCGGACCTCGGCGTAGACGACGCCGTCCGCGGCCAGGTCCTCCGCGCACTCCGCCGCGACCCTGACCAGCGCCTCTTCGGTCTGCATGACCCCGCAGGTATGGGCGAAGGTCTCCAGGTAGCTCTCCAGCGACCCGGAGTCCGCCGCCTCGCGGAACCACCGGCCGAGCTCGCCGGCGTCGGTGGTGGGCAGGCCCCGATGACCGGCGGCCTCGGCCAGCTCGACCACGGTGGCCGGGCGCAGGCCGCCGTCGAGGTGATCGTGCAACAACACCTTGGGCACCCGGCGGATGTTCGCCAAGGTCAGCGGCGCGGTATCAGACATGAACCAACGGTACCGGCGACGGGGCTCACCCACCCGTACGTGCGAGTGCCCGCTCTCCGGCTTTGTGCGGCCCCCGCAAATCGGGCACGGCCTTAGGTGCCGCGAAGCCGCTGTTAAGGGGGGCAGACCAGGAGTAATTCCGCAATGGTTAAGCTTCGGCCACCGTCCCTTCTTTCCCGCCGACGAAGGACATCGCAGTGACCGCTGACAACCAACTTGGAACTCCGTCCTTCGACCGGATGCGCAACATGCTGGTGCGCGCCGCTGAGGTGCGCGAAAGCGAACAGCAGCAGATCTTCGACGCGCTCGACGACATCTACGCCCGCCTGGCGCCCGTGGACTCCCTCGGCGCGGTGCGGAAACGGCTTTCGGAGCTGCCCGACCGGACCGAGGTCAGCGTGCTCGCCGAGCGCCTCGACGAGGCGATGTCCAAGCTCGAAGCCCAGGACAACGCGCTGGCCGAGGTGGCTCGTTCGGTCGAGTCCATCGTCGACAAGCTGGCCAAGCCGTTCGCGCAGCTGGACGGCAGGCTCGACGGGGTCGCGGCCCGGTTCGAAGGCGTCGCGGGACGGATGGACGGCCTCGAGGACAAGCTGGAGAACATCCACCGCCGGCTCGATGAGCTGAACGGGCACCTCGACAAGCAGGACAGCAAGCTCGACGCGCTGCCCGGTGCGGTGCAGGGTCCGGTCAAGGAGCGCATCGCCCAGACCGAGGTCGCGCTGCGGGAGCGCGTGGACACGGGCGACGCGGAGCTGCGGTCGCGCATCGAGACGCTGGACGCCGGCACCCGGGAGCGGATCGACTCGACCGCGCAGGCACTGCGGACCGCGCTGGAGGAGACCGGCGAGATGGTCGACTCCTCCCAGCGGCTGGACGGGCTGTCCACCCGGCTCGATGGGATCACCGGCCGCCTGGACGAGCTTTCGAGCCGGATCGACACGGTCGAGAACGGGGTGTCCGCTAGCTTCGGCGAGCTGGGCGTCGCCGTGAAAAGCGCTTTCTCACGCGTCGAGAGCACCCTGTCGACGCAGCCCGACACGGACTCGGTCAGCTCGGTCTTCCGGCAGCACAACGAGGAGTCGGAGCGGCGGATCGGCGGCCAACTGGACGAGGCGATGGCTACCTTCGCGGAACTGATGCTCGGCGGCGGACCGGCCGTCCCGCAGATCTCTCCCCCGGCACCGGCCCCGCGCCAGCCGCGCCGCGCCCGTAACGGCCGCGCTCCCAAGGCGCCCGAGGTCAAGGCGAAGCCCGACGCGCCGGACGAGTCCGCCGAGTCCTGAACCCGCCCGGTCCCCGAGACCTGACTTCGACGGGCCCCTTGCCGCAACGCCGGCAAGGGGCCCGTTCCGTTACGAGCGCAGGATGTCGATGATGACGCTGTCGTCGCCCGCCATCCGGGCCTCGCCGGGATCCGCGATCGTGAAAGCGCTCTCCAAGGCGTCGAGCGCGGCCGGCACAGCATCGGGCGTGTCGGTGTGGAGTTCCAGCAGCGGCTGACCGGAAGCCACGACTTCGCCGGGTTTGGCGTGGCACAGGATGCCCGCCGCGTGCTGGATCCCGTCCCCTCGACGGGCTCGGCCCGCGCCGAGCCGCCACGCGGCCACGCCCACCGCGTAGGCGTCCAGGGTCGCGAGAACGCCGTCCCGGTCGGCCTTCACGACATGCACGTGCCGGGGCGCCGGAAGGGGAGCGCCGGGATCGCCGCCCTGGGCGCGGATCATCCGGCACCAGGTTTCGTACGCCTGCCCGGAAGCGAGCACCGCCGCGGGGTCCACTGTGGACAGACCAGCGAGCGCGAGCATCTCGCCGGCCAGCGCGCAGGTCAGTGCGACGACGTCCGGCGGTCCCCCGCCGCGCAGCACCTCGACCGCTTCGGCGACCTCCACCGCGTTGCCGACCGCGCGCCCCAGCGGGGTGTCCATGGCGGTCAGCACCGCGGTCGTGGCCACGCCGTGTGCGGCGCCGATCTCCACCAGGATCCGCGCCAGTTCCCGGGCCCGCGCGCGGGTCTTCATGAACGCGCCCGAGCCGGTCTTCACGTCCAGCACGAGGCCGGACGCGCCCTCCGCGAGCTTCTTGCTCATGATCGAGCTCGCGATCAGCGGGATCGACTCCACGGTGCCCGTCACGTCGCGCAGGGCGTAGAGCTTCCGATCCGCCGGGGCGAGCCCTTCGGTCGCCGCGCACACCACGGCGCCGACCTCCCCCAGCTGCCGCGTGATCTCCGCCGCGGACAGCTCGGCGCGCCAGCCCGGGATCGACTCCAGTTTGTCCAGCGTGCCCCCGGTGTGCCCGAGACCGCGCCCGGACAGCTGCGGCACGGCGGCACCGCAGGTCGCGACCAGCGGCGCCAGCGGCAAGGTGATCTTGTCGCCGACCCCGCCGGTCGAATGCTTGTCCACCGTCGGCCGCGCGACCTCCAGCGTGAGCCGGTCCCCGGAGTCGATCATGGCGCCGGTCCAGACCGCGGTCTCCTCCGCGTCCAGGCCACGCAGGAAGATCGCCATCGCGAGCGCCGCCATCTGCTCCTCGGCGACGGTCCCGCGGGTGTAGGCATCGACGATCCAGGCGATCTGCCCGGCGGTCAGCCGCTGGCCGTCCCGCTTGGCACGGATGATGTCCACCGCGGCGAAGCTCATGGCAGATCCTCCGGCCCGAACGCCGCGGGCAGCACCGACGACATCGGCAGCGCACCGGATGGCGTGTCCACCAGGCAGTCCGCGCCGCCCAGCTCGAAGAGCACCTGGCGGCAACGGCCGCACGGCATCAGCACCGCGCCCGCGGCCGACCGGCACGCGACGGCGACCAGCCGCCCGCCGCCGGAAAGCCGGAGCTGGCCCGCCATCGTGCATTCCGCGCACAGGCCCAGCCCGTAGGAAGCGTTTTCCACGTTGCAGCCCACCACGATCCGGCCGTCGTCGACCTCCGCGGCCGCACCGACCAGCAGACCCGAGTACGGCGCATACGCGTGCTGCGCGGCTTCCACCGCCTTGGCCCGCAACACGTCCCAGTCCGGCACGCTAACTCCCTTCGCCCCGGCGATACCGCGCCCCGTCCGCCTTCGGCGGGCGCAACCGCTGCGACGCGGCGGCCAGCACGATCAAGGTCACGAAGTGCGCGGTGTAGGGCGTCAGATCGCTCGGCAGATCGTCGTTGGCCCAATAAATCCAGTACAGCACGCCCGCGCCGGCCACGCCCAGCGCCGCGGCCAGCCACTGCCGCCGGATCAGCTGCACCACGACGAGTACCACGAGCAGCAGCACCATGCCGTACATCAGCGCCAGTACGGCCTTGCCGCCGCCGGAAAGCCGCAGCCCGTCGGCATAGCCGAACAGGGCCGCACCGCCGAGCAGCCCGCCCGGCCGCCAGTTCCCGAAGATCATCGCCGCCAGGCCGATGTACCCGCGGTTGTTCGTCTGGTTCTCCAGATAACCGCCGCCACCGGCGAGCAGCACCAGCGACGCGCCGCCCATACCGGCCAGCCCGCCGGAGATGAGCACCCCGACATAGCGGTAGAGGTACACGTTGACGCCGAGCGACTCCGCGGCCACCGGGTTCTCGCCGCACGAACGCAACCGCAGCCCGAACCGGGTCCGCCACAGCACCAGGTAGCTCACCGGGACCAGCAATACGGCGATCATCGTCAGCGGCGCGACCTCGGTGACCAGGCCGTCGAGCAGCCCGGCGACATCCGAGATCCCGACTCGCTGCTGCTTTTCCAGACCGCTGAGCCACCGCGACAGGAAGGTCGCCGAGTAGGTGTCGAAGACCGGCACCGGTGGCGACTGGCGCGGGTTTCCGGACAACGGCGCGAAGACCAGCGTCGAGAGGTACCGCGCCACCCCGAGCCCGAGCAGGTTGATCGCGACCCCCGAGACGATGTGGTTGACGTTGAACGTCACCGTGGCCACCGCGTGCAGCAGTCCGCCCAGCGCGCCGAACAACACCGCCGCGCCCAGTCCGGCCCACACCCCGCCGTAGTAGGCGCCCCAGGCCGCGCCCCAGGTCCCGAGGATCATCATGCCTTCGAGCCCGATGTTGATCACCCCGGCGCGCTCCGACCACAGCCCGCCGAGCCCGGCCAGCAGGATCGGCAGCGCCAGGCGCAACGCGATCTGCGCGGTGTCCGTCGAGGTCAGGGTGTTGTCGCCGGTGAAGTACGACGCCGTGGACAGGACGGCGACCACGCCGAGGGCCCACAGGACACCGCGCGCCCACCCGGGCAGACGCCGCCTCGGCGGCACGGCCGGCACGGCCACGGCCCGCACCGGCGCGGCCGCGCCGCCCGGATCCTGGCTGTCCACCACCATCAGAGCGCACCCCCTTCGGCGACGCTCGCCGGCCGCGCGGAGACCGCCCGCCCCACCCGGCGCCGCATCGCGGCCAGATCCGCGCGCCGGACCACCTCGTAGGCCACCACGACCGACAGCACGATGGCGCCCTGCATGATCGTCGCGATCTCCTTGGGCACGTTCACCTGTTCCAGCGAAACCGCCGACTTGTCGAGGAACGCCCACAGCAGCGCGCCCAGCGCGATCCCGCCCGGATGGTTGCGGCCCAGCAGCGCCACCGCGATCCCGGTGAACCCGTAGCCCTGGGTCGAGGTGATCGCGTAGCTGTAGTCGCGGCCGAGCAGTTCGGGCATCGCGATCAGGCCGGCCACCGCGCCGGACAACAGCATCGCGATGAACGTCATCCGCTTCGCGCTCACCCCGCCGGCGGCCGCCGCCGTCGCGGACTCGCCGCTGGCCCTGAGCTCGAACCCGAAGCGGGTGCGGTTGAGCATGAACCAGTAGGCCACCCCGATCACCAAGGCGATGAACACGAAGCCGAACAGCGTGCCGCCGCCGATCGCGATCCCCGGCACCGCGCCCGACGGGTCGATCGGCCGGGTGCGGAGGTTGTTGCCGGTGAGCACGCCGAACTGCGCCGGGTTGATCAGGAAGGCCACGATCCCGCTGACGATCGCGTTCAACATGATCGTCGAGATGACCTCGCTGACCCCGCGGGTCACCTTGAGGATCGCCGGCAGCGCCGCGTACAGCGCGCCGGCGACCAGCGCGATCAGGATGATCACCACGGTGTGCAGCACCGGCGGCAGGTGCAGCGCGCCGCCCATGATCGCCGCGACCACCGCGGCGAACCGGTACTGCCCCTCGACGCCGATGTTGAACAGGTTCATCTGGAAGCCGATGGCCACCGCGAGCCCGGACAGGTAATAAACCGTCGCCAGGTTCACCGTGTCGACCGCGGTCGTGCCCTTGAACAACTGGCCGACCATGGTGCCGTAGGCCCGCAGCGGGTCGGAACCCGAGATGAGCAGCGCGACCGAGCAGACCAGCAGCGAAAACACGATCGCCAGCAACGGCGGGAGAACCTTGGTACGCCACGAAGTCATCGACGTCCTCCTGATACCCGGCGGGCGGAGGTGGTCATGCGACCTCCTCCTCGGCCGCCGCCCCGGTCATCGCCGAACCCAGCTCCCGGGGCGTCACCGTCGCGGGATCGGCGCTGCCGACCAGGCGACCGCGCAGCATCACCTGGATCGTGTCGGACAGCCCGATCAGCTCGTCGAGATCCGCCGAGATCAGCAGCACCGCCAGGCCCGCCTGCCGGGCCGCGTGGATCCGCTCCCAGATGAGCGCCTGCGCGCCGACGTCGACGCCACGCGTGGGATGCGACGCGATCAACAGCACCGGGTCGCCGGAAAGCTCCCGTCCCACCACGAGTTTCTGTTGGTTCCCGCCCGACAGCGCGGCGGCGGGCACATCGATGCCCGGGGTGCGGACGTCGTAGTCGCGCACGATCCGCTCGGTGTCCCGGCGCGCGCCGGCGATGTCGAGGAACCGTCCACTCGAGACCGGTTCCCGGGACTGGTAACCGAGCACCCGGTTCAGCCACAACGACTGGGTGAGCAGCAGACCGTGCCGGGTGCGGTCCTCGGCGACGTAACCGATGCCCGCCTCACGCCGCGCGAGCGTGCCGAGCCGGGTGAGGTCACGCGGGTGCCCGCCCGCGTCGAGGAGTTCGACGGAGCCCGAGCCGGCCCGGCGCATCCCGATGATGGTCTCGACCAGTTCGGTCTGCCCGTTGCCCTCGACCCCGGCGATGCCGAGCACCTCCCCCGCCCGCACGGTCAACGAGACACCGTCCAGCACGGCCCGCGCCGAACCCTCCGCGGCCAGCCGCAGATCCGTGACCCGCAGCACCTCGCGACTGGTCACAGTGGACTCCCGGGCCCGCGGGCTCGGCAGCTGGGCACCGACCATCATCTCGGCCAGTTCACGCGAGGAGATCTTCTTCGGGTCCACCGTGCCGACCGTGGTGCCGCGCCGGATCACGGTGACCGTGTCCGCGATCGCCCGTACCTCGTCGAGTTTGTGCGAAATGAACAGGAAGGTGTAGCCCTCGGCCGCCATCCCGCGCACGGTGTCGAAAAGCGACTCGACCTCCTGCGGCACGAGCACCGCCGTCGGCTCGTCCAGGATGATGATCCTGGCGAAGCGGTAGAGCACCTTGACGATCTCGACGCGTTGGCGCTCGGCCACGCCGAGGGTCTCCACCAGCGCGTCCAGCGGTGCGGTCAGGTTGGTCACCTCCGCCAGCCCGGCGATCCGGGCCCTGGCGCGTCGACCGATCCCGGCCAGCTGCTCCGCGCCCAGCACCACGTTCTCCAGCACGGTCAGGTTGTCGGCGAGCATGAAATGCTGATGCACCATGCCGATTCCGGCCCGGATCGCGTCCTGCGGGTTGCGCAGCCGGACCCGCTCCCCGTTGATGGAGATCGTGCCCTCGTCGGGTTCCTGCATCCCGTAGAGGATCTTCATCAGGGTCGACTTGCCGGCCCCGTTCTCGCCGCACACGGCATGCACCCGACCGGCGTGGACGGTGAGGTCGACCGCGGAGTTGGCGACCACGCCCGGGAACCGTTTGGTGATCCCGGCCAACTCGACCACCGGCGTCGCACCGGTTTCCGCGCCGCTCATGGCTTTCCCCACCCGCAGCCCCACCCGCTGCCCCACCCGCCGCCCGACCCGCCGCCCAGTCCGTGGCCGGTCACTGGGGTGTGGTGGCGACGGTGATCTTGCCGTCGACGATTTCCTGCTTGTAGCCCTCCAGGACCGGCACGATGTCGTCGATCTTGCCGCCGGAGGTGGCGTAGCCGACACCGTTGACCTTGAGGTCGAAACGCCGGGGCAGCGCGGAAAGCGTGTTCGTCGCCACAGCCAGGATGTAGTCGTAGACCGCGACATCGACCCGCTTGAGCATCGACGTCATGATCACGTCCTTGACGTTGGCGACCGTGGCCTGGTTGTACTGGTCCGAGTCCACCCCGATGGCCAGCGCGTTGCCCGACTTGGCCGCCTCGAACACACCCTTGCCCGAGGCTCCCGCCGCGGGGTAGACGACGTCGGCGCCCTTGCCGATCTCGGCCGTGGCGACCAGGTTGCCCTTGGCCGGGTCCTGGTAGCCGGAGGTGTCACCGGCCGGGCTCAGGTACTCGTTTTCGATGACGACCTTGGTCGAGGCCGCCCGCGCGCCCTGGTCGAAGCCCGCCTGGAACTTCTGGATCAGCGGGGTGTCCACGCCGCCGACGAAGCCGACGTGACAGTTCTTGCTCTTGTAGACCGCGGCGACACCGACCAGGAACGAGCCCTGTTCTTCGGAGAACACCAGCGGAGTCACGTTCGGCAGAACCACCGAGTCGTCATCGATGATCGCGAACTTGGTGTTCGGGAACTTCGTCGCGACGGCCTTGACCGCGTCCGCGTAGGCGTAACCGACCGCGATCACCGGGTTGTAGCCGTTGGCGGCCTGCTGGGTCAGGCGCTGCTCCCGGGCGGACTCGTCCTCGCTGGCGCCGGCCGAGCTCTCGTTGACGTCCTTGATCCCGAAGTCCTGTTTGGCCTTGTCGACCCCGGCCCCGGCCGCGTCGTTGAAGGAGGCGTCCCCGCGGCCGCCGATGTCGAAGGAAAGACCGACCCGCATCGCGCTGGCGTCCACCTTGGTGGTCGGCGCGCTCGAAGACGTGGTCGCGGCCGGTGCCGCCGGGGGTGCCGAGGTGACGCAGGAACCCCCCGCGGCGGCGTTCGCGCCGCTCCCGCCCCCGGTGTCCTTGGCACATCCCCCCAGCGCGAGCACTCCCGCCATCGCGGTGGCCAGCAGCGTCGTGGTTCTCCGCACGCTGTCTCTCCCTCCCCGCCGTGTTCCAGCGGACCCGAGAACGGCCCGGCGACTGTGCCGGGCTCGACGGGCGAACGGTACCGGTCGATCAACAGTGCGCCATACGAGAAGCACAGCCTGTAACCTAAATGTTTGTTTGCACAACATAATCGCGTACGGCCAACTAC
>DASSAD010000378.1:0-2371 GCA_035685725.1 Amycolatopsis sp. | reverse complement strand
GCCGGCCTTTCCCGTAGGAGTGCGTTGGGGTTACGCACGGAACGTGGCAAAGATGCCACCGCAGCGTGGTCGGTAAACCCCTGTGGCCGGGATACGCCGCAGGCTTGCGCCGTTGGGCTGATGGCCGCCGGGTCCGTCCCTCTGGGTCGCGGCCAGGGAGAAGGGGCTGTTCCGGACAGGTATTGATGCTCGTATCCGAAGCAGCGCCACGCACCTCGCCACGCCGCCGGTATGAGCAAGATCACCCGGTCGGCCCCGGCTTCGCGGTTTCCGCACCGGTTTTTCCCTGCTGAGCTGGGGATTCCCCGACACCGGGGCCCTGGCCGCCGTGCCGCGCGGCACCCGTCCGTCGATCGTAGAGCCGGTGCGCCGCACGACATCCGGAGCGGACTACGATCGCGCGCATGGCACCGAACGTGATCCTGCGCCCCATGGCCGACGCCGACCTGCCCGTGCTGGAACTCACGCGAACCGATCCGGTGGAGGCGAGCGCCTTCGGCTACTACGGATTCCGGTCGAACGCCGGACTGCGGCGGGATTTCGCGGAGAACGGCCTGCTGCACGAGGAGGGCGGGGTGCTCGCGATCGTCGCGGAGGGCGAGACGGTCGGAACCGTCGGCTGGCACCGGGTGCGCACCGGACCGATCTCGTTCACCTGGAACATCGGGATAGGCCTGGTCAGCACGGCCCGAGGCAAGGGCTACGGCACCGAGGCGCAGCGCGCGCTGGTGCACTACCTGCTCGGCTACACGCAGGCCTTCCGGATCGAGGCGGGCACGGAGGTCGACAACATCGCCGAGCAGCGCTCGCTGGAGAAGGCGGGCTTCACCCGCGAGGGCGTGGTGCGCGGCGCCGCGTTCCGGGCTGGCCGGTGGCGCGACATGGTGACGTTCTCGGTGCTGCGCACGGATTTTCCGGATCGGTTCGCGGAGCAGGCCGCCGACGCGGCGTAGACCGGCCGTAGAGCCCGGCACGGCCGCGGCCTCGCGGCGCGATCCGGCCGCTGTCCGGCCGGATCCGCGCCCCGGGCATCCCGCGGCGCCGCGGAACCGCGGCGGTGCCGGGCTTCGGTCGGCGGGCGCCCCAATCGCTGAGGGCGTCGGTCGGCGACCGCCTCAGTCGGCGAGCGCGGCGTAGGCACAGGTTTCGAAGTCCTCGACGATGCGGGGTGGCTTGGGCGAGTCGAACGACCGCTGGGTCAACAGGATCCCGGTCAGCCGCTCACGCGGGTCGTTGAACCAGGCGGTGCCGAGCCCGCCGTTCCAGCCGTAGCGGCCCGGCGCGGCGGGGCCGGTGCGGGCGGTGGCCACGGACACGCCGAAGCCCCAGCCGGTCGCGTCCCACATGCCCGGCACCAGCCCGGTGTGCTCCTTGTTCGCGGCGGTGATCCGGTCGCCGGTCATCAGTTCGACCGAAGGGCGTGACAGGAGTCTGGTTCCGCTGTACCTGCCCCCGCCCATCAGCATCCTGGCGAAGGCCAGGTAGTCGTCGACGGTGGAGACCAGGTCGCCGCCCCCGTCCGGGAACAGCGGCGGCTCGCTCCAGCGGCCGCCCTCGGCCGGATCCATCATGGCGAGCGAACCGGACTCCGGATCATCGCGGTACAGGGTGACGAAACGGTCCTGCTTGTCCGCCGGGACGTGGAACGCCGTGTCGTCCATGCCCAGCGGCTCGAACAGGCGCCGCCGCAGGAACTCCGGGAACGGGCGGCCGCTCGCCCGCGCGATGAGCACGCCGGCCACGGCCAGGCCGGTGTGGTAGAGCCAGCCCTCGCCCGGCTGGTGCAGCAGGGGGAGCTCGCCGAGGCGGCGCAGGAACAGGTCGGGCGCGGGCGTCGGCTCCGGGGCCATGCGCGGCGGCCCGACGGCCACGCCGTGTTCCCGCAGCGCGGCGGTGATCGGCCAGTCCGGATCCCAGACCGCGCCGAAGCCGGCCCGGAAGGTGAGCAGGTCGCGCAGCGTGATCGGGCGCGCGGCGGGCACGGTCTCCTCGAGCGGGCTGCCCGGGTTCTTGAGCACCTGCATGTCGGCGAGTTCCGGCAGGAGCTCGTCGACCGGGTCGTCGAGCCGCAGCACGCAGTCCTCGACCAGCATCAGCGCGGCCACCGCCGTGACCGGCTTGGTCATCGAGGTGATCCGGAAGATCGTGTCCCGGGCCACCGGCGTGCCGCCGTCGACCGCGGTCGCGCCGAGGTCGACCACCTCGGTCTCGCCGCCGCGGTCGACCAGCGCGACCAGGCCAGGCACCCGGCCGCCCTCGACATGTCGCGCCAGCACCCGGCGCAGCCGCTCCAGCCCGGTCGCGGTGAACCCGCCCATCCCGCCTCCCGCCTCTCGACGACGGGACGAACCTAGGCCATGTCTCCCCACTC
>DASSAD010000377.1:0-2052 GCA_035685725.1 Amycolatopsis sp. | reverse complement strand
GACCAGGCGACCGTGACGAAGGTCGAGCAGGCGCTGTTCCAGCAGTTGCAGCCGCTCGGCGCGAACGGGCAGCCGAGCCAGCAGTCGATCAGCGACAGCGCGGTGAGCGCGTCCTGGGGCCAGGAGATCTCGCAGCAGGCGTTGATCGCGCTCGCCGTCTTCCTGGTGCTGGTGACGATCTTCCTGGCGATCTACTTCGAACGCTGGATGGCGCTGGCGGCACTGATCTCGCTGGCGCACGACATCCTGGTCACCGCGGGCGTCTACGCGCTGGTCGGGTTCCAGGTGTCCCCGGCGACCGTCATCGGCCTGCTCACCATCCTCGGGTTCTCGCTGTACGACACGGTGGTGGTCTTCGACAAGGTCAAGGAGAACAGCCGGGGCCTGCTCGGGCTGACGCGCCGAACCTACGCCGAGACCGCGAACCTGGCGCTCAACCAGACCCTGATGCGCTCGATCAACACCTCGATCATCGGGTTGCTGCCGGTGATCGGCCTGCTCGTCGTCGGCTACTTCCTGCTCGGCGCGGGGACCCTGCAGGACCTCGCGCTGGTCCAGCTCACGGGCATGCTGGCCGGTGTGCTGTCCTCGCTGTTCCTGGCCACGCCGCTGCTGGTGGACTTCAAGATGCGCGACCCGAAGTTCCGTCAGCAGGCCGAGCGGGTCCGGGCCCGGCGGGCCAACCTGGCCCGCAAGGCCGCCGAGCGCGACGCCGCCGAAGAGGACTTCGACCCCACCGACGACGACGCCCTGGAATCCGAGCTGCGCAAGGAAAAGGCGTACGCGGCGGCGGCCAGCGCCCCGGCCAGGACGCCGAGGGCGCATCAGCGTCGTGGCACCCGCCCGTCGGGTAAGCGGAGGCGCTGAGGGCGGTGGACCTCGAAGCCGCGCTCGGCCTGATCACCACGGTTCCCGACTTTCCCGAACCCGGCGTGCTTTTTCGCGACCTGTCGCCGTTGTTCGCCGACGGTGACGGTTTCGCCACGGTGGTCGACGCGCTCGCCGAGACGATCGAACCGGACGTCGAGCTGCTGGCGGGCGTGGAGGCGCGCGGTTTCGTGCTCGCCGCGGCGGTCGGATACCGGCTCGGAACCGGCGTCGTGCTGGTACGCAAGCCGGGCAAGCTGCCCGCCGTCGCGGGCCGCGTCGAATACGCGCTGGAATACGGCACAGCGGCACTGGAACTGCCGGCCGGGGTCACCCGGCCCGGCGCCAGGGTCGCCGTCCTGGACGACGTCCTGGCGACCGGGGGCACCGTCGACGCCGTCTGCCGGCTGCTCGGCCAGGCGGGCGCGACGGTCGCCGGGATCTCCGTCGTGCTCGAACTGGCCGGCCTGGACGGCCGGGCCGCGCTGGGCACCCGGAAGGTGCACTCCCTGCTGACCGCTTGACTACCCGAAAGACCCCGATCAACGCCGGAAACCGGCCGAGCTAAGGCTGTTCGGCGTATGAGGGTTACGCTTGTTGTTCCAGAGGTCACGCGAACGGCAGGAGGTGGGGGTGAGCCAAGAGGTTGGTTCCGCGGTGCCCGCTTCGGACGGTGCGCTCGGACAACACGGTGTGACCCGGGCCCCCTCGGCGACCCGGCGCGTCCGGGCCCGGCTGGCGCGGCGGATCACCGCGCAGCGCGCGGCCTCGGTCAAGCAGGTGCTCGAACCACTGGCGGCGATCCACCGGGAGCTGCATCCCAACGCCGATCTGAGCCTGCTCCAGCGCGCTTACGACGTCGCCGAGGAGCTGCACCGGGAGCAGCGGCGCAAGTCGGGTGACCCGTACATCACGCACCCGCTGGCCGTTGCGACGATCCTGGCCGAGCTCGGCATGGACACCATCACGTTGGTCGCCGCGCTGCTGCACGACACCGTCGAGGACACCGGGTATTCCCTGGAGAAACTCGCCGACGACTTCGGGGACAAGGTCGCCCAGCTCGTCGACGGCGTCACCAAACTGGACAAGGTGAAGCTCGGCACCGCGGCCGAGGCCGAGACCATCCGCAAGATGGTCATCGCGATGGCGCGCGATCCCCGGGTGCTGGTCATCAAGCTGGCCGAC